>CALFSR010000247.1 GCA_937916565.1 uncultured Bacillota bacterium | reverse complement strand
ATCTATGGCTTGTCTTGGGGGAGTATGACGCGAGGCGCGGCGAAGGCAGGCCGGTCCGCGGCCCGTTTAGCGGGGGCCGACGATGAAACGGATGGCGGTGCGCTCCTCGCCGTCAATCTCGATCTCGCTGAACGCCGGCACGCACACCAGGTCGATGCCGTTGGGCGCCACAAAGCCGCGGGCGATGGCAATGGACTTGACGGCCTGGTTGACAGCGCCAGCCCCGACCGCCTGGATCTCGACTATCCCTTTCTCCCGTAGGACGGCGGCTAGGGCGCCGGCAACGGACTTGGGCTTGGATGCAGCGGAAACCTTTAGGACTTCCATGGTCGGCGTCTCCTCCTTCGGTGGGTGTGCCCCGCCCGAACGTCTTACCGTGACTCATCCAATCTTCGTCCAATATATTCGCCCACCCGCGAATGCTTCCTTTTCATTTGAGGATTCAGGTCATCATCGCCGGCACCGCCGGAGCGAGTACTCGATTTATGTACCATCCCACCCGCACCGCACGCATTGTTGACAGGTTTGCTGTAAAGGTTTCGAGCTTGCCATGACCAACTGAAGGAGCCATGAGCGATCGCCACCGACACGTCGACCGCATGGCGGAGATAATTCTCGCCCGGCCTTCGGTGACCGGCCAGGAGCTCGCGCGCTTGCTGGGGTTCGCCCAGGAGCGCAGCGTGTACTATTGGCTCCGCAAGGCGGGCTTCGCAGGGCTAAAGGAGTTCCGTACGGCGGTTCTGACAGGCGCCTACGCCGTGGCGGCCGCGCCGGAAGGAACGCGTCCCTCCCGTGCAGGCCGGGTGAGCGAGGTGCCGCTGGTGCCCACCGGCGATCGCTCACAGGGCGCCGCCGGGGAATACGTGGTGACGACCCAGGCGGTCAGCCACGGCGCGTTTGCCCTCACCATCTCGTCGGACGAATACCGCCCACTGGTCGAGCGTTCCGACGTCCTGCTGGTTGACCCGGGCCAGCGTCCCGGAAACGGCGATCTGGTGGTGGTCAAAGCGGGAACGGGCGTGCCGATCCTGTGCCGTATTTACCTGGCCCATCCACCGCTCTTCGTCCACCCCGTGAACGGCCGGCCGCTGAGCTTGCCCGGGGCGTATGGGCGCGCCCAGGGAGCGGCCGTGCTCGGTCGAGTCGTAGGGTTGCAGCGGACGTTCTAGCCGGCCGTGCCGGGTTGACCGGCCGGGTCGCCGGTGGGCGGGACGGCCCCTCCTGAGCCGTGCGAAAGCGCCCGCAAGGCTGCGGCGGCTGCAGCCTGTTCGGCCGCCTTCTTGCTGTCGCCCTGCCCGACGCCGATTCGCCGCCCTCGCCAGGTGACGGCACATGTAAACGTTGGAGCGTGGGGTGGTCCTTCCACGGCCATGAGTTCATACGCAGGCGTTTCCGGTCCGAGCGCCTGCAAGAGCTCCTGCAGCTCTGTCTTGGGGTCGCCGTCGTTGGAGGCCGACCCGCGGTCGCCCTCCAAGTCGCCGCCCAGGCTCCGCAGCACAAACTCCTCCGCGGCCGGCAAACCGTACGCCGCAAACAAGGCTCCTACCACGGCCTCAAATAGGTCGCTCAGTGTCCCTGCCTGTCCACGCCCGCCGCTGCGTTCGTGTCCCCGGCCCAGGCGGAGCCAGCGGGCAAGCCCGATGCGCCGGGCGGCAGCGGCGAGAGCGGTGCGATTTACCGCCGCGATGCGCCGCCTGGTCAGTTCTCCCTCCGGCAAGTCCGGAAACCGCCGCCACAGCTCGTGGGCCACCACCAAGCCCACCACCGCGTCGCCCAAGAACTCGAGCCGCTGGTTGTGGGCAGGCCGCGGATCAGGCTGCTCGTGGGCGTAGGACGGATGCGTAAAGGCCTCCAAGAAGAGGGCGGCCGGACGGGGCGGTACGCCGAGTACCTCCTCCAGCCCGGCCAGCCCCTCCTCGCCGCTGGGCGTAGGATCAGGCGCCTCGCTTGGCTCCGAACCCAGATCCGGCTTCGGCTCCACGGTCAAACCCCTCCGCGCGTCACCGGAGCCGGCGCAGGACGAGGACAGCGTTGTGGCCGCCGAAACCAAACGAATTGGATACGGCGACAGCCACTTCCGCCGGTCGTGCCTCGTTGGGCACGTAATCGAGGTCGCAGCCGGGATCGGGCACCTCGTAGTTGATGGTGGGCGGAATGAGCCCGCGCTCCATGGCCAGGAGGCACGTAATGGCCTCCACCGCTCCCGCCGCTCCCAGGAGGTGACCCGTCATGGACTTCGTGGAGCTTACCGGCACGCGGTAGGCGGCTTCGCCCAACGCCCGCTTGATGGCCAGCGTTTCGAAGTAGTCGTTGTACTCGGTGGACGTACCGTGGGCATTGATGTAGTCGACCTCTTCGGGCTGCACGCCAGCGTCGGCAAGGGCAAGCCGCAGGGCCCGGTACGCACCGTCGCCTTCGGGCGCCGGCTGGGTGATGTGGTACGCATCGCCGGTGCACCCGTAACCCGCCACCTCGCCGTAGATGCGCGCCCCCCTGGCCCGGGCGTGCTCAAGGCTTTCGAGGATTAGAATCCCAGCGCCTTCCGCGAGCACAAACCCGTCCCGCTCTTTGTCAAAGGGACGGGACGCCCGCTGTGGATCGTCGTTGCGGGTGGACAGCGCCCGGGCCGCGCTGAATCCTGCGAGCGCCACAGGCGTCACCGACGCCTCGCTGCCGCCTGTAATCATCACATCGGCGTCGCCCCGTTCGATGATCCGGGCCGCATCACCGATCGCATTGGTGCCTGACGCGCAGGCGGTCACCGTGCAGGCGTTGTGCGCCTTGGCGCCGATCTGGATTGACACGTAGCCTGCAGCCATGTCGGGGATCATCATCGGCACCAGAAACGGGCTGACCCGGTCGGGGCCGCGATCGGCCAGCACTCGGACCTGCTGCTCCAGCCACTCGATGCCTCCGATGCCGGAGCCGATGAGTACGCCCATGCGCTCACCGTCCACCTTGGCCGGCTCCAAGGCGGCGTCCTCCAGCGCCATGCGGGTTGCTGCCCATGCGTATTGGATAAACCGGTCCAACCGGCGAGCGTCCTTGCGATCCATGAACTGGGCGGGGTCAAAGTCCCGGACCTCGCCCGCAAAACGGGTGGGATAGTCCGCGGCATCAAAACGCGTGATGGGACCGATCCCGGAAACGCCGCGCGCGAGGGCGTCCCACAAGGCTTCTTTGCCGATGCCGACAGGGGTGATTGCGCCGATGCCCGTCACGACCACGCGACGTTTCATGCCACCACCTCCCCGGTCCCGCGGGCCAACGGCGGGAATCATGTGTGCACATAGCAGAAGCGCGCCGGATGCGGCGCGCTGTGCGAAGTCTTGCCCGGCGGCTCAGTCGGCCTGCTCCCGGCGCTCCGTGATGTAGGCGACGGCGTCCTGTACCGTCGCGATCTGCTCCACGTCCTCGTCCGGGATCTCCAGGTCGAAGGCCTCCTCAAAGGCCATCACCAGCTCCACCACGTCCAGGGAGTCGGCCCCCAGATCATCCACAAAGGACGACTCCGGCGTGATCTCGTCCACATCGACCCCCAGGCGTTCGGCGACGATCTTCTTGACTTGCTCCAACACGTCCACCCGACCCTCACCTCCTTGTCCAACGCGACTCCGCTTCATTGTTCCACAGGCGTAATTACCCCATCGCGAGCCCGCCGTCCACCACGAGAGTGTGCCCGGTGATGTACTTGCTCTCATCACTGGCCAGGAACGCGACGGCGTGCGCCACGTCGTCGGGCTCCCCGACGCGCCCCATGGGAATCTGGGCGATGTATTTCTCCTGCAGTTCTTGGCTAAGCTGGCCGGTCATGTCGGTCTGGATATACCCTGGCGCCACGACGTTGACCGTGATGTTGCGGGTCGCCAGCTCCCTGGCGAGACTTCGGGAGAAACCGATGACGGCCGCTTTGGCCGCCGTGTAGTTGGTCTGTCCTGGATTGCCCGTCAGGGCAACCACGGACGAGATGTTGATGATTCGCCCCGAGCGGCGCCGGAGCATGTGCCGGACGGCCGCCTTGGTGCAATGCATCACGCCCTGCAGGTTGATATCCAGCACGTACTGCCAGTCTTCCGGCTTCATGCGGACGAACAGCGTGTCCCGGGTCGCGCCGGCGTTGTTGACCAAAATATCCAGCTGGCCAAACCGCTCCAGTACCTGCTCGACGAGGGCTTCGGCCTGGGCTCCGTCGGTCAAGTCGGCACCGAAGCCGTCCGCCGTGAACCCTTGGGCCCGCAGCTCCGCCGCGGCCGCTTCCGCGTGTTCGGGACTGCGCCCGTGCAGGGCAACGGCCGCACCTTCAGCCGCCAACCGGCGTGCAATCGCCAAGCCGATGCCGCGGGTGCTGCCCGTCACGAGGGCCGTCTTGCCGGCAAGTCTCATGTTACACCACCCCCAGAAAGGCGTGCAAGGACTTTTTCCAGCCCCGCCCTGTCGCCGCACGGCAGGCACTCGAGCTCCGGAGCTATGCGTTTGACCAGGCCGCAAAGCACTCGGCCCTCGCCCACCTCGACCGCGAGCGTCGCGCCCATGTCAACAAGGCGCCGAACCGATTGCTCCCACAAGACGGGACGGCTCACTTGCGCGATTAAGGCGGAGCGAACCTCCGCCGCGGTGGTTACCGGTGCGGCGTTGACGTTGGCGATGACCGGGATGCGCGGGTCGCGGATCTCCACTTCCTCGAGCGCCCCCGCCAAGCGCTCGCCTGCGGGCTCCAGCAGCCGGCAGTGAAACGGCCCGCTAACGCTGAGCAGTTGCACCCGCCTGGCCCCGGCAGCCCTGGCAAGCTGCAGGCATTCCTGCACCGCGGCGGTCTCGCCGGCGACCACCACTTGGCCGGGGCTGTTGTAGGTCGCAGGCTCCACGACGCCGCCGGTCACCTGCCGGCACAGCGCCTCGACCGCCGGCCCGTCGAGCCCGATGACGGCGCCCATGGTGCCCATGCCCGCCGGCACCGCTTCGTTCATGTACTGGCCCCGCAGGCGCACAAGACGCACGGCATCCGCGAACGTGAGCGCCCCGGCTGCCACCAAGGCGCTGTATTCGCCCAAGCTGTGGCCGGCTGCGACGTCCGGCGCCACGCCGTGCTCGGCCAAGACGCGCAAGGCCGCCACGCTCACGGTGAGCAGCGCCGGCTGGGTGTTGTAGGTCAGCCACAGTTCCTCCACAGGGCCGTCAAAACAAAGACGGCTCAAGGGAAACCCAAGGGCGTCATCGGCCTCGTCGAATACAGCGCGCGCCGCCGCATAATGCTCATACAACTCCCGGCCCATCCCGACCGCCTGCGAGCCTTGGCCGGGAAACACAAAAGCCACAAGCCGGTCGCTCATTGCGCCCCGTCACCGCCTGCCCACCGCAGGGCGACCGCGCCCCATGTGAGGCCGGCACCAAAGCCGACGCACACGATGCGGTGCCCGGGCCGCACGCGTCCGGCCTCCAAGGCCTCCGCGAGCGCGATGGGGATGGAGGCGGCCGAAGTATTGCCATACCGGTCCACGTTGACGACGATCCGCTCCGGCTCAAGGCCTAACCGGCGCGCCGCGGCGTCGATAATGCGGATGTTGGCCTGGTGCGGGATGAAAAGATCGACGTCTGAGGGCGACCAGCCGGCCCGGCGAAGCACCTCGAGGCTGGCCTCCTCCATGACGCGCACGGCGAACTTGAACACATCGTTGCCGCACATGCGCAAGTACTGCTCCCCCGCGGCGATGGCTTCGGCTGTCAACGGCCGGCGCGAGCCCCCGGCCGGGATGTACAGCTTGTCGGCGCCCGCGCCGTCGCTGCCGAGGTAGCTGGCCATGAGCCCGTACCCTTCAGGCACCGGGCCGATGACCACAGCGCCGGCACCGTCGCCGAACAGGACGCACGTCGACCGATCCTGCCAGTCCACGATGCGGCTTAAGACCTCGCTGCCGATGACGAGGGCGTGCCGGTAGGCGCCCACCCGCACCCCGTGCCACGCCTGGTCCAGGCCGTATACGAAACCGGAGCAACCCGCGGCCAAGTCGTAGGCGGCGGCGCCTTGTATGCCGAGCCGATCCTGCACGAGGCACGCGGTGGACGGGAACGGGTAGTCCCCCGTCACCGTCGCCACGATGATCAGGTCGATATCCGCCGGTTCCACCTTTGCCTCCGCCAGCGCCCTTCTTGCAGCCAATACAGCCAGGTCTGACGCGGCCGTACCTTCGTCGGCGATGCGACGTTCTTTGATGCCTGTCCGGGTGGTGATCCACTCGTCCGACGTCTCAACCATTTTCTCAAGATCGAAGTTGGTCAGCCGGCGATCGGGCACCGCGTACCCCACGCCCAAGATGCCTGCGGATTTCATGCGCGTGCCTCGCATTCCTGAGGGATTGCCGCGAACGCGTCGGCGATGCGGGCGGGCACGTCCCGCTCCACCGCCTCCGCGGCGGCGCGGATGGCATTGAAGATGGCGCGGCGATCGGAGCGGCCGTGGGCGATGATGCTCACGCCGCGGACTCCCAGCAGCGGAGCCCCGCCGTACTCTGCGTAGTCAAGCCGCGCCTTCACCGCTTTGAGCGCCGGCCGCAGCAATAACCCCGCCACAGCACCCCGCCAACCGGTGAACACGTTACGGCGCAGGATGTCGAACAATGCGGAACTGACGCCTTCGGCCAGCTTAAGCACGATGTTGCCCACGAAACCGTCGCATACGACCACGTCGGCGACCCCATGGGGGACGTCCTTGCCCTCCACGTTGCCGACAAAGCCGAGGCCCTCCGCGGCGCTCAGCAGCCCGTGGGCCTCCTGAACGACGCGCGTGCCTTTGGTCGGCTCTTCGCCGACGTTGAGCAGCCCCACCCGCGGCTCGCGGATCCCGTATACCTCCTGCGCGTAGATCCGGCCCATGCGGGCAAACTGCAGCAGGTGCTCGGGCCGCACTTCCGCGTTGGCCCCCGCATCCAAGACGAGACAAAGTCCTGTGCGCGTCGGCAGCGGGATGGCGATGGCGGGCCGCTCGACGCCGGAAATGCGCCCGATATGGAATAAGGACGCGGCCATGGCCGCGCCCGTATTCCCGGCGCTTACCAGGGCGCACGCGGCGCCGCTGGCGACAAGCCGCGCTCCGACCACGATGGACGACTGCCGCTTGCGGCGAACCGCTTCCGCCGGGTGGTCCTCCATCGCAACGGTTTCCGGAGCGTGTTCGATGGTCAATCCTTCGGGCCGGCTCTCGCCGCGCAGAAGCTCCTCAAGGCGCGGGCCATCACCGACCAGGCAGACGGGCACACCTAGCTCGCGCGCGGCCCACAGGCCGCCGTGGACCAGCTCTTCGGGGGCCCGGTCTCCGCCCATCGCATCCAGGGCGACGGGCTTTAGCCCGCGCGCGCTCATGGGCGGCGGGTCACTCCTTCTCCTGCTTCTGGGCGATGTACTGGCGCCCGTCGTAGTAGCCGCACTCGGGGCAGGCCCGGTGGGGCAGCTTGGGCGCCTTGCACTGGGGACAAGACCCATAGTTCGCCGGAGTCAGCTTCCAGGTGGAGCGCCGCTTGCCAGTGCGCGCCTGCGAATGGCGCCGCTTGGGGTTGGCCAATTTGTTCGACCTCCTTCAGTCCGCTTCCGAAAGGGTGGGTTCGCGCCGGCGCCTTCCGGGCCGCTAGTCGGCCTCGTCCAGGGGTTTGCCCCAGTTCCGCAGCGCCGCCAATCTTGGGTCCACAATGTCCGGGCGACAACCGCAGTCACCTTGGTTGAGGTCGGCCCCGCACTGGGGGCACAGCCCGCGGCAGTCCGGACGGCACACTGGCTTCATGGGAACTTGCAGGAACAGCGCTTCCCGCACCGCTTCCTCCAAGTTGAGCCAGTCGCCGTGGTAGGTGTGCGCGTCGTCCTCAGCCTCGCCCTCGGCGTCCCCTGGCTCTCCCCGCTGCAAGCCGCGCTCGGGTGATCGCCCGCCTTGCCGGCGGTAACGCTCCTCCAAGGGTGCGACGAGCCGGGTGCGCATGGGCTGCAGGCAGCGGGCACAGGACAGGGCAAACTCCCCGCTGGCCTCGCCCTGCACGAGCATGGATTCGCCGGTGTTGGTCACTTGCCCGTGCACGTGCACGGGCGTGACGGCCCGCACTTCACCAGCCAGCGGTGCCCACTCCCCGGGCGGAACAATAAAATCAAAGGGCAGTGACGCCCCCCGATGTTCGCGGATTGATGCGATGGAAAGTTGCACCGCTGCCTCACCGCCCCAATTATACGGCCTGCCCCCAGGGGTGTCAACGAAATAACCCTGTCACTGCCGCCTGCCCGGCGTCTTCAGGGTTCCCCGCGCCAGCCGACCGAGACATAAACATCCGGAGCCCGGACGTATGTATCAGGCGACAGGAGGGACCCCCGTGCCCGGCACCACCCGCTCGGCCTACCCCGCCTACGCCATGGCCGCCGTCGCCTCGTGCGTCACCGCGATGATCCTGCTGTTTCCGGAGGCATCTTTCACGGCCTCCGTGCGCGGCTTGCGCCTATGGTTCGAAGTGGTGTTCCCCGCTTTGCTGCCGTTCTTCGTCATGTCGGAAATCATGATGGGCCTTGGGGTCATCCACTTCATCGGCGTCGTCCTGGAACCCTTGATGCGGCCTCTCTTCCGCATTCCGGGTGCGGGCGCCTTCGCCGTCGCGATCGGCCTCGCCGCCGGCTACCCTTTGGGAGCGAAGGTTACGGCGGACTTGCGCCGGGCACGGCTCATCACGAGCCCTGAGGCCGAGCGGCTCGTTTCCCTGGCCAACACCGCCGACCCTCTCTTTCTGTCCGGTGCCGTGGCGGTAGGGATGTTCGCCCTGCCGGAACTGGCGGGGACGTTGACGCTAGCCCACTACTTGGGCGTCATCGGCGTTGGACTCGTGATGCGGTATCACGCGCGGGGCGGCGAGGAAACCCGCGAGGCTCGCTCGAGCGGAGCCGTCCTGGAACGGGCGCTCGCGGCACTGCGGGACGCCCGCGCCAGGGACGGGCGGCCCATCGGCGAGCTGTTCGGCGACGCGGTGCGCAACTCCATGAACTCGCTCTTGTTTGTCGGGGGATCCATCATCATGTTCTCGGTCATCCTCGAGGTGCTGACCATCGCCGGCATCGTTCCTTTGGCCGCACAGGCGCTGGCTGCCGGGCTCGGAGCGCTTCACCTGCACGCCACGGTAGCCGACGCGATCGTCCGGGGGCTTGTCGAGATCACCATCGGTGCCCAGACGGCAAGCACCGCTTCGGCGTCGCTCCTGGAGAAGGCGGTCGCCGCCAGCGCCGTCATCGGCTGGAGCGGGCTGTCGGTACACGCCCAAGTCGCGGTGATGGTGCACGGGACGGGCATTCGCCTCGGACCGTATATCGCCGCTCGCAGCCTGCATGCCGCGCTGGCTGCGGCGTGGACGTGGCTCCTCCTGGGTCCCTTGGGAGCGCAAGCTGGGGCGCGGTTGCCCGGACTCGCGACGCTAACGCCCCTGTGGGCAGCGCAGTCGGTTTCGTTTGGCGCGCGGCTGTACCATGCCACGGCCACGGCGACGCAACTCGCGGTCGGAATGCTGCTGGTGGTCGCGGCGGGATGGATCCTGCGGCGGTTGGCGGTCTTTTGGACACGCCTCGTGTGAGGAACACGGGCGCCAAGAGCGGGATGGGCGCCCGCCGGCTGCGCCGGCGGCGGCTTATGCGCCGCGCTGGAGCTCGCTGCGGCCTTTCTTGACGGTGCGCAGCGTGCGCTCAAGCGCCTCTTGCAAATTGCGGAGGACCCCGTCGGCGTAAGCGTCGGCACCGGCCTCCACTTCCTTGGCCCGCCGCTGCGCGTCGTCTAGGATCTTCTTGGCTTCGGCCTGGGCCCGCCTCATAATCTCCGACTCGCTGACAAGGCGGGCAACGTACTCCTCCGCTTCCCGTACGAGCCGCTCGGCTTCGGACTGTCCCTGCTGCAGCAGGCGCTCGCTGTCGGCCGCCAGGCGGCCCGCGCGCTTAACTTCCTCCGGCAGCGTCTCGCGGATCTTGCCGATGAGCTCCAGCATCTCGCCGGCGTTAATGAGCGCCCGGTTTCCGAGCGGCACCCGGGGCGCCTCCTGCACCATCTGCTCCAGGCGATCCAGCAACAGCAGCAGGTTGATCCGGTTCACCGGTCCGCACCGTCCTTCTTCCCGAAGCGCTCCCGCAGCCTGCGAGCCACGTTGTCCGGCACCCACGCCTCCACGGGCCCACCAAGCAGCGCGACTTCCTTGATGAGACTCGAACGGACGTGGGCGTAGCCCGGCGCCGCCGGTAAAAACAGCGTCTCCACGCCGGGATCCAGTTCCCGGTTCATCCCGGCCATCTGAAGCTCGTACTCGCAGTCGGACGGGCTGCGCACGCCGCGAACGATGACATGAGCCCCCCGGCTGCGGGCGTAGGCGACGACCAGTCCGCTGAACGTCTCGCAGCGCACGTTGGGGAGTAATGCGGTCGCCTCCTGCAACATGGCGACTCGCTCCTGGGCCGAAAAGAGCGGCTGCTTGCGGGCATTCTCCAGCACGGCCACATACAACACATCAAACAGGCGCGCGGCCCGCGTGACGATGTCGAGATGGCCCCGGGTCACCGGATCAAAGCTCCCAGGACAGACCGCGATGCGCATCAACAGCCCTCCTCGTGGCCGCTGGCTTGCGGCCCATCGCCGCGCACGAGCGGGGGTGCGGGTCCCGCGCCGGGTTCGTCGACGCCGGGGGACGGGCGGTAAAAGGCCAGCACGGTGTCGCCGTAGCGTGCGGCGCGAACTTTGGTGAGATTCGCTGCCCGCTCAGGCATGTCCTCTTGCGCAGCGTGCTCCACGACTACCCACGCTCCCGGGGCGACGGCGCCCGCGGCATCGAGAGCCGCCAGCGCCGCTTGGGCAAGGCCGGTGCGGTACGGCGGGTCGACAAGGATAAGGTCAAAACGCATTCCCTGCCCGCCGAGACGGGCGGCTTCCCGTAAGCCGTCGCCCACGTACACACGGGCCAGGGGCTCAAGACCCGTG
>CALFSR010000246.1 GCA_937916565.1 uncultured Bacillota bacterium | reverse complement strand
AGTCAAGTGGTTCAGCAACGAGAAGGGGTACGGCTTCATCGAGCGGGACGGCGGGGATGATGTTTTCGTCCACTAC
Organism: uncultured Bacillota bacterium; assembly: GCA_937916565.1. Taxonomy (GTDB): domain Bacteria; phylum Bacillota; class Limnochordia; order Limnochordales; family ZCTH02-B6; genus ZCTH02-B6. The sequence goes on along the minus strand of CALFSR010000246.1, from coordinate 10,892 downwards.
AGCGCCATTCAGCAGGAAGGCTTCAAGACGCTCGAACAAGGCGAAGAGGTCGAGTTTGAGGTCATCCAGGGCGCCCGGGGTCCGCAGGCGGCCAACGTCTTGCGTGTCCAGAACAGCGGCACCCGGTTTTAGTCGAACCCGCACGCGGCCCGGCGAGAGCCGGGCTGCGTTTCCTTGAGGCCAACACCCGCGCAAAGGGCCGGCACAGAAGGTGCCGGCCCTTTGTGTCGTCCATGGTCCCGGTGTGTTGTTCGCGCCTACCGCAGCATAAGCGGCATTTGCAGGTAGAGCAGGATGGTGGCCAGCAGAAGCGACGGGACTGCCGTGGCAAGACCCGGCCAGAACCACTCCATAAAGGTGACCCCGCGCCCTTCTTGGCGTTCCAGCATGCCCAAGGCGACGATGTTGGCGGTAGACCCGATGAACGTCAGGTTGCCGAGAATGGTGCCGCCCATGAGCATACCCCACCACAAGGGGGTGACCGGGACGCCCACGGCCGCCAAGTCGCCGACAATGGGGATGAAGCTGGCCACGGCCAGGACATTGTCCATAAGGGCCGTCAAAATCCCGATGCTCCACGTGATGAGGAAGAACAGCGACGTCAGGTTGCCCTGGGTGGCGTTGATCATGCCCTGTGCGATGTGCTCGGTCACGCCCACGTAACGCAGGGTGCCGGCGGACGCGAAGAGGAGCATAAAGAAGAGCAGCGTCCACCAGTCGACGCGCGTCTCCACGAGGACTTTGGCGCGCTTGCGCTCCATGAAGAGCACGATGCCCGCCGCAGCCATGGCGACGCCGATGAGCATGATGTTGTGCTCGAGGCCGAGCCAGTGCTCGATGTTTTTGTGGAGCAAGAGCCCGGCGATGGTGCCGACGAACAGCAGAGACGGCACGAGGATGCTTTCGCCGGAGACGGTTTCAGCGGCGGCCTGGCGCTCCTTGATCGCGGCCTGCAACTGGGCCATGGGCTTGCGGAAGTACCAGAACGACAAGATGACCGTCAGTAGCCACGCCACGACGGAGATGGGCGTCGCCCAGCGGAGGAAGTCCGGGAACGACAAGCCGGCGCGCAAGGCGATGAGGACGCCGACGGGATTGCCCACGACCGTAGCGCTGCTGCCGATGTTGGTGGCGAAGACGACCATGATTAGGTACGGCACCGGGTTCAAGCGGTAGTGCTTGGCGATGCGTAGGGTGATGGCCGCCATGAAGAGGATGGACGTGACCTCATCCACCAGCGCCGCCGAGATGAAGGAAAGCCCCATCAAAGACACCATGAGGGTCGTAGCGCCCTTGTTGATGGTGGGAAGCACCCGGTCCAGGAGCCGTGCGAAGAAGTCCTTTTCCTCAAGGTAGCCGATGACAATCATCATCCCGATGAGGAACAGGATGACGTCGAGGCTTGCAAACTCGACGAAGTGCTCGATGTCGAGCATCCCGGACGCAAAAAGCAGCGCGATCCCCGAGAGCGCGAACGCCAGCCGGAACTCCCAGAAGAACAGGGTGCCGAAGATGAAGCCGGCGAAGATGGTCGTAGCCAGCACTTGCTGGCCCGTGAAACCGGTGAGGGATGTGATCACGGCCACGAGGGCTACGAGCACGACGTACGCGACTGCCTTGTTCATCGGGTTGTCACCAGGACGGTGACCGTCACCTCCCTCATATTCGACTGCCAAATCGGTCCGAGCGATCTATACGAAGGGCGGCGCACACGGGGCGCCGCCCAGGCACCAAGCTGACTCTTAGAAGGCCGTCCACAACCATGTGGGCACGACGTGGACCGCGCTTACGATTTGAACCACGGCATCCGGGAAGAGGCCGAGGACCAGCGTACCGGCGAGACCGATGACCGCAGCCCAACGCACACCGGCGGGAACACTGAGCGGCGCCTTCTCTTCCGCGTCCCGGAGGTACATGGTGCGCACGACGCCCCAGTAGTAGGGGATGGAGATGACGCTGTTGATCATCATCACCACGGCGAGCCACGTCAAGTTGGCGCCGACGGCCGCCTGGATCAGGTAGAACTTCCCGAAGAAGCCCGCCGTCGGAGGGATGCCGATGAGGCTCAACAGGAAGATTGTCAGGGCCAGGGCGAAAAGCGGCGAGCGCTGGCCCAAACCGCGGAAGTCGTTGATCTCCTCGGACGGGTGCTGCCGCCCGAGGAGGATGACGACGGCGAAAGCGCCGATTGTCATGAACGCGTAGGCGATCAGGTAGTACAGCATGGCCGAGACTGCCCGATCGGAGGCGACGGCAAGACCGACCATGATGTAGCCGGCCTGAGCCACGGCCGAGTAGGCCAGCATGCGCCGCACGTTGGTCTGCAGGATGGCGGTGATGTTGCCCACGGTCATCGAGATGACCGCGAGCACGATGAACACCGTGCGCCACTCGTCGGCCAGCGCGGGCAGGCCCACCATGAAGATGCGCAGCGCCGCGCCGAAGGCCGCCGCCTCGCTGGCGGTAATGAGGAAAGCGGCCACGGGCGCAGGGGAGCCATGATACACGTCGGGCGCCCACATGTGGAACGGAACCGCCGCCATCTTGACGCCGAAACCGGCGATAAGGAACATCATGCCGGCGACCGCAACGGGCGCGAGTTCGCCGGAGCCCGCCAAGGCCCGGGCGATGTCGGTCAGGTGCGTACTGCCCGCCGCGCCGAACAGGAGCGACATGCCAAACAGGACGACGCCGCTGGAGATAGCCCCGATCAAGATATACTTGAGCGACGCCTCCGTAGACTTAGGATTGCGGCGCAGCATGCCGGCCATCGCGTACGACGCCAGCGACAGGCATTCAAGCCCCAGGTAGATGGTGAGCAAGTTCAGGGAGCCCGCCATGAACACCATGCCCACCGTGGCCAACAGCAACAGGGCGTAGAACTCGCCGGCCGGGATGCCGTTGCGCTGGACGTACTCCATAGACACAAGCACCGTCAGCGCAGCGACGACCAGGAAGATCGCCTTAAACAGGTTTGCGAACCCGTCCACGACCACCGTGCGGCTCCACAGCTCGGCCGTGGCGCCCCACACGTTGGTGTACAGCGCGGCGCCGGCGGCCGCGATGCCAAGCAGAGCGAGGACGCCGGGCGCCCGGGACGTCTTCCAGGTCAGACCGGCCGCCAGCACGACCATGCCGGCTGCGGCGAGGAGAATCTCCGGCAAGATCAGTTGCAGGCTGCCGTCGACAGGCATCAGCGTCACATCCCTCCGAGCCTGGCCGCGAGCACCGCGATGGGCTCATTGAAGAGCCGCAGGGCAATGCCAGGCAGGATGCCGAGCAGGACGATGCAGATCATGAGCGGCGCGGCGACGACGAGCTCCCGGCCGGAGATGTCCGGCAGCTCCTCGCCGGTGGGCTTGCCCATGAGGACCCGTTGCATCATCCACAGGTGATAACCGGCCGTGGTGACCAGGCCCAGGGCTGCGGCCAAAACGACCAGCGTCGTGTACACCGGGAACGAGCCTACGAACGTGAAGAACTCGCCAGGAAAGCCCGCCATGCCCGGCAAGCCCAGGTTTGCAAAGGCGGCGAACGCCGTCAGAGAGGCCGCCACCGGGATCTTGGTGAACAGGCCGCTCATCTGGTCCATCATGCGGGTGTGCGTCCTGTCGTAGATGACGCTGGCCACCACAAAGAACAGGAGCGGCGAGATGATCCCGTGCGACACGTTGACGAACATGGCGCCGTTCAAGGACATGGGCGTCATGGCCGCAACGCCCAGCACCACGTAACCCATGTGGCTGATGGAGGAGTAGGCCACCATCTTCTTCAGGTCGTTTTGGCCCATGGCCGCCAGGGCGCCGTAGATAATGCCGACGATGCCGAGGACGGCCAGCACCGGGGAAAACGCCTGGGCCGCGTCGGGGAACGTGGGCAGCATGAAGCGGAAGAACCCGTACGTACCGGTCTTGAGCAAGATGCCCGCCAGGATCATCGAGCCGCCCGTGGGCGCCTCGACGTGGGCGTCAGGCAGCCACGTGTGGAACGGGAAGATAGGCACCTTCACTGCGAAGCCGGCGAAGAACGCCAGGAAGATCCACCACTGCAGGGTGGGGGCGAGATTCGCCTGCTGCGCGAGGACCTGAACGTCAAAGGTGCGCAGACCGGAACCCAGGTACAGCGCCAGGATGCCGACGAGCATGATGGCGCTGCCAAGGAGCGTGTAGATGAAGAACTTTAGGCTCGCGTACTCTTTCCGCGGGCCGCCCCAAATGCCGATGATGAAGTACATCGGCACCAGGCTCGCCTCGAAGAAGATGAAGAACAGGAAGTAATCCAGCGCCGTAAAGACCCCGTAGATGGCCGTCTGGAGCACCAGCATCCACAGGAAGAACTCCTTCACCCGATGCTTGATGGTGAAGGACGCCAGTATCGACAGCGGCAGCACCAGGGCGGAGACGGCGATCAACGGGAAGCTGATGCCGTCAACACCGAGCTTGTAGCTGATCCCGAGGCTCGGGATCCAGTCGCGCTGGATGACCAGCTGCATGGCCGACTGGGAGAAGTCCATCTGTTGCCAGATCAAGTACACCAGCACGGCCGGGATGAGGGATACCACCAAGGCGTAGCCCCGGATGGCGCTCTCCCGTTCTTTCGGGAAAAACGCGAGCAGAATTGCCCCCAACAGGGGGATGAACACCAGGGCGCTGAGCAGCATCGCGTTATCCTCCTATTACCAGGATTGCCAGTCCGGCCAACAGGCCCAGGAACAAGACCAGCATGTAAGATTGGACGAAGCCCGTCTGCACCTGCCGGAGAACCCGGCTGCCGACCACGAAGGCACCGCCGATGCCGTTGACGATGCCGTCGACGACGCCCCGATCGAATTCATCCACGTACTCGGACACCTTGCGCCCGATCCAGCCGACCGCGTTAACGATGAGGTCGATGACGTGCCGGTCAAACCAGGCGGACACCAGGGCAAGCCCGATCATGCCGCGGACGAAGACGTACTGGTACACGTCGTCGATGTAGTAACGCCGCTTGAGCACTACCCAGATGGGGTAAAACACCTGGATGATCGCGCGGCGGGAAACCAGGTTGTACTTGTAGATGGCCAGCGCCAGCCCAACACCGAGCACCCAGACCGCGGTCGCCACGCCGAAGACGAACGGGTCGAACGAGGCATGGTGCGGCTCGCCGAAGTAAACGAACCCGGCCAGCGGGCTGGCCACAAAACCGGACACGGCCGCAAGCACCCCGAGGATCATCAGGGGGTAGGTCATGACCCGGCCGCCCTCATGGGCGTGGTCATACGCGTGCTTGTCGCGCGGCGTGCCGAAGAAGGTCAAGTACGTAGCACGCGTCGTGTAGAACGCCGTCAAGGCGGCGGCGGCCACCAGCGTCCAGAAAATCGCCGGATGGTGATGCCAGGCGTCCAACAGGATCTCTTCCTTGCTCCAGAAGCCCGACAGCGGCGGGATTCCGATAAGGGCGCCGGCGCCGATGAGCCACACCCAGCCGGTCACGGGCAGCTTCTTAAAGAGGCCGCCCATCTGGTGCATGTTCTGGGTGTGCACGGCGTGGATCACGGAGCCCGAGGCAAGGAAGAGCAGCGCCTTGAAGAACGCGTGCGTCATCAAGTGGAACACCGCGGCCGTGTACGCACCGACGCCCAGGGCGGCCACCATAAAGCCTAGCTGGGAGATGGTGGAGTACGCCAACACCTTCTTGATGTCTTCCATCACCAAGGCGATGGTGGCGGCAAACAGCGCCGTAAACGCACCGACCCAAGCGACGACCTCCAGCGCCTGCGGTACCGGTGCGAACAAAGCGTACCCACGGGCCACCAAGTAAACGCCGGCGGCGACCATTGTCGCGGCGTGGATGAGGGCGCTCGCCGGCGTCGGGCCCGCCATGGCGTCGGGCAGCCAGACGTGCAGCGGGAACTGGGCCGACTTGCCTACGGGGCCGATGAACAGCAGGATCGCCGCCACCGCGAGGACAGGCAGGGCAAAGCTTCCATCGGCGATTCTGGCGGCCAGCTCGTCGAAGCGGAACGTCCCGCCAGCCGCAAACAACAGCATAATGCCGACAAACATGCCCACGTCGCCGACCCGGGTGGTGAGGAATGCCTTGTTGGCTGCGTGTACGTTGGCCCGCTCCTCAAAGTAGTGGCCGATGAGCAGGTAGGAGCACAGGCCCATCAGTTCCCAGAACACGAACAAGAACAGGAGGTTGTCGCTGATCACCAGGCCCAGCATGCTGGCGGTGAACAGCGACAGGACCGCGTAGTAACGCTTGTACCGGACGTCGCCGTGCATATAGCCGACGGAGAAAATGTGCACCATGAGGCTCACAACGGTGACGACGACCAGCATCACGGCGGCCAGCGGGTCGACCTGAAAGCCGAGGTTGAGCACCAGGTCGCCGTGGATGGCCCAGGTCAAGTGCTGGGCCCAGCGGGCCCCGCCCATGGTGTCCAGCAGGACGCCCACGGACAGCAAGAACGCGATGCTCATGGCTCCAATGCCGACGCGGTCGCCCTTGCCGGTGGTGCGATGGCCGAACAGGGCGATGAAGAAGGCCGCCGCCAGCGGGAGCACCGGAATGAGCCATGCCAGTTGAATCATCTCACAGCCACCTTCCGTACCCGGACGCCGGGCTTGTCCGACGGTGTTGCAGTTACCATCGCAGCAAGTGCACCCGCTCGATGTCGATGTGGCTCTCGCGGCGGGCGAGGATCAAGATGATGGCCAGGGCCAGGGCAACTTCGGCAGCGGCCACCGTCATCACAAACAGGGCGAAAATCTGCCCGGCCGCGGCCGCCTCCCGGAGGGTGGCGGCGAAGGCGACCAGGTTGATATTGACCGCGTTGAGCATCAGTTCCACGCACATGAGGATCCGGATGGCGTTGCGCTGCGTGAGTGCACCGTACAGCCCAAGGCCAAACAGGATCGCCCCCAAGGTGAGCGGGTACGTCAACGGGATTGTGGTCATGAGCCCTGTTCCTCCTTGTTGTCGTCCCGGACCGCCAGGACGATGGCTCCGACGAGGGCGATGAGCAGCAGCACCGCTGCCAGCTCAAACGGAATCACGTAGGTGGTGAACAGGGCGCTGCCGATGAGGCGCACCGTGTCAATGACGCCGCCGGGCGGCGCCGGCCAGGGCACTCGCATGTACACGGTCACCATGATGGCGACAAACGCGACCGTCGCCAACACGGGCAACACGCCCCGGCGCCAAAAGGCAGCGCCCTCCAGCCGCTCGCGCTGCAGCGGGTCGCGGCTGCGCACCTCGGCGGCCTGCGACAACATGATACCGAACAAGATGATCGTCGTCACCGCGCCGACGTACACGAGCACCTGGGCCGCGGCGAGAAACTCCGCTCCCAAGGTGACGAACACACCGGCGACGAGCATGAACGTGAACCCAAGCCACAGGGCAGCATGCATGATCTTGGGCGCGGTCACCACTCGAAAGGCCGACACGACGGCCACAGCGGCCAGCACGATGAAGGCGATGCGCGTCGCGTCCATTACCGCTTGGCACCTCCGGTCTTGATGCCGAAGTTCTGGGTTTCCCGGATGCCGGAGGTCGGCGTGATGGCCCGGCGGCCGATCGCAGCCAGCTGGTCCCTGGTGTAAACCAGGCCGGGCAGGTCGTAGGACGCCAGCTCAAACTGGTCCGACATCGCCAAAGCGTCGAAGGGGCACGCCTCCACGCACAGCCCGCAGTACATGCACCAGGTCGAGTCCAGGTTGTAGACGTCCAAAACCTTCTTTCGGGTCTTGTTGTCCCGGTGCGACTGGATCTCGATGCAGTTGACGGGGCATGCCTTCGCGCACAGCTCGCAGGAGACGCACTTCAGGTTGCCCTCCTCGTCGCTCAGCAGGACGGGGATTCCGCGGTAGCCCAGAGGCACGTCCAACTGCTCGTCCGGGTACTGGATGGTGATGGACGGCTGGAGCATGTTGCGGAACGTGATCACCATGCCGACCAGCGCCGTCCGTATCATGGACAGGAAGTCCCGCACGCTTCGGAACACCGTTGCACACCTCTCTTCGCTCCGGGGTCAAGCCCCCGGGTGCTCGCTCAACCCCACAGCACCACGTACAGGCCCGTCCAGCCCAGGTTGATCAGGGCGAGGGGGATGAGCACATACCAGCCGAGGTTCATCAGGTGGTCCACCCGGATGCGAGGCAGCGTCCAGCGGATCCACATGGCTACGAAGATGAAGAAATAAGTCTTGATCAAGAACCACACGAACGGAGGCAAGAACGGTCCGGTCGGCCCGCCGAAGAAAAACGTCGCCGCCAGCGCCGAGAACGCCACCAGGTTGGCGTACTCCGCCAGGAAGAAGACGGCCCAGCGGAATCCGCTGTACTCGGTGTTGTAGCCCGCGACGAGCTCGCTTTCAGCCTCGGGCAGGTCGAAGGGCGCCCGGTTGATCTCCGCGAGGCCCGCCGTGAAGAACACGATGAAACCCAGAATCTGGGGGAAGACAAACCAGCTGGTGACGCCGCTTTGCTGAGCCGCCACGATGTCGCCCAGGCGCAAGGAACCGGCCATCATGCCGATGGCAACCAGCGACAAGACCAGCGGGATCTCGTAGCTGACGAGCTGGGCGGCCGACCGCATAGCGCCAAGCAGGGACCATTTGTTGTTGGACGACCAGCCCGCCATCAAGATGGCGAGAACGCTCAAACCGGTTACGGCCGAGATGTAGATGAGCCCGATGTTGAGATCCTGCACGATGTCCTGCGGGCCAAACGGGATCACGACCCAGATGGCCGTCGCCGCCGCAAAGAAGACGAGGGGGGCGAGGATGAACACCGCCACGTCGGCACCGCTCGGGATAATGTCTTCCTTGGTCACAAGCTTGAGCGCGTCAGCCGCCGTTTGGAGCAGGCCCTTGGGACCGACCCGCATGGGACCGAGGCGACCCTGGATGTAGCCGGAAACCTTCCGTTCCATGTACACGAGAAAAAGGGCGTTAACGGCCAGGAACACGCAGACCAGAAGCCCCTTGATGAGGCCCATGACCACGTTGAAGCTGGACTGGCCAAAACCCCAGCCTTGCCAAGCGCCCCACAGCAACTCGGTCATTTACCGGTCCACCTCGCCCATGACGATGTCGATGCTGCCGATGATGGCCACCATGTCGGCGATCAGGTGACCGACGCCCATCGGCTCCAGCAACTGCAGGTGGACGAAGCACGGGGAACGATAGTGGCACCGGTACGGCTGGTCGCTCCCGTCGCCCACCAGGTACACGCCGACTTCGCCCCGGGGCGATTCGACACGGGTGTACACGTCACCGACCAGCTTCATGCGCCGCGGGACATCACCCTGCCACGGGCCGCCGGGGAGGTCTTTGAGCGCTTGGCGGATGATCTTGATGGACTCGTAGAATTCCTGAACGCGCACGACGAACCGGGAGTAGACGTCGCCGTGCTCGCCCACGGGGATGCCGAACTCGAAGCGGTCGTAAACCGAGTACGGGTCGGCCTTGCGCAAGTCGTGGGGGACCCCCGAGCCGCGCAACACCGGGCCGCTGGCTCCGTAGGCGAGCGCATCCTCCTTGCTGATGACGCCGACGCCCTTGGTGCGCGTTTCAAAGATGCGGTTGCCGGTGAGGAGGTTGTTATACTCGATGAGCTTCTCCTCAAGCAGCTTCAGGTACCGCTGCATATCCTCCACGAAACCGTCGTAGAGGTCGTTGCGCACCCCGCCGACCCGCAAGTAGTTGTACAGCATGCGGGCGCCCGTGAGCTTTTGGAAAATGTCGAAAAGCGTCTCGCGCTCGCGGAACGAGTAGAGGAACGCAGTCGTGGCGCCCAAGTCCAGCGCGAATGTGCCGAACCAGAGCAGGTGGCTGGCGATGCGCTGCATCTCGCCGACGATGACGCGGATATACTCGGCTCGTTCGGGCACCTCAACGCCCATCAGCTTTTCGGCGGCCATCACGTAGGCCCATTCACTGGTGATCGCCGCGAGGTAGTCGGTCCGGTCGCAGTAGGGGACGACCATGGGCACCGACCGCCGCTCGGCGATCTTTTCAAAGCACCGGTGCAAGTAGCCGACGTCCGGCTTGAGGGACAGAACCCGCTCGCCGTCGACGGTGAGCATGAGCCGGAGCACCCCGTGCGTGCTCGGGTGCTGCGGACCCATGTTGACGAAGAGCTCGTGCTCGGCCGGCGTCGTCGCTTCCTGCTTCAGTTGACCGGTCACAGCGGTTTCGGCCAAAGCCGTTCACTCCTATCGGGCGTCAACGCCGCCCCGGCGCTCGCGCCCCGTATCTATCGGGTGACGCGGGTGCGCTTGGGGCGCTGGTCGACGTAGTCCTTGCGCAGCGGGTGGCCCACCCAATCCTCGCGCATCAAAATGCGGCGCAAGTCCGGGTGGCCATCGAACGTGATGCCCATGAGGTCGTAGACTTCGCGTTCAAGGAAATTGGCCGTCGGCCAGACGTCGACAACGCTGGGCACGCGGGGATTGTCCCGGGGAACGTCGATCTTGACGACCAGTTTGCCGCGCCCCTTGGCGTTGGTCCCGATGCGGACAAGGTGGTAAACCACTTGAAAGTGGCCCTGTTCCAAGTAGTCGACAGCGGTCACGTCCGACAAGTAGTCAAAAGCCAGCCCCGGATGCTCCTTCAGGTACCGAAAGAACTCCGGGGACTGATCCGCGCTGATCTTGACCTCGAGCCAATTGCCGTCTTTCGGCTCGACAGCCAGCTGCGGGTATTGATCCCGCAGGGCGGCCGCCACCCGTTGCAGATGTTCCGGCAGCTGTGTCGTGTCGTGGTCACTCACGGGGAATCACCTACCTGCCGGCGCCGGGATCTCGATACCCTCGCGCATAATCTTGTCCTGGAGCAGCAGCACGCCGTGCATCAGCGCCTCCGGCCGCGGCGGGCAGCCCGGCACGTGGACGTCGACTGGCAT
>CALFSR010000245.1 GCA_937916565.1 uncultured Bacillota bacterium | reverse complement strand
GTGGAGAACGAGGTCCGCCATGAAATGGCGGTCATGGTCCGCGAGATCGAGCAGGAAGCCAAGGACGAAGCCGAGAAGCGGGCCCGGAACGTCATCGGCCTCGCGATACAACGGTATGCCGCCGATCACGTTTCCGAGGCGACCGTTTCCGTGGTCAGCCTGCCCAGCGACGACATGAAGGGACGGATTATCGGCCGGGAGGGCCGCAACATTCGTACCCTGGAGGCGTTGACGGGCGTTGACCTCATCATCGACGACACCCCCGAAGCGGTCGTTTTGTCCGGCTTCGATCCGGTGCGGCGGGAAATCGCACGCGTTGCGCTGGAGAAGCTCATCGCCGACGGGCGCATTCACCCGGCCCGCATCGAAGAAATGGTGGAAAAGGCCCGCAAGGAAGTGGAGGCCAACATCCGCGAGGCGGGCGAGCAGGCATGTCTCGCTGTAGGGATCCACGGGATCCATCCGGAACTCGTGAAGCTTCTGGGGCGGCTGAAGTACCGGTTCAGCTACGGGCAAAACGTCTTGAAGCATTCGATCGAAGTCGCCCATATCGCCGGCATGATGGCGGCCGAAATGGGCTGCGACGTCAAGGTCGCCCGCCGCGCCGGACTGCTGCATGATATCGGCAAAGCGGTCGACCACGAGACCGAGGGCACCCACGTTAAGATCGGCATGGATCTTCTGCGCCGCTACCGGGAGTCACCCGAGGTCATTCACGCGATGGCCTGCCACCACGGGGATTTTGAGCCCCAGACGGTGGAGGCGATGCTGGTCACGGCGGCGGACGCGGTTTCAGCCGCCCGGCCGGGAGCCCGGCGGGAGAGCCTGGGCAACTACATCAAGCGGCTGGAGCGGCTGGAGGCTATCGCCAATTCATTCGAAGGCGTGGAGAAGTCGTACGCGATCCAAGCCGGCCGGGAGATCCGCATCATGGTCAAACCGGAGAAGGTGGACGACGCGATGGCGGCCCTGATGGCCCGCGACATCGTGAAACGCATCGAGTCGGAACTACAGTACCCTGGTCAAATCAAAGTGACGGTAATTCGCGAAACCCGTGCCGTCGAGTACGCCAAGTAGGCTGCGGCGCACGGCTACCGAGCCGAGGCTACAAAACCGGTCCCTGGGCCACAAGGCCCCGGCGGCCGGTTTTTTGCTGCCCTCGGGCAGGACTGGGCGCCGAGCGCGCCGAAAGCACTCGCTCGGTGGGGGAGGGGAAGGACGTGTCGTGTACGGCCGCGGGCTGGGGGCCGCCCGCCGGAGACGCCCATCTTCTGGCGTCCATCCTGGCCCGGTATCCCGAGATCGGTTCGCTGGAGTTCTGCCCGCAGTCCAACCATTTCACGTTTACATTCCTCATCACCGCGACGGGCCTCAACATGCCTGCGTTCCGGGAGCGGTTCACGGACAGCCTTCACGCGTACAGTTTCCTGACCGGACACGCCGTGGACCTGCTCATTGTCGACTGGGTCGAGGAGGCCGGCGTCACGCTGCTTAAGGTCGTGCGCGATCTGGCGACGCTGCGCCACGAGGAGATTGGGTTGCTCGTGGGCCTGGTGCAGCAGGAGTTCTCCGATCTCATCGCCTGCGAAACCGACGGCGCCGGTCATGAATGTGACGGTGCCATCCAGGAGGAACTCATCCAGCACATGCTGGAAGATCTCAGGGACACCCCCCGCACCCTGGAGCTTATCGGCTTCCGCCGGGACGGGCGGGTGGTCGTGTACCACCGGCAACCCGCTGCCGCCAAACCGCGCCGCTAGTGGAGGTGGGCCGCACCCATGTCCCGTCTCAACACGTCCCCGAGTTCGGCCCTGCACCAGCGGGCCTTCCTCGTCGACGCCCACTGCGATACCGCCCTTCGGCTTGTCGCAGGCGCTTCGCTGGCCGATCCCGAGCCCAAGGGTCACCTGGACTTGGCGCGTCTTGAGGCCGGCGGCGTCGACCTGCAAGTCTTCGCACTGTGGGTGGATGCCCGCGAGCGCCGGGGAGGCTACGCGGTCCGCTGCATCGACCTCCTCGAAGCGGTACGGCGGGAAGCGGAGATTCACGCCGATCGGCTGCACATTGTGCTGGACAGGCAGGACATTGAACACGTTAAGAACACGGGCAAGATCGGAATCCTCCTTTCCATCGAGGGCGGGGAACCGCTAGAGGGCAGCTTGAGCGCCCTCCATGCCTTCTACCGGCTGGGCGTCCGGGCCCTGGGCCTTACGTGGAACGGCCGCAACGAGCTGGCCGACGGCGTCGGCGAAGGCGAAACGGGCGGGGGGCTTACGGCCTTCGGCCGGCAGGTGGTGCGAGAGATGAACCGCCTAGGGATGATCGTCGACGTCTCGCACCTCGCCGAAGCGGGCTTTTGGCACGTGATCGAGCTCAGCGATCAGCCCATCATCGCCTCCCATTCCAACGCCCGCGCCGTCTGCGACCACCGCCGCAACCTGACGGACGATCAGATCCGGGCCCTGGCCGAGCGGGGTGGCGTAATGGGGATGAACTTCTGTCCGGAGTTCGTGCGGGCGGACGGCCCGGCGACCCTGGAGGACGTGGTGCGGCACATTGACCATATCGTCCAGCTCGTCGGCCCAGATCACGTGGGGCTCGGCTCCGATTTCGACGGGATCGACAGCACCCCCATCGGTCTTGAGGACGCGAGCCGGTTTCCGGCGATTACCGAAGCACTGTTGGCCCGGGGATACGACGAAGTCAGCGTCCAGAAGATCCTGGGCGGGAACTTCCTGCGGGTATTCCAGTCCGTCCTTCGCTAAACCGGCAGGCGCCCACCATTTCCTTGCCCGCCGCCACCATGCTCGGGGCGGCGCGTGCGTGCTCCATGATTAGTTCCCTGATCGGATAGCCATACTACCTCCCAGGAGCCGGCGGCTCCCAAGACGTGGCGATGAAGGGAGGGCGTCCATGCCCATCGTCAAGGTGATCGAGCTGGTGGGCGAGTCTCCCCACAGCTGGGAGGACGCGGCCCAGGTGGCGGTGCGCGAAGCCGCCAAGACGATCCGCAACATCACCGGCGTCGAGGTCTTGAACTGGACGGGTAACGTGGACGAAGAGGGCAACATCGTCGAGTACAAGGCCGACGTACAGGTGGCTTTCACGGTCGAAGGCCACGAGTAGCGGCCGCCGGCCGGCCCGCAACCGCGCGGCAAGGGGGTGATCGTCGTGGACTTCCTGGGAACCGTCGTCCGGTTCGTCGTGTCGGCGCTGGTGCTCATGCTGGTCGGGTTCCTCGTGCCTGGCTTCGCGCCGCTCGGGTTTCTCAACGCGCTGCTCGCGGCCATTGTCATCGCCGCGCTCGGCTGGGTTATCGAGGCCACCATGGGCCGCCGTGTATCGCCCTTCGGCCGGGGATTGGTCGGGTTCATCATCTCCGCCCTGGTGATTTGGGCGACCCAGTTCTTTGTGCCGGGCATGCAGGTGACCGTGCTGGGGGCGCTCCTGGCAGCGCTCGTCATCGGGATCGTGGACCTCTTTGTACCTACCACCATAGGCCGGTGAGGCCGCACCGCCCGTGCCGGGGGAGCGGTCTCACCACCCCTGGCCGACTTTCCGTTGGCGGCGGCGTTCAGCCGAATCAGTTTGTTCACCCCAAGCAGGCGGCTGTGATATGATTCTCAGTATGAGCCTGGAGTGGGGAGATGAACGCCGTTGCCCTTGCATTCCCATCTACGGGTCAACGAACGCGGCCACCTCGAGATCGGCGGTTGCGACGCGGTCGACCTGGCGCGCTTGTACGGGACACCCCTTTACGTCCTGGACGAGGGGCGGGTGCGAGCCGCTTGCCGCGCGTATAAGGCCGCGCTCGAGCGGCACTACCCGCAGGGAAAGATCGTCTACGCGGGCAAGGCGCTGCTGACCACGGGGTTTTGCCGCATTATCGAATCGGAAGGACTCTGCCTCGACGTCGTGTCCGGCGGCGAGTTGTACACGGCCCTTGCGGCCGCGTTCCCGCCTGAGCGCATTTACTTCCACGGAAACAACAAATCCGACGCAGAGCTGTCCATGGCGATCGAGGCCCGGGTGGGCCGTATCGTGGTGGACAGCGAGGCGGAGCTCGTCCGGGTGGACGAGCTTGCAGCGCAGGCCGGCCGCGTCATTGACATTCTGCTGCGGGTCACGCCCGGGGTCGAAGCCCATACCCACAGCTACATGCAGACAGGCCAGCTGGACTCGAAGTTCGGCATCCCCATCGCCGGCGGCCTCGCCATGTCGGCGGTGCGCCGCGCCGCCGCCTTGCGCCACGTGCGCCTGCGGGGTTACCACTGCCACATCGGCTCGCAAATCCTTGACCTCACGGCTTTCGACGTGGCCGTCGGTCTTATGATGGATTTCGTCGCCCGGGCCCAGGCCGATGCCGGCGTCGCCGCGGAGGAACTCGACATGGGCGGTGGACTTGGGATCCGTTACACCCATCAGGATGAGCCCCCCGGACCTGACGACCTGGTGCGCCTGATTGCAGCGGCCATCCGGCGGGAGGCAGGGACGCGCGGCCTGGCTCTCCCCGTGCTGGTGCTTGAGCCGGGACGTTCCATCGTGGGCGACGCCGGGGTGACCCTCTACTCAGTCGGCTTCGTCAAGCGAATCCCTGGCGGCCGAACCTACGTCCCCGTGGACGGCGGCATGGCGGACAACCCTCGGGTGGCACTCTACCAGGCTCGCTACACAGCCGTCGTGGCTAATAAGGCCGACCAGGCGGCGGTGGAAACCGTCGCGATCGCCGGCAAATGCTGCGAGTCCGGCGACATGCTCATCTTTGACGCCCATCTGCCGCCCGTCGAGCGCGGCGACGTGCTGGCCGTCCTGAGCACGGGAGCGTACAACTACTCCATGGCCAGCCACTACAACCGCCTGCCGAAACCTGGCATGGTGATGGTGAACGCCGGCCGCCACGCGGTGCTGGTGGAGCGGGAGACGTACGCGGATCTGGTGCGCCAAGACCGGATCCCGGAATGGCTTGCTGCCGGCGAATCCGCGGCCGGCGAGTAAGAGCCTGGGGGTGCGTACGTGAGAAGCCTAGAGGAGTGGATCTTGCGGGCAGCGGCCGTGCTGTTGGTGCTGGCCATTCATGAGTACGCCCACGCGGCCGTGGCGGTACGCCTGGGAGACCTCAGGCCAAAGCTGGACGGCCGGCTGACCCTTAATCCCTTTGTGCACCTGGACCTCATCGGCACGCTTATGCTGCTTTTTTTCGGGTTCGGCTGGGCAAAGCCGGTGATGGTAGACCCGACGCAGTTCAAAAACCCGCGGCGGGACATGATGTGGGTCGCATTGGCGGGGCCTGTGGCCAACATCCTGCTCGCGCTGGTCATGGCCCGCTCTTACCCGTACCTGGCCGCTCTATTGCCCATGCCGTGGCTGTGGGCGGTGCGCAACTTTTTCCAGGTGACGATCTCGCTCAACATTTGGCTGGCGGTCTTTAACATGTTGCCCCTGCCGCCGCTCGACGGCAGCAAAGTGCTCGCGGGGATCGTGCCGCGCCGGTGGGCGTACAAGTTGTACCGGCTTGAAACGTATGGAACGGTCATCTTGCTGTTCCTGGTCGTGTCCGGCTTGGTGGGCCGCGTCCTCATGCCGGCATTTCGGATCGTGTACGGCCTCGTCGTAGGCTGAACGCGGGAGGCTTGTCCCTGTGTACCAGGTCCGCCTCGCCGTCTTTGAAGGTCCCCTCGATCTTCTGCTGCACCTTATCGAGCAGCAACAAGTCGACATCTGGCAGGTGTCCATGGCCGAAATCGCCCAGCAGTACCTGGATTTCCTGAGCCGGGTGCCCGCGGTGGAGCTGGAGGAAGCCGGCGAATACCTGGTGATGGCGGCGCTGCTCGTGCGGATCAAGGCGCGGCACTTGCTGCCGCCGCGGGAGGAGCCGCCACCCGCCGATGAGGATGAGGCCGCGCTGGAAGCGGCCCTTCTCGCGCGCGTGGCCGAGTACCGCCGGTACAAGGAGGCGGCCGCACGTCTTGAGGAGCTGGCCGCCGCCCAATCCCGGCATGTGCGTCGCCCTGCGCCATTAGTCCAGGCACCGGCGCCGCGGCCATCCGGTCCCCCGCCCAACC
>CALFSR010000244.1 GCA_937916565.1 uncultured Bacillota bacterium | reverse complement strand
AGCGCCAGACCGCGGGAGGGGACCTTACGCCTTCGCGCCCACCGCGTCCAGGATGACCTGAGGCTGGTAGCCGACGATCACCTGGTCCTCGATCACGGTGGTGGGCACGCCCAAGGTGCCCAGCTCGGCCAGCTCCGCCACATAGCGGCGGTTGTAGCTCACGTTGCGCTCCTCATAAGGAATTCCGCGGCTGTCCAGGAACTGGATCAACATGGTGCAGTACGGGCACGTCGCAGACGTGTAGACGATTGGCTTTTTCATGCCAGCCTAGCTCCTTTCCGACGTTGGTGCATACCCCTATGGGTATCTGTCTAGCCTAAGGTTAATATACCCCGATGGGTATGTCAAGCGCCTCCCGGTGGGTCATTTGCAGGGAAAACGTGCGGGGGCCGCTGCGGGATACCGCGATCCGGCCGAAGGAACCGTGCTCCGTCCCATAGAAACGCCAGCGCACCACCGCGCCGCCGGCCCGGCCCACAGGTCGCAGGGAGGGCTTGGATATGTTCGCGTGGTCGCGCCTTGAGACGTGGCTGGCGGTGGCAGTCAGCGTCCTCTTGGTCACGGGAGGCGTGGGCGGGCTCTTGCTCGACCGGCACCGGGGCGGTGGTGTCGCCGGTCCGGTATCCGTCGAGCCCGTCGCGGCGGCTGCGGCTGCGCCCGTCAGCGCAGAGCCGGCCGGCGAAAAACCAGGTGGCGGCGGCGCTGCCGCCGAGGGTGACGTGCCGTTTGCCCCGCAGGCCGGCGCCGGCCTGAACGGCGCGTGTCCGGAGGGAGAACCGGCCGCGGCACCGGGCGTTGACACCCGCATCAACATCAACCTGGCCCCGGCGTCGGAACTGGAGCGGTTGCCGGGCATCGGACCGGCTTTAGCGCAACGGATTGTTCAGTATCGGGAGCAATGGGGCCCTTTCAGCGACATCGCGGACATCCTGGAGGTGCCCGGTATCGGCCCCGCGAAGTTCCGCGCCATCCAGGACCTAATCCGGGTGGAGTAAGCCGTGGGGCCCCTCGTGCGCTGGTGCGGCCTGGTGGCAGCGGGCATTGGGGTGCAAGGCCACCTGGGCGTGCCGCTCGCTACCTGGACGGCCGCCGCGGCCGCGTTAGGGCTTGCGGTGGCCGCCGGGGCGGCGCGCGGGCGCCGGATGGCGCCTGTGGCCCTGCTTCTCGTGGTCGTTTGCGGCGCATGGTGGCTGGCCGCGCATGAGGCGCGGCTCGACGCGGGCCTTAAGCCGTACGTCGACATCGGTCCCGTGGTTCTGACCGGTCGGGTGGCAGGTTTTCCCGAGCGGGACGGCGACCGCCTATATGCCGTAGTGCAAGCAGATCGCATCGAGCGCCAGGGTACCGCTTGGGCCGCGCACGGCCGGGTGCGGGTCACGTTGCCGCCCGGCGTCGAGGTCGCCTACGGGGATATCATCCAGGTGCGGGCCGTGCTGCGGCGCCCCCCGGCGGCGGGAAATCCGGGATCCTTTGACTACCGCGAACACCTGCGACGGCAAGGCGTGACGGCCGTTGCCGACGTTTCTTATCCCCGGCACGTCTCGATTGTCGACCGCGGCCGGGCGCCGTTGGTCCAGCGCCTGGCGGCCGCGGCCCGGGACGCCGTCTCCCGCGGATTGACCGATGTCTTAACGCCCGAGCGGGCGGGCGTGATGCTGGGCCTCGTCCTGGGGCAGCGGCAGGAGTTGCCCCAGGAACTGGAGGAGGCCTTCAGGCGGGCCGGGGTCATGCACCTGCTGGCTGTTTCGGGCCTGCACGTGGGGTTCGTGGCCGCGGCGGCGTGGCGGCTTGTGTCCGCCCTGCGGGTGCCCCGGGCGCTGGGCGCGGCCGCCGCCGCGGCCCTGGTATGGGTGTACGTGCTGGCGACGGGCGCGCGGCCGCCGGCGGTGCGGGCCGGGGTGGCAACGACCCTGAGCCTCGCCGCAGCTTGCGTGGGGCGGGAGCGGGACCTGGGGACCGCGCTGGCCTTGGCCGCGCTGGGCCTTCTGATTCACAACCCGCTGGTGCTGTACGACGTGTCCTTCCAGCTCACCTTCGCCGCCACCATCGGCATCTGGGCGGCCTACAGCCCCGTGCGCCGGCGCCTCTCGCGCCTGCCGGCCCCGGTCGCCCAGGCCGTCGCCGTCGCGGCGGGCGCACAACTCGGCGTGGCGCCGCTGCTGGCCTATTACTTCCAGGAACTCTCGCTGGTCGGCTTTGCCGGGAGTCTCGCCGGCGGACCGCTGGCGGGACTCCTCGTGCCTCTGGGGCTGACGACCGGCCTTGCTTATCACGTGTGGCCTTCCGCCGCACGGTTGCTCGGAATTGGCACGAGCCTCGTCCTGGACGGGCTGGTGGCGGTGACGACGGCGCTGGCCCGGATTCCCGGGGTTCTTGTGACCATGCCGAGGCCGTGGCCGGGCACGCTGCTCGTTGCATGGGCCCTGAGCTTCGTGGTCGTCCGGTGGGCGGACCTGGCGCCGCGGTTGCGGCGCGCCGCCCTGCTGGCTTGCGGGCTGGTCGTAGCCGCCGGTTGGTGGGCTTGGCTGGTAGCGCCGCGGCCGCTGGTGGCGGTCTTTTTGGATGTGGGGCAGGGGGATGCGGTGCTCATCCGCACTCCCGCCGGCGTGACGGCGCTTGTAGACGGCGGCGGATACCGCATGCGGGACGGCATTGAGATCTTCAACGCGGGACGGGACGTCATCGTTCCTTACCTTCGCCGGGAAGGGGTGCGACGCGTCGATGCGGTCATTCTCACGCACCCGCACGACGATCACCTGGCGGGGCTGGTGGCGCTCGTTGACAGCCTTCCGGTGGGGGTGGCCATCGACAACGGCCGGCCCGGTGCGACACCCTCGTGGGAGCGGTACACGGAGTTGCTGGCCGAGAAGGGGGTGCCGCGCCGGGCCGTCCGGGCGGGGGATCTGATCCGGCTGGACGCGGACACGGTGCTCGAAGTGCTGCACCCGCCCCGGTCGCCGGAAGGAAGCAGCGACAGCTTGAACGACGACTCGCTCGTCCTGCGGCTGCGCTACGGTACGACCGCGCTGCTCCTTACGGGAGATCTTGAGGTGGCGGGCCAGCTACAATTGCTCGCCGGTGGCTGGGACCTGCGAGCCGATGCGGTCAAAGTGCCCCACCACGGCAGCCGACTGTCCCTCGTGTCGGCGCTGTACGAGGCGGCCCGCCCGCCGCGGCCGTCATCTCCGTGGGCGCGAACAACTATGGCCAACCTCATCCTGACGTCGTAGCAACTCTCTCACAGATGGGGATCGCCGTGTACCGCACGGATCGCCACGGGGCTGTACGGTGGGAAAGCGACGGGACCCATTGGCGACTGTGCCCCGCTCGCTTTGTCGTGGAGGAGCTGCCGGCGGCCTGTTGACGGCTGGCGAAAGCCCAGCGGTTGTGGCACGGGGACGGGTGCCTGGAAGGAAGGCAGGGTCCGGGCGCGGAAGATGGGGGGACGAGCAAGCGTTGCGGGGGTGCGGCGACCATCGAGCCATTGGTGCAGCTCTCGAAGGAGCTTCGAACGGGGGCTCCGGCCGGATTGTACCTCGTGGTGGGGGACGATGCGTTCACCCGTGACCGGGCGTGCCGCCTGATCGCCGACGCGGCGGCTGCACGGGCTCCGGGGGGGCTTGACCGCACGGTGCTTTACGGCGATGAGGCTTCAGCCGAACTCATTATGAGCGCCGCGGGCACCGGCTCCTTGTTCGGCGACCAGCGGCTGGTGATCGTCCGGGCTTTCGACCGGCTGCCCGCGGCCGCCCAAGATCAGTTGGTGCCTTTGTTGACCCGCCTGCCCGCGGGCGTAACGGTCATCCTCGTGGCCACGGAAGTGGACCGGCGCCGCAAGGCCATCCAGGAGCTCTCCAAGACGGCGCGGGTGATCGCGTGCGCGGCGCCTCCGCCTGCAGGCTTGCCCCAGTGGGTCAGCCAGCAGGCCCGGGCTATGGGACTCAACATGGCGCCCTCCGCCGTGCAGGCCCTCTTGGAATCCACCGGGCCCGACCTTCAAACGATCGTTACGGAGCTTGAAAAGCTGGCCGTGTATGCGCAAGGGGAGCCAGTGGACGCGGCGATGGTGGGCGAAGTGGCCAGCGTCGCCATCGCCAACGCGGCCGAGTATGCCATCTTTCGCTTCGCGGACGCAGTGGCCGAGGGCCGCACGAGGGACGCCCTCGGTATTTTGAGAGATCTTTTGGCCGTCGGCCAGCCGCCACTTTACATCCTAAGCATGATCGCCCGTCAGTACAGGCTGATCCTGCTGGCCCTAGGGGCTCGGGCGGGAGGACAGGAACTCGCGGCGCGTCTTGGCCTGCGCAGCGCCTTTGCGGCGGACAAGGTGGCTCGCCAGGCGGCGCGGGTAGGCGAACGGCGCGCTCAAGACGCCCTGCGGCGCGTGGTGCAGGCGGACCTGGAAATAAAAACGGGCCGGGACCCTCGCCTCGTGCTAGAGACGCTCGTGGTCGCACTGGCCCATCGCTGACGCCGAACTAGGTTGTGAACAGCGGGCCTTAGGCTCAGCCGGCCTGCAGCCCGTTGAGCCGGGCGGCAAGGCGCGCCTTGCGGCGGGAGGCCTGGTTGGGATGAATGACACCCTTGGCAGCCGCGCGGTCAATCTGGCTGGCCGCCTTGCGGTACAGCTCCGCAGCCGCCTCCAGGTTGCCTTCCGCCAGCGCCGTCTGGTAGCGGCGGATCGCCGTCTTCATCCGCGAACGGATCATGCGGTTGCGCAGCGTGCGCTTGGCGATGACCCGCACCCGCTTTTCGGCAGAACGCGTGTTGGGCACGTCCGGACCTCCCTTCTGCCCTGAGCTGAACGCGAACATTGTACCACACATTGCCGCCGCCGGGTATAGGGATCCGCGCATTGCGGCAGACTGTCGCGGCAGGAGGTGGAGCCGATGGAGGCAGGCGCCGGATCCCTCGACCCGTCGCTGGACATCCACGACGCGTGGCAGCGCCGCTACCGGCTGCGTACCGATCTCGCCCTGGAAGCCCATGAGGTCGTCGTTGAGCGCGAAGGACCGCCCGAGATTCCGGGGGTAGCCGTGGAGACGGAGGAGACACCCGTCGGCACCGTCTCGCGGGTCGCGATCACGACGGAAGCCGGCGCCCGCGCGATGGGCAAACTCCCAGGCAACTACACCACCATTGAGGCGCCGGCCCTCCGCCGCCGGGACCAGGAGGCCATGGAGGAGGCTGCCGCCATCATCGGCCGTGAGGTCGCGGCGTTCCTCCAGCGATGGCAAGTGCCGCTCGACGGGGAAGTGCTCGTGGTGGGTCTTGGCAACTGGAACGCCACTCCCGACGCCATCGGCCCCCGCACTGTCCACCATTTGATCGTCACCCGTCACTTTTACTACCTCGCGCCGCCGGACGCCCGCAGGGGAGCGCGGCCGGTCGCGGCCATCTCCCCTGGGGTGCTCGGCATTACCGGCCTTGAGACCGCGGAAATAGTCCAAGGACTGGTGCGGCAGATCAACCCGGCGCTCGTCGTCTGCATCGACGCCTTGGCGGCCCGCAGCACCGACCGGTTGGGCACCACGGTACAGATCGCCGACGCCGGCATCCAGCCTGGCTCCGGGGTGGGAAACAAGCGGTTCGGCATCACCCGGCAGACGCTGGGCGTCCCTGTGCTGGCCATCGGCGTTCCGACGGTTGTCCACGCCCTCACGGTGGTGGCCGATGGGCTGGAACGTATGGCGGCCCGCGCCGGGCAAGCCGCAAGGCCGCGGCCGGAAGTACCGCCGCCGGCACCTGCGCCCGCTGGGCCTGCCCCGGGAGTGGACGCGACCGTTCCCCTGCCGGACCCCGGCTGGATCCTGCGGGGTGCCCCGCCGGGGTTGAGTCCGGCGCCTCCGCCGCCTATGCCGCCTGCACCTGCCATGCCCGCACCCGGCGCGGCGGCATCGTACGGGGCGGCCGCTGCGCTGGGGCCGCCCGCGTCCAAAGTGGAGCGAGCCGTTCTTGAGGATGTTCTCCAGCCTTACATGGGCGATCTCATCATGACGCCCAAGGAGATCGACGTGCTCGTGGAGGACGCGGCCGAGATGATCGCGGAGGCGCTCAACC
>CALFSR010000243.1 GCA_937916565.1 uncultured Bacillota bacterium | reverse complement strand
CTCGGCGAAGGCTCTCGAGATCCTAGGCAGCCGGTGAAGCCCGCCCGCCACCAGGAGGGCCGCGATGGCCGCCGCCAGCAGGAGAAGCCAGCGGATGCCGGGCAGCCCCCGCCATGCGATGAGCGCAGCGGCCAAAACGGGCGATGACGCCATGCCGACCGTACCGCCGAGGCCAAAGATGGACATGGCGGCGGCGCTGTACCCGCCGGCGACGGTTCGCAGCATGACGGACGCGAGCGGGTGAAACAAGGCGGCTCCCAACCCTGCAAGCAAGGCCGCGGCAAGAAGCACGGCGTAGTTGCCGGCGAGCCCAAACACGGACATAAAGGCGCCGCACCACACCACCGCCGCCGGCAGCATCCAGGGGCGGCCTTTGCGGTCCACGACGGCGCCCAGGAAAGGCTGGAGCAGGCCGCTGCTCACGTTGATGGCCGTCGCCAGCGCCGCCGCGCGCGCGACGGTTAGACCCAGATCCCGCACGAGGACCGGCAAGACGGGCGGCAGCAGGTGGCCCAAGAGGTCGATCCCCCAGTGGGCGATGGCCAACAGCCACAGGTGCGCAGCGTGCAACGGTCCGCTCCCCTTTTCGAAGCTGCCACTTTCGTCCCGAGCCCCCGATTTCCTGCCGCTCGGCTCACCGCCGGCCGTTTCGCTCCCGCTTGGGCACCGCCGGCCGTTTCGCTGCGGGGTCAGTCCTCCTCGTCCAGGCCCAGCAGCCGGGCGGGGTTCACGGCCGCCATGCGGGTAATATCCTCTATGCGCAATCCGCACGCGAGCAGCTGCTCGATGAACCGACGGAAAAGCTCCACGGGCCTTGGCAACGAGGCCGAGCCCGCGTCCGTGATGAGAACGGCCTGCTCAATGCCGACGGCGCGGATCATGTCGACCACGGCTGCGAGCGGCACCTCAGGATTAGGACCGAGGGAGTTGAGCGGGGAGTACGAAAGGAACACACCTTCCCTGGCGAGCTCAACTTGCTGCTCCAACGTGGGCCCGATGGGACTTTGCACGTGGGGTACCTTGAGCTTGCGCACGCCCGCGGCCCGGGCCGCCTCGAACAGGCGGACCATCTCGTCGTATGCAAGATGACCCGCGGACAGCACCGCATCGTAGTCCGCGATCAACCGCAAGATCGGCCGGAGCTCGGGAAGCAGCTGGCCCCGGTCGTCCACGACCCGGATCCCGCATTCGTGCGGGCGCACGATGAGCCAGCTCAGCTGCGGGCGGCGCTTAGCGGCCTCCATAAAGGCGCGCGCGTCCACGGTCGGCATCCAGACGACTTTGGCGCCGCGCCTTAGGGCGTTTTCCACCGCCCAGGGGTTCAGCCCGCCGACGCTCGCGTTCAACGTGATGGACGCGACGGTCGTCACCTCCGGCACAAGCCGGCTCGCGAGGTACGCCCGGTCCGTCGTCGGGATGTCGTGGTCCTTGAGCACGATCGCCCGCATCCCCGCCCGGGCGGCGTCCCGGGCAGCCTCAATCCAGTCCACCGAGCGTGGGAACACGTCCGGACCGGTGTGGATGTGCATGTCGATCAGCCCGCGCAGCAGTCCCTCGCCGGCGGCTTGTGCGCGGCCGGTCCCATCGGTCACGAAACAGCCCTCCCTACACGACGTCGCGGATGAACTGCCGCTCGCTGGACGGCTCGACGGTAATCGTCTCACCCGGATTCACGATCCGGTTGCACGTCAGCATGGACTTGCCGTTCACCTTCATCGCGCACTGGTTGCAGGCGCCGATGCGGCACAGGCAGAGGGGAAACGCCAGCGTCGGGTCGACGTGCTCGGCGATGTAGCCAAGCAGCGAAAGCACGCTCTGGCCCCGGGTGTAGGGAACCTCGTACTCCCGCATGACCGGCGCCGGGTCGTGCGCCGGGTCAAACCGGCGCACCCGCAGCTTCACCGTAGTCTCGGCGGCGCTGCCGGCGTTCGCGGATGTTTCCTTGGTGGCTTCCATCGTGGGTCTGTCCTTTCCGAGTCAAACTGCGTCGGCTTGCCGACGCCCTGCCTTTTCCTCGCCTTGCACGGCCGTCACCTTGCCCGGCTGTCGTCGCGGCAGCGGCAACCAACCGTCCGGGGCGAGGCTCCGGCAACGGGCAGCAGCCATCAAGCGGACACGGGCTTGTGCGTCAGGGCCATCGAGCCGTCGGCGGCCCGGTGAATGTACCCGTTGCACAGCCACTGGTCGGACATCTCCGGGAAATCCCGGCGGTAATGGCTCCCCCGGCTCTCTTCGCGGGCGAGCGCCGCCCGGGCCACCATCTCCATGACGTCGAGCTTGTAGCCGAGCTGTATCGCCTGCACCCATTCGCGGTTGTAAGCGTCGTTCGGGGTGGTCACCCGCACGTTGGCGACGTCCTCCCGCAAGGCCGCGATGTGCTCGAGCACCTCTCTGAGGGTTTCTCCGTCGCGCACGGGGCCGATGGACCGCTCGGCCACCCACTTCATCGGCTCGCTGAAGTCGCCGACCACCGGCCCCGCGTCCCGCCGGCGCAGGGCTAGCAGTTCCTGCGCCCGCTCCGCGACGAGCTGCTCATCCCACGGCCCGTGGGCCACTTGCCGGGCGTCCTCCGCGGCCGCCGTACCCGCCCGGTACCCAAAGACGAGGACGTCCGTCAGCGCGTTGCCCGACAGCCGGTTGACTCCGTGAATCCCGCCGGCCGCTTCACCGCAGGCGTACAAGCCCTCGAGGCCCGTCCACGTCCGCTCGTCGATCCGGATGCCGCCGTTCCAGAAATGGCACGAAGGCGCGGTTTCAATGCTGTGGCGGCTCAGGTCCGGCAGGAAAGGCTTCATGTCAAAGCCCTCGTAGTGCCAGGGGGGTTTGCCTTGCCACTCGGTGGAGTACCAGTGGCCGAAGTGCTCGATCAAGTCCTCGGGCAGGTGACGCACCGACAAGAACACACCGCCGCCCGGGCCCCCGCGTCCCTCCAGGATCTCGTTCATGCAAGCCACGGTGAGCACGTCACGGGTCGCCTTCTCCCGCTTGACGGGATCCCACCGCTCCATAAACCGCTCGCCTTCTCGGTTGTAAAGGTGGGCCGAGAGGCGCATCAACAGCGCAAACGGGTAGTTCATGCCCACCAGGGCCGGCGGCGCCAGCATCCCCAGCAGGAACATGGGAAACTCCGCGTCCACGATCTCCGCCCCGGCGCGGTAGGCCATCGCGATGCCGTCGCCCACCAGGTCGTTGGGGGCCGTCGTAATCGGATACGCGGCCATGCCGCCGCCGGTGGCCAGCACGACGCTTTTGGCCCGCACCGCCACCAGCTGCCCGCTCGCCAGGTCCATGGCCAGCACGCCGGCGATGCGGCCTGACACCTTGATGAGGTCCACGGCCATCGTGTGGTCCATCGCCTTGACCCCGGCCCGGCGCACCTGTCGCACCAGGGTGTTTACGAAGTTTTTGCCCTTGATCCAAAGGCCGCGCGGGTAGGTGTGGCCCGGCGTGATGTACAGGTGCTCAAAGTGGGCGCCCCACTGGGCCATCTCCTCGACTCGCGCCGGCGCCTCTTCGCACATGACCTGCGCGAGACGCCGGTTGTTAAGATATTTGCCGCCGCGCAGGACGTCCTCAAGAAACACCTCGGGACTGTCCTTGAGCTCGCCCGGAAACCCGAAAATGCGCCGTGCCGAGGCGCTGTCGACGCTGACGTCGGCGGAGGCGGTGATGGTGGCACCTGACCGTCCCAGGGCGCCCTTGCTCATGACGATGACGTCCACGCCGGCCCGCCGCGCTTCGATGGCGGCTCTGAGCCCCGCGCCGCCGCTGCCGACGATGAGAACATCGGTATCGTAGACCGGTATCGCGTTCATCGTGTTCCCTTCCTTTCAATCCCTAAGACGCGGATCGAGCATGTCCCGGAGGATGTCCCCGATGATGTTGACCGCCAGCGTCACGACCAAGATCGCCAGGCCGGGATAGATCATCGCCCACGGCGCGCTCCAGACGAGGCTGCGGGCGTCGCTCAGCATGGCGCCCCATTCGGGCGCCGGCGGCTGGACGCCAAGGCCGAGAAACCCAAGTCCCGACGCCACCAGGATGGCCGTGGAGATGCGCATGGTGAACTGGACCAGCACCGGCGCCATGATGTTGGGCAGGACATGGCGCGTGACGATGCGCGTGTCGCTGGCGCCGACGGCCCGGGCCGCCTGGACGTACTCCGCGTCCTTGATGCCGAGCACCGCCGCCCTCGCCACCCGGGCAAAGACGGGCACCGAGTACACGCCCACGGCCACGATGATGCCGCCCACCCCGGTCCCAATCGCGCTCACGACGGCGATGGCCAAAACGAGTCCGGGAAACGCCATCAGCGCGTCCACAAGCCGCATGACGACCAGATCCACGCGCCCGCCCATGTAGCCGGCGGCAACGCCGATGGCGCCGCCGACGAGGAGCCCCAGCCCAACGCCGGCAAAGGAGAGGAACAGCGACGGCCGCGCACCCCAGATCAGCCGGCTGAGCACATCGCGTCCAAGCTGGTCCGTGCCCAGCCAATAGCCCGGCTGGGGCGGTTCCATCGACCGCAGGATGTCGGGCATGAGCGGATCGTGCGGGGCCACCCACGGGGCAAACACCGCGCTGAGCACGATGATCAAAAGCACGGCGCAGCAGACCCAGAGCAGGATCGCGGAGGCCATCCACTTCCTCACCAGCCGCACCCAGCGGCGTCCCGCCGGCGCCGTGCCCACCGGACCAACGTGTCCGCCCATCCGATCCACCTGCCCACGCAACAATCTAAAATCCCATGCCTACCCGCTCGTCCGCCGTGCCAGCCGGCCGCGGCGCACTCAAAGATTCAATCGAAGCGGACCCGGGGGTCTAGGCGCGCGTACGAAAGGTCCACCAAGAGGTTAAGGACGACGACCGTCACGGCCAAAAGCAGCGCCGCCCCGTGCACGACCGGGTAATCCCGCACCCGCAAGGCGTCCACCATCAGCCGGCCGATCCCGGGCCACGCGAACACGTTTTCCACCAGCACGACGCCGCCGAGGAGCGTGCCAAACCGGATTCCGATCATGGTCACGATGGGGATCAGGGCGTTGCGCAAGCCGTGCCAGTTGAGGACGAGAAACTCCCGCACTCCCTTGGCCCGCGCCGTGCGGATGTAGTCCTGGCGCAGCACTTCCAGCATGGATGCCCGGGTGACCCGGGCGATGTCGGCCGTCGAGTGAAGCCCGAGCGTTGCGGCGGGCAAGATGAGGTGCGCGATGGTCCCGGTGCCCCCCGACGGCAGCCACAGGAGCGTGGCGGAAAAGATCAGCATCAAGATGAAACCGAGCCAAAACACCGGCGTCGACACGCCCACCAGCACCACGA
>CALFSR010000242.1 GCA_937916565.1 uncultured Bacillota bacterium | reverse complement strand
GATGCTGGCAGGCTTGTGGCTGGCCCCGTGGATGGAGCGCCACTTCCCTGGGGTCGTGGCCTCCGGGGTGCTAGCCGGGGCCGGCTTGCTCGTGCTGGCCGCGCTGTGGGCCCGGTTTCCCCTGGCCTGGAAAAACCGCCTGCCGGCGAGCCGCCTGGTGCTCGTGGCCTTGCCGCTGCTGGTCTTGGCCGTCTGGGGCGGAACGGCCGTGGGGCCCCTGGTGGAACGGTGGTTTATGGGTGGCGACTACCGACAATGGCTTCTGGAAACCGGCGGCCTCCGCTTTGACCAGCGCAACTCCCTCGTAGTGGCCGTGGCCATGGGCTTTGCCGTCATCCCCCTTGTTTTTAGCATCTCCGAAGACGCCCTCTCCAGCGTTCCGGGACACCTGGTGTCGGGTTCGCTGGCCCTGGGCGCCACCCGTTGGGAAACCGTCCGCCGGGTCGTGCTGCCCGTGGCGGCTCCGGCCATCTTTTCCGCCGTCATGATCGGCTTTGGCCGGGCCGTGGGCGAGACCATGATCGTCCTCATGGCCACCGGCAACACGCCCGTCATGGACCTGGGCATCTTCACCGGTTTCCGGGCCTTGGCCGCGAACGTGGCGGTGGAGATGTCCGAAGCGCCGGTGGGCGGCACGCTGTACCGGGTGCTGTTCCTCTCGGCGCTATTGCTCGCGGGCGTCACCTTTATGGTCAACACGGTGGCCGAAATGGTGCGCCTGCGCCTGCGGAGGAGGTTGGCACAGCTGTGAATGGTGCTGCGACCGAAACAACGCGCGGCCCCGGGCCGCAAGCCGTGCTGCCGCAACACGGAGCGCAGGAGTTGGGCTTTCCGTTGCCCGTGACGTCCGCCTCCCGGGCCGCCGTGGCTCGCCGGCGCCGGGAAGGCGCCCTCCAAGTGTGGATGACCGCCACGGCCGTGGCCGCCAGCCTGCTCATGGTGGCGGGGCTGTTGCTGCTGGTGCTGGTCAACGGCCTGGGCTACTTTTGGCCCCGGGACGTGGCCCGTCTGGAGCTGGTGGACGGCCAAGTGATCATCGGCGAGATCGTTGGCCGGGAGCCCATTCCCGACATGGGTGCAACGCTCACGGGGGCCACGGCGTCCGCCAGTGGGCCGCGCTACCGCATCCAGCTCAAGACCGGAAACCGGGACGTCTACGGCCTAGACTACCGCTGGGTGGACGAGGACGCCATTGCCGCGCTCGGCTACCCCGAAGACATCACCGTCTTTGAGCGCCGGGCATGGGGGAACTTGTACGGCGTTGTCCTGGAGGAGAACGCCGACGGCTACGAGGTGCAGCTGGCCGACGGCCGCACCAGGTGGCTGCGGGCCCAAGACGTGGTGGACAGTTGGCGCCCCAACGCGATGACCACCGGACAAAAGCTGGTGGCCTACGCGGTCAACGTCTGGGAATTTCTCACCGGCGAACCCCGGGAATCCAACACCGAGGGGGGCATTTTCCCGGCCCTCTTTGGCACCGTGCTCATGGTTTTCCTCATGACCCTGGCGGCGGTGCCCCTGGGCGTGCTGGCGGCCCTGTATCTGCGGGAATACGCGGGGCAAGGGCCCCTCGTGTCCCTGGTGCGGGTGGCCGTCAACAACTTGGCCGGCGTGCCCTCCATCGTTTACGGCGTCTTTGGCCTCGGTTTCTTTGTCTACGGCGTGGGCGGCACCCTCGACCGGCTCCTGTTCTCCGACCAGCTGCCCACGCCCACCTTCGGCACGGGCGGCATCTTGTGGGCGTCGTTGACCATGGCGCTCCTCACGGTCCCTGTCGTCATCGTGGCCACCGAGGAAGGGCTCGCCGCCGTCCCGGGGTCCCTGCGAGAGGCTTCCCTGGCCCTGGGTGCCACCCGGTGGGAGACCGTGCGCCACGTCATCCTGCCCCGGGTGCTGCCGGCCGTCATCACCGGCGCCATCCTGGCCATCGCCCGGGCGGCGGGCGAAGTGGCCCCCTTGATGCTCACCGGCGTCGTCAAGGTGGCGCCGGCGCTGGCCATCGACGGGACCGCGCCCTTTGTGCACCTGTACCGCAAGTTCATGCACCTGGGCTTTCACATCTATGACGCCGGTTTCCAGTCGCCCAACGTGGAGGCGGCCCGGCCCATGGTGTTCGCCACGACGCTGGTGCTGTTGGCCCTCATTACCGGGCTGAACCTGGTGGCCGTCGTCCTGCGCCACCGCCTGCGGGAGCGCTATCAGTCGCCGAGTGTGTGATGCGCGGCCGGACGCCACATTGCCCGAGGATCAACGATCTTGAGGAGGATCAAAACCAAGATGAACCAGCCAATCGGAACGGTGTTGCTAGAACTTGACCCGGTGCCCCACGCCGGCGCGGCCAACGGTGCCGCCCTTCGGGAACCGGCCCCACCGGCCATCGAAGTGGAAGAGCTGACGGTTCACTACGGTGCGCAGCCGGCGGTGCGGGAGGTGTCGCTGCAGATTCCTGCGCGCCAGGTCACGGCCTTCATCGGGCCCTCCGGCTGTGGCAAGACGACCCTGCTCCGCTGTTTCAACCGCATGAACGACCTGGTGGCCGGCGCCCGGGTGCAGGGCACCATCCGCATCGAAGGGCACGACATCTACGCCCCCGATGTTGACGTCACCGCGCTGCGCCGGCGGGTGGGGATGGTGTTTCAGCGATCCAATCCGTTCCCCATGTCCATCTTTGACAACGTGGCCTATGGACCGCGCCTCGTGGGGGAGCGGGACCGGCGCCGCCTGGCCGACATCGTGGAAACCAGCCTGCGCGCCGCCGCCCTGTGGGATGAGGTGAAGGACCGGCTGCGGGACAACGCACTGCGGCTCTCGGGCGGCCAGCAGCAGCGGCTGTGCATCGCCCGGGCGCTGGCGGTGGAACCGTCGATATTGCTCATGGACGAACCGTGCTCGGCCCTGGACCCCATCTCCACCGCCCGCATCGAGGAGCTCATTCTCCAGCTCAAGGAGCGCTACACCGTCGTCATCGT
This sequence comes from uncultured Bacillota bacterium, assembly GCA_937916565.1. Classification (GTDB taxonomy): domain Bacteria; phylum Bacillota; class Limnochordia; order Limnochordales; family ZCTH02-B6; genus ZCTH02-B6. The sequence goes on along the minus strand of CALFSR010000242.1, from coordinate 4,555 downwards.
CACCCACAACATGCAGCAGGCGGCCCGCATCGCGGACAACACGGCGTTTTTGCTGTCCGGCCGGCTGGTGGAGTTTGACCGCACCAGCATCATCTTTGAACATCCACGGCATCCGGAAACCAGGGACTACATCACCGGGCGGTTCGGTTGAGACCGGCAATTGAGGTGCCTGCACCCATGACGGCGGCGGACGGCTTCGTTAATATGGGTGTCAAGACACGGTTCTCGGGAGGCAGCTCCGCCTCTGAACGGCGACGACCTGCCGGGGCCGGTGGTTTTGCCGGGGCGCCGGGCCGCAAGGAATCCCGTGCTGCAGCCCCTCCCATTCCGGACGAAGGGTGGTTCCGATCAGACGATGTTTTCGAACAAGCCGTTCCAGCCGTCAGAGGCCCGTGCCCGGGCGGAGGAAAATTCGCGGACAACGGAGGCGCCCGTCACCCAGGAGGCACCGGTCACCGAGGAGACCCTGGCCGGGATTGCAGGGGGCGCCGCCGCTTAGAGCAACTATCTGACCTCGGATGGCCGCTGCAAAAAGTGCCAGCGGCAAGTGACTGGCCCGTCGTCGGGGTGGGGCGGATACCAGCACGACCAGACGGCGGTCGTGCTTCAGCACTTGGCGCAGTGCTGGGGCGTCATCCCCTGGTAACGAGCAAAGCCGCTTCACATAACGAGCAAAGCCGCTTTCGGTGATGAGTAAGGCCGTCTGGGATGCCGCCGGCGCGTGGGTTCTGCTCCCGCCCGCGCCGCGCCTTGCCCGCCTGACCGGTAGGAGTGGCACCGGGTGAGGTGGAAACATCGGGAAGAACACCGCTCTGGTTTCCTGGGGCGGAAAAAGCGGACGTGGACGGGGGTGGCGCTGTGACCGGTATAGCCATGCGGCGAAGGACGGTAGTTGGCAGGGTTTTGGCGCTCGTCTTGAGCGTGTTGCTGAACGTGCTCCCGGGCGTGCTGCCCGGACTTGCAGGGGACGGGCTGGTTTTGGCGGCCACGCCCCGGGACGTGCTGGTCATCGGCATCGCCGGTGACGTGGACAATCTCGACCCCCACGTGACCATGACCAACCGGTCCTGGGCCGTGACGTACCCGGCTTACCAGCGCCTGGTGCGCTACAAGGTGCAAGACGGCATCGGCAGCACCGAGGTGGAGCCGGACCTGGCCACGGGCTGGACGGTGTCCGATGACGGCCTCGTCTGGACGTTTACGCTGCGCACCACGGCCCGGTTCGCCGACGGCACGCCGGTGAACGCTCATGCGGTCGTCTACAGCTTCAACCGGCTGCTGGCGATCGGCGAAGGGCCGGCGGATGCGTTCCCGACGCTGGCTGAGGTGGAGGCGGTTGACGACTACACCGTCCGCTTTACGCTGAGCGAACCCTTCGCCCCGTTCCTCTTGACGCTGGCCAACAACGGCGCCGCGATCATCAACCCGCGGCTGGAGGAGCACGCGGCGGGCGACCTGGGACGCGGGTACTTGGCCGAGCACACCATGGGCAGCGGGCCGTTCCAGGTGGAGCTGTGGGAAAAGGACCAGCAGATCCGCCTCGTGCCCAACCCGTACTACGATGGGCCGGCCCCGGTGTTCCGCATGGTCGTGTTCCTTGTCATCAAGGACCCGTCCGCCCGGAGGCTCCAGCTTGAGCGGGGCGACATCGACATCGCCGAAGCGCTGCCCCTCGACCAGCTGGAACTCTTGCGCACGCGGCCGGGCGTGCGGGTGGAGGACTACCCCAGCCTGCGGGTGACCTACCTGTACCTGAACAACCAGCGCTCGCCGCTCAGCGATCCGCGGGTGCGGCAGGCCATCTCCTACGCGGTCGACTACGACGCCATCATCGCCGGCGTCATGCTGGGCAACGCCGTGCAGATGCGCGGTCCCGTCCCGCAGGGGATGTGGTCGCACGACCCTGACCTCTTCCAGTATCGCCGGGATCTCGACAAGGCCCGGGCGCTGCTGCGGGAGGCGGGCTTGAGCGGCGGCCTGCGGCTTGGGTACCTGTACTCGCCGGTCTACCCGGAGTGGGAGCAAATCGGCCTTGCCCTGCAGGCGCAGCTGGCCGAGGTCGGCATTCAGCTCGAGCTCCAGCCTTACGCCTACGCTACGATGCGGGCGATGCTGGGCGACGGCGAGTTTGACATCGCCGTCGGCAACTGGACGCCCGACTTCGCCGATCCGTTCATGTTCATGAACTACTGGTTCGACTCGGCCAACGGAGGGCTGCCCGGAAACCGGTCGTTCTACTCGAACCCCGAGGTCGACCGGCTCATCCGCCATGCGGCGGTCGTGACCGACATCGACGAGCGGACGCGCCTGTACCGGGAAGCCCAGCACATCGTGGTCGACGAAGCCGCGTACGTGTACCTGTACCAGCAGAACTACCAGGTCGCTATGCGGGACAACGTCGTGGGCTACGTTTTCAACCCGATGCTGGTCGACATCTTTAACGTCGACACCATGTCCAAGCGCTGACGCCTTTTCGGGGCGCCCTGGCAGGCAGGAATCGGCTTGTCCGAGCAAGGCCTGCCGCCAGGGCGCCTGCCCGTCCACACTGCGGCCGTTTTGAGGTGATGTCATGGGTCTAGGGCAGGTGATCGCCCGGCGCCTGACCCTCATGGTGCTGGTGCTGGTGGGCGTAACCTTGCTGACGTTTCTCATCGCCCACGCCATCCCGGGTGACCCGGCGCGGCTTTTGGCCGGCCAGCGCGCGAGCGACGAGGTGGTGGCGCAGATCCGCCGCAACTACGGGCTGGACCAGCCCTTGCCCGTGCAGTACGTCCGCTACATGTCGGGCTTGCTGCAGGGCGACCTAGGCCGCTCGATCCGCACAGGCCGGCCCGTGGCGGAGGACCTGGCGCGGTTTTTCCCGGCCACGTTGGAACTGGTGGCGACGGCCATGTTTCTCGCCGTCGTCATCGGTGTCCCTTTGGGCGTGGCGTCCGCCGCCCGCAACAACTCCTGGGTGGACCACTTAAGCCGCGGCGTGTCGGTGGCCGGCGTATCCATGCCATTGTTCTGGTTTGGACTCGTGGCTCTGGCTATCCTGTACGGCAAGCTCGGCTGGCTGCCGGGGTCCGGAAGGCTGTCGCCCTTTGGCCTGGCGCCGCCGGCGGTAACGGGGCTTTACCTCATCGACGCAGCGCTCGCCCGGAACTGGGACACGTGGCGGGACGCCCTCGTGCATTTGATTATGCCCGCGGGCTGCCTGGCCTTTGTCCATGTTGGCGTCGTCGCCCGGCAGGTGAGGGGGAGCCTCCTGGAGGTGCTGCACCAGGACTACATCCGCACTGCCCGGGCGTACGGCGTTCCGCCCCGGAGGGTGTTGTACCGTTACGCCCTGCGCAATGCGCTGGTGCCCACCTTGACGGTGGTCGGGCTTGCCTTGGGCGACCTGCTCGCAGGAGCCGTCGTGACGGAAACCGTCTTTGCCTGGCCCGGCATGGGCAGCTACGTGGTGGATTCCATCTCATCCCTGGACTTCCCGGCTATCATGGGCTTTACGGTCGTCGTCGCCGTGGGCTACAGCGTCATCAACCTGCTCGTGGACTTGGTGACCCTGCGGCTTGATCCCCGCATCCGGGCGATGGGCTAGGGAGGCATGGGCGTGGCTGCACGGTCCGAATCCAACCCGTCGTCTCCGGCCGCCTCCGCGGCGACTTCGCCGGCCACCTCCCAGGGTGCCTCCCCGGGCGCCGTGCCGGCCTCCTCCGTCGTGCCGCCGGGCTCGCCGGTCCATGGTGAACCGGCGGGCGTCCCCGCACGCCGGCGGCGCCGCCGTCATCCTCTCATCGCCTGGATCGGGTTCCTGCTGGTGATCATCCCTGTCCTCGCATCGCTGGCCGCACCGTGGCTCGCGACCCACGATCCGAACCAGGTCAACCTGACCCAGCGGCTGCGGCCGCCTTCGGCCGAGCACTGGTTCGGCACCGACGAGGTGGGGCGGGACTTGTTTTCCCGGGTTCTCGACGGCGGGCGGCGATCCATCGGCGCGGGCCTCAGCGTCGTGCTCCTGGCCGCCAGCGCCGGCATCATCGTGGGCGGTATCAGCGGGTGGGTCGGCGGCAAGCTGGACCTGGTGCTGATGCGGGTCATGGACATTATCCTGGCGTTTCCCGCGCTGGTGTTGGCCATGGCCTTGGCCGCGGCCTTGGGGCCGGGGCTGACCAGCTCGGTGCTGGCGGTGGCGTTTGTGCGGATACCGGTGTACGTGCGGCTCGTGCGGGCGCAGGTGCTCTCGCTGCGGGAGCGGGAGTACGTGGAGGCGGCCGTGGCTGCCGGGGCGCCCACCTGGTACATCCTGCGCCGGCACCTCATCCCCAACAGCCTGCCGCCGGTGGTGGTGCAGGCCACGCTGGACGCGGGCAGCGCGATGCTGCTTACGGCTACCTTGAGCTTTTTGGGACTCGGCGTGCGGGCCCCGGCCGCCGAATGGGGCGCGATGGTCAACAGCGGGCGCGTTTACCTGCTGGACCAGTGGTGGTACCCGACGTTTCCCGGGGCCGCGATCCTGATGACCGCGATGGGTTTCAACCTGCTCGGGGACTACTGGCGAGACCGGCTC
>CALFSR010000241.1 GCA_937916565.1 uncultured Bacillota bacterium | reverse complement strand
CGTCCTTGCCCAGGCCCACGTTGACGCCGGGGTGGATGCGCGTCCCCCGCTGGCGCACGAGGATGCTGCCGGCCGTCACACGCTGGCCGCCGAAATGCTTGACGCCAAGCCGCTTGGCAATGCTGTCCCGGCCGTTCTTGGTGGAGCTGCCGCCCTTCTTGGTGGCGAACAGCTGCAGGTTCATGACGAAAGCCATCGGCTTCCCCTCCTCCCTCGTCGGGCTGCCGGTTTCTCCACGTTCCTATGGGCGCCCATCGCCGGCACCGGCCTTACGCCTTCGCGCCGCTCAGCACGCCCGCTTTGCTTGGCACCCGCACCGCATGCCGCACCCGCACCCGCTCCGGGTACTGGCGCTGCACTTCCTGCAGGCCCAGGACCATTGAGGCCAACACACTCTGGGCGCCTGCGCCGTGGCTGCGCTCATCGTCGCCCAACAGGCATTCCAGGTAGCCGTCAGCCTGCTTGAGCCGCACGGGCAGTTCCAGATGCCGCAACAGGCCGAGCACCGCCGTCTGGGTGATCGCGGACACCGCAGCGCAGACGATGTCCTGGCCGTACTCCCCGTAGCCAGCGTGCCCCTGCGCCCGAAAGCCCCGAATGCGGCCATCGGCGCCGCGGAACACCTCGACGGTGATCATGCCTTACGCCTCGATCTTCTCGATGACGAGCCGGGTGTACGGCTGCCGGTGCCCGTAGCGGCGGCGATACCGCTTCTTGGGGCGGTACTTGAACACGAGGATCTTGCGGGCCTTGCCGTGGCCGCTAACGCGCGCCACCACCGCGGCGCCTTCCACCGTCGGTGCACCAACCCGGAGCTCGCCCTCCCGGTTCACCAGCAACACGCGGTCAAGCCGCACCTGCTCCCCGGGCTCGGCGGTCAGCTTCTCCACGTAGATGGTGTCGCCTTCGGCCACCCGGTGCTGCTTGCCGCCGGTTTCCACAATCGCATAGGTTGCCATCGGGTTCATTGCCCTCCATCATGGCCCGCCCGCCGCCGAGAAGTACGGCGAGGAGCATCCCACTCGCTCACGACGTGACTGCCCTACGGATTTTAGCACGGGGCGTAGACAACTGTCAACGACACCCCGCGAGCCCAACGCCACCCTGGCGCGCCGCCTGTCGGAGGGATATACTTAATGCCATGTCCTCGGATCTCGCCCGCCGCGAAAAGGAGCGCCTCGGCGCCGCCGGCGTCGCCTTGAGCCTCTTTCTTTTTGGCCTGAAAGGAATCGCTGCCTTGCGTTCGGGCAGCGCGGCCGTTCTCTCCGATGCCTTCAACGCGTTCCTGGACGTCCTGACCTACTCCGTGGCATACGTCAGCATCCGCATCCACGAGCAGCGGCCCGACGAAGACCATCCCTTCGGCCACCGGCGGGCTGAGCCGTTGGCCGGAATGCTCTTCGCCGTGTTTGCCTCCGCCCTGGGAGCCACCGTCGTGCGAGACGCCCTGCAGAGCCTGCTGAAGCCGGGGACGGTACAAGACGCCCCTCTCGCCGCCGCCCTGCTCGTGGCCAGCATCGCCATTAAGGGCGCCATGGCCATCTGGTATTACCGGGGGTCCCGCCGCACGGGCAGCCCCGCGTTGCGGGCAAGCTTCGTCGACTCCCGCAACGACGTCCTCACGAGCGGTCTCGCCCTCACGGGCCTTTTGGCCGGCGGCCGGATGGACGCGATCGCGGCGCTCGCCATCGGCGCCTGGATCATTATATCGGGCGTGCGCGTCGGCCTGGAAAACGTCGGCTATCTCATGGGCAATGCCCCCGCGCCCGAGGTCAAAGCGCGGATTGTGGCCGCGGCCACGGCCGTCCCGGGCGTCGTGGGCGTTCACGACGTACTGGCCCACTACGTCGGCGACCGCCTCCACGTGCAACTGCACGTCGAGCTGGATGGAGGCCTGGCGCTCACCACGGCCCACGCCATCGGCAACCGGGTGCGCGAAGCCGTGGAAGCCATCGAGCTCGTGCAGAAGGCGTTCGTCCACCTGGATCCCGTCACCGGGGACCGGGAGCCTTGCCAGCCAAACGCAGGCACGCCTCGCTGAAGCGGCGTGCGCCGGTCACCGGCCCTCACCAAGCCCCGCCGGCAACTTCCGGCTTCCTTTCGGACTAGACCGACCGCACCTTGCCCTTGGCGTACGTGCGAAACACCTTGGTGATCTCGACCTTGAGCTTTTGCCCCACGTAGCGCCCGCCGCCCTCGATGTCGATGACGTACCCCTCGATACGGGCGATGCCGTCTTTCGGATTGGTCAGGTGCGGTTCCTGCACCTGCATGTCAAGCACCTGGCCTTCACGCACCGGAAACGCGCGGCGCTCGAGCTCCGCCTTGGTGCCGGCCACGATGTCCACGTCCTCAAGGTGCATCCCTTCGGCGCCCTTAACGTAGATGGCCTTGCCGGTACGCTCCTCCAGGCGCCGGAGCAGCGTGCCGCTCGGACCGATGATCTGTGCCGCGACCGACGGGTGAGCCGTGATGAGGAACGCTTCCTCCCGCCCCGTGCGGGCGCGCCGCTCGACTTCCCGCTGCGTCCGGTGGGCCACGGTTTCCTCGGACAACACCCGTCCTGACCCCTCGCAGTACGGGCACGCCCGCATCAGCCGCGTCTCGATGTCCTCGGACACCTTTTTGCGCGTCATCTCCACAAGGCCGAGGCTTGTGAACCCAAGCACATGCGAACGGGTCTTGTCCGGCTGCAAGGCGTTCTCCAAGGCCTCTAGCACCTGCCGGCGGTGCGCCTCGGATTCCATGTCGATAAAATCAATGATGATGATGCCTCCGATGTCCCGCAGGCGCACTTGCCGGGCGATCTCCACCGCCGCCTCCAGGTTCGTCTTGAGCACCGTGTCCGCGAGGTTGGTGGTGCCGATGAAACGCCCGGTGTTGACGTCGATGCTCGTCAGCGCCTCCGTATGGTCGATGACGATGTAGCCGCCGCTCTCAAGCCAGACCTTGCGCTGGAGAGACCGTTCGAGTTGCGTTTCGACGTCGTAAAACTCAAAGATGGGTTTCTTGCCCGTATACAGATAGACCCGGGGCTTCATGCCCGGCGAGAGCGAGTCAAGCAGCTCAAGAACCGTCTTGTATACCGTTTCGTCGTCGACGACGAAGCGGGAGACGTCGGGCGTGAACTCATCCCGCACGAGCCGGTACACGAGATCAAAGTCCTCATAGAGGAGCGCCGGCGCCGGGTTGGACTCGGCGCGCCGCTGAATCTTGTCCCATACGCCCATGAGAAACCGGCAGTCCTGCGCCAGCACGTCGGCGTCCTTACCCACGGCTAGCGTACGCACGATAAGCCCCATGCCGGGAGGGCGGATCTGCTTGGCGATCTCTTTCAGCCGGTGGCGCTCCTCCTCGTCGGTGATGCGCCGCGATAAGGCGATATGATCGACGGTGGGCATCAGCACGAGATAGCGGCCGGGGATCGTGAGATTTGTGACGACGCGTGCGCCCTTTGTGCCGATGGGCTCCTTGGCGACCTGGACGACGATCTCCTGGCCGACCGCCAGCACGTCGTCGATGGAACGGCCTCGCGGCGCCGCGTCGACTTCGTCCGCGCCGTTGAGCTGCACCACGGCGTCGTCCACGTACAAAAACGCATTGCGCTCAAGCCCAATGTTGACGAAAGCCGCCTGCATGCCGGGGAGAACGTTTTCCACCCGGCCTTTGTAGATGTTGCCCGCCACGGAATGGCGAGCGTCGCGCTCCAAGAACAACTCCACGAGCCGCCGATCTTCCAGCAGCGCCGCGCGGGTCTCGCCGAAGCCGGCGTTGACCACGATCTCCCGTGCCATTTCTTCCGGTCACTCCTGACCACGCCCGAACAAAGGGTCAAAAATTAAGAAAGCTGTAGTTAGTATGCGAAAGCCGGGACGACGGCTATTCCGTTTACCAAGCCGACCCCCCGGCCATGCCCCGGCAATTGTGCGTTGTACGTTATCCCCGCGTCAGCGAACGTACGTATGGAAACAGCATACCAGAGTCACCGTCCTCTGTCAATCAACCGGAACTGAACCACATCCCCGATGGGCACGTGGAAACCCCGATCAAACAGGCATTCCAAGATGTCCGCCTCGGCCGCGATGCCTGTCAGTTGCCCCGCCTCGTCCACCACCCACACCACATGGTAGCGCTGGGGGACGAAACGGTCGATCACTTGCTTCAGGGTGCTGTCGGCCCGGGCGACCAGCGCTTCCGCGGCCAGGCAGCCGCTCTGCGCCAGCTCCCGCTGCTTGCGGGCGAGCGACCGCATTAAAACGTACGCCGCGGCCTCGCTTTCCCGCGCCGCGGCGAGCAGGACAAACACACCCAAGATGGGCAGCGTTGCGCTCACATACCCCCAATACACACCGGCGGCGCCGGCGATGACCAGGCCCACGCCGACCCAGCGCCCCACGCGCACCGCTTGGTGCGTGGCGCGACGGTAACCGACGGCCCGGGCCCGGTATGCCCGCAGCAGCCGGCCCCCGTCCAGGGGCAGGGCCGGGAGCAAGTTGAAGCCGGCCACGAGGGCGTTTGTGCCCATAAACAACGAGGCCCACCCGGAGTCCACCACTCCGTAGCGCCAGACAAGGGCGCCGATCCCCATGAGGACCACGTTAGTGAGCGGCCCCGCCGCCGCGATGCCGGCCTCAACGCGCGGGTCCGCCTCCAGCAGCCCCTCCATCCGGGCGACGCCGCCAAAGGGCAGAAGCTCCACCTCGGTCACGGCAATGCCGTAGCCCCGGGCGGCGACGACGTGCCCCACCTCATGCAGGAGAACAACTCCAAAAACCGTAGCCGCCTCGACCAATCGCCCGAGCCACGCAGCGGCCACAAGAAGCAGCAGAAACAACGCGTTGACGCTGAACCGGACGCCAAGGACTGTCGCCAGCTTCACCGGCCTCACCGCTGCGGATCATCCGAAAGGGGCGTGGGATCCGCCGGTGCACCCGGCGACCCGCCGAATACGGGAAACGCCGGCAGGTCAGGCAGCTCAAGCCGCGCCGCGATGCCCGCAAGCCATGGCCTGTAGTCAAAGTCGGTGGTCAGGACGAAAGCCAGGTACTCCTCGAGGGCTTGGGTCACGGGCAAGTTCGCTTCGTGCACGGTGGCGACCAGGAGGAGCAGGATTAGGGAAAACAGCCCGTTGCGCACAAGGGCAGACCCGGTCAATGGGCTCGACCTCCCGGCACACTATATGTCCGCGCCGGGCGGGGGATGCGCGGCAAGACCGGCTGCCGTCAGGGAGAATCAGAACTGGATCTTCTTCCGCCGCAGGCCGACATTCAGAACGAGGCCGACGGCGGTGAGCATGGTCAAGACCGAGGTGCCGCCGTAGCTGATGAAGGGCAGCGGCAGGCCGGTGACCGGCATGATCCCCAGCGTCATCCCGATGTTGATGAGAACGTGGCAGAATATCATCGACAGTACGCCGGCCACGACGAGGCTGCCGATGCTGTCTTTCGCCTGCAACAGGATGCGGCCGCCCCGCCAGAAAACGACGCCGAACAGCACCAGCACAAAGAGCCCGCCCACAAAGCCAAACTCCTCGCCGATGACGGAAAAGATGAAATCAGTGTGCCGCGCGGGCAAAAAGTTGAGCTGCGTCTGCGAACCCCCAAAGAGCCCCTTGCCAAAGAGGCTGCCCGAACCGATGGCAATCATGGACTGGATTACGTTCCAGCCCTCGTCGTGGCGATAGCGGTACGGGTCAAAAAACACGATGAGCCGGTTGACCTGGTACGGCTTGAGGATCGGCAGCCACCCTTGGATCGAGCCGACAACCGCCGTCACCGCCGCGCCGGCGCCCGCCGCCCCCAGCAGCAAGAGGTTGCGCAAAGGCGCGCCGGCAAACCAGAGCACCCCGAGGGTCATACCGGCCATGGTCATGGCAGTACCCAAGTCCGGCTGAAGCAAGATAAGGCCCCACATGGGCGCAAGCCACAGCAGGGCGATGAAAATCCCGCGCCAGCCCTGTACCCGCTCCCGCTCGGACAAAGCCCATGCCAGCACCAGGATGAGACTGAGCTTGGCCACCTCCGACGGCTGCAAGTTCATGGGCCCGAGCGAGAGCCACCGTTCGGCGCCGCCGGTGGTGCGGCCGACAACCAGCACTGCTCCGAGGAGACCGAGGCTGCCCAGGTACAACAACCGGGAGAAGCGCACCAAGTGCCGGTAGTCCACAGTCAGGACGACGGCCATGGCCGCAAAGCCCATCAGGGCTGCGATGGATTGCCGCTTAACGAAGTAAAAGGGGTCGCCCCGGGTTTCCACAAGCCCCCGGGAGGCGCTGTACACCGCCAAGAGGCCGAACAACAGCAGGAGGACGACGGCCGAAAGCAGCACAAAGTCGAGGTTGCGCAACCACCTGCGATCCATGTGAGAGGAAGCTTATCCCACCTTACCGGCCAGCGCGCGCCACACCTGCCGCCCGTTTCACCGGAATTGTGGCCACAAGGGCGATGGAGTCGCCGTCACGCTCGAGCACCACATCGGGGCCGGTTTCATCGATCTCCAAGTACTTGGAGATGACCGCGATCAGGTCTTCCTTCAACGCATCGAGGGCCTGCGGCGAGAGCGACGTCCGGTCCTGAACCAGCACAAGCCGGAGGCGTTCCTTGGCCACATGCTTGCTCTGATCCTCGCCTCGAAACAGCCTCATGAAAAAGTCCAGCATGCGCGTCCCCTCCTCAGGCTGCCCGTCGCCCTCAGGCGCCGCGCTGCTTGCGCCCGAACCCGACCAAGCTGCGCAGGCGGCTGAGCCAACCTTCCTCTTCCAGCTGCATGAAGGGCACCTCTTCGCCCTCAATGCGGCGTACGATGTTACGGTACGCCTGCGCGGCGCGCGTGTTGCCGCCGAGCACGACCGGCTCACCCTTGTTGGTGGCCACGATGATGGACTCGTCGTCGGGCACGATGCCGAGCAGGTCGATGGCGAGAATCTCGATGACGTCGTCGATGTCGAGCATGTCGCCGCGGCGCACCATCTGCGGCCGGATGCGGTTGATGATAAGGCGCGGGTTTGAAAGCTCATGAGCCTCCAGGAGTCCCGTAATCCGATCAGCGTCCCGCACCGCGGCCACTTCCGGCGTCGTCACGATAATCGCCTCCGTGGCCCCGGCGATGGCGTTGCGGAACCCATGCTCGATGCCGGCGGGGGAGTCGACGAGCACGTAATCGAACTCTTCTGCCAACTGGGCGCAAAGCGCCTTCATCTGCTCCGGCGTCACGGCGTCCTTTTCCCGCGTCTGGGCGGCGGGCAAAAGGAACAACCCGTCCAGCCGCTTGTCCTTGATGAGAGCGTTGCGCAGCCGGGCGTGGCCCTCCACGACCTCCACCAGATCATAGACTATCCGGTTTTCCAGCCCCATGACCACGTCCAGGTTGCGCAGGCCGATGTCTGCATCGACCAGGCATACCCGCCGGCCCAGGCTCGCCAGCCCGGCACCCAGGTTGGCCGTGGTCGTCGTCTTGCCGACGCCGCCTTTGCCGCTCGTAACAACGATGACTCTCCCCGCCATCGGCAACGAACCTCCTCAACTTGCCGCCCTTACGGCACGTAAGCCTCGATCTGAATTCGCTCGTCCTGCACCAGGGCCATCTCCGGGCCGCTGGGGCCGGGAACTTGGCCGTCGGGCGAACGGGAAATAAGGTGGGCGATGCGAAGCTGCGTCGGCTGCAGGCGCAGCGCGATCACGCGCGCGTCCGTATCTCCCCGGGCTCCGGCGTGGACGACGCCCCGCAAGGAGCCGAACACAACCACGTTGCCGGACGCGACGACGACCGCCCCGGGGTTGATGTCCCCCAGGACCACGACGGAGCCGTCAAACTCAAGCCGCTGGCCGGAGCGAAGCGTCCGCCTCACCAAAAGGCACGGCTCGCCGGCGCCGTCATGGCCGCCGCGTTCCGGAGCAAGGGCACCGCCGCCGATAGCCGGTCCCGCCTGCCCACGAGCGCCTCCGCCGGCGCCGTCTGCATGAGGCCGCGGGACATGACCGTTCACGGCCCGCGGGGGCGTCGCGCCCGTGTCGTCCACCACGCTGAGCCCGTGGGCTTGGATTAACTCCCTCAGCACCCGCTGTTCCACCGGGTCAGGCGGCCGCTCGCCGAGCTCGATCCGGACGCTGGCGCCCTGGAAGAAATTTTCCGCCGCCGAGAGCTTGCGGCGCAACTCGTCCACGACGGCTCCCAAGGGCGCGTCGCGATCCACCTGGACCGACACGCCGCCCCGGTTGCCCTTGAACACGACGGCTTCCTTGCCCTGCATGGCCGTCCTCCAACCCACCGCCCCCGGCGGATTTTGGTGAAAGCTTCGATGCCGCGGGAGCCCTTCCTCCTTCCGGTGGAAAAACCGCCCAACCGCGGGCATACGTCCCCCATGGAGCGGCCCCGTGCCGCCCGCCATGGGAACACGGTCGGCTACGGGCACACGTTGGCCCCTAGGCCGAAATAGGCAGCCAGAACCCGGCATGCCACAGGGGCCGCGGCCGCGCCTCCTCCGCCGCCGTACTCCAGCAACACCGCCACGGCCACCTCGGGGTCGTCGGCCGGCGCGTACGCCGCAAACCAGGCATGCGTGTCGCGACCGGTCGCGACTTGCGCGGAGCCCGTCTTGCCGGCCACCGGGACGGGAAAGCGGGCAAAGGCCGACCGCGCGGTGCCCCGCTCGCCCGAGGTGACGGCGACCAAACCGCGTTTCACCGCGTCCCAGCTCGAGGCCGACGCTTCGAGGAAGGTTAGAAGGCGCGGCTCCCGCCGGTACACCTCTTCGCCCGACGGGGCAATGATCGTCTCCACGAGATACGGTTCATACACGGCACCCCGGTTGGCGAGCCCAGCGTACATCACCGCCAGCTGCAGCGGCGTCACCTGCAGATACCCTTGGCCAATCGAAATGTTGGCGGTATCGCCCGGATACCACAGCTCCTGCTGGTACGTCCGCTTCCACTGCGGATCCGGCACAAGCCCCGGAGAGTCCTGCGGCCGGATGTCAAGGCCCGTGGAGCTGCCGAGGCCAAGCGCCCGCGCCGTGGCCGCAATGGCCTGGATGCCGGCCCGGCTGCCCATGACGTAGAAGTAGTCGTTCACCGACCGCTCCATGGCCGTCACCGCGTTGACCGGGCCCGCGGGCGCCAGGCCACGGGTCACCGTCCAGTCCCTGAACACGCGCCCGCCGACCTCCACCACACCCGTGGCCACGTAGATCTCGTCCGGCGTCGTGACCCTGCGCTCCAGGGCCGCCAGCAAGGTGACAGGCTTGAAGGCCGACCCAGGCGGATACGCGCCTTGAATTGCCCGGTTAAATAGGGGCGACAGCGGGTCTTTTTCCAGCGCTGCGAAATACGCTCCGCGCTGGCCGCCCAGGAACATGTTGGGGTCGTATTCGGGATAGCTGACGAGCGCCCGCACGCCGCCGGTCTTGACGTCGATCACCACGACCGCTCCGCCGCCCGGCGGACCTAGCCGGCCGGGCTCCGTCTTGAGCTGCTCGATCTGCTGGGCGATGGCCTCCGTCGCCGCCCGCTGAAGCTCAAGGTCCAAGGCCAGCACGAGGTCGTGGCCCGGCACCGGCGGCACCGATCCCAGCACGCGAATAGGCCGGCTGAGGGCGTTGACCTCCACCTGCTGGAAGCCCCGCTCGCCCCGCAGCTGCTCCTCGTAGGCGCGCTCAACGCCGATTCGTCCCACCATATCGCTGGGCCGATAGCCCTCGTAGGACGCGAGATCGGCCGGCGACGCGAGCTGGAGGTATCCGAGCACATGCGCGGCCAGCGTACCGTGTGGGTACCGGCGCATCGGCTCCTGCTCCACCATGACGCCCGGCAGGTCCATTCGCTGCTCCTCGACGGCCACGGCCACCTCGGGCGGGACGTCGCGTGCGACCCGCAGCGGCTCGTACGGATACGCCCGCTGGTCGCCCAGCAGCGCTTCCTCGATTTCCGCCGGCGTCTTGCCCAGGATGCCGGCTAAGCGCTGCACGACCGCGTCCCGGTCTTGGGTGAGGCCTCCCGGCACGACGGACACCGTGAACGCTAGGCGGTTATCGGCCAGCAGGCGGCCTTCCCGGTCACGAATGACGCCGCGAGGCGCGGTGATGGAGAGCCTCCGCATGCGGTTGCCGTCGGCCAAGGCCGCATAGTGCTCGCCGTGGACGATCTGCAGCTGCCACATGCGTCCCGCCAGGACGAACAGCACCGCCACGAGGAAAACAGTCATCCGGCGCGTGCGCCGCTTCAGTTCCGGCTCGGCCACGGTCGCCCTCCTCACGCCTCAAGCCGCGCGTCATCGCCGCGGGCGGACAGTACCCCGCTGGCCCAGCGGCTGATGGGATAGACAACGGGTGACAACATTAGGTGATACCCCGCCAGCGCCAGGATGACCTGGACGAGCCCTTCCCAACGAGGCCACGGCAGGCCAAACGCGGAGGCTCCGGCCAAGTAGACGAGCTGGCTGAGCAACGTCCCCCCTGCCACACCGGCGAGGACGACCAGCGCCCGGTCGGGGTAAATCCTTTCCCCGATGTAACCGAGGGCAAGCCCGGTGACGCCGTAGGCCACGGCCGACAGGCCCACCAGGTGACCCGCGACGGCGTCAACCAGCAACCCCGCCACAAGCCCCATGAGAAGACCCTCCAGCGCTCCTCGCTGCAGCGCGACGCCGATAGCGAAAACAAGGAGCAGGTCCGGGCGGACGCCCAAGAACGGGACATGGGCGAGCCCGGCGACCTGCACCACGAGGAGGACCACGAGGACCGTGCCCACCGCCGGCCATCCGCCCCGAGTCGCGACCCGCTCGTTTCTCACCGGCCGCTGGCCTCCGAAAGCGGCTGGCCGCTATCCCCCGTATCCAACGCGCGCGCTCCGGGCGACACCGCCAGCACCGTCACAAACTCAAGCTTCGCGAATTGGACAAAGGGGCGTACGGTCGCCTCGACGGACATACCGTACGGACCAACGTCGACCTCGTCCACGACGCCGATGGGAATTCCTTTCTCAAAAAGCTGGCTCATGCCGGATGTGACGACGACGTCCCCGTGCTGGAGGTCGGCTGCCGCGACGAGCGGGCGCAGACGCAAATGCGTCCCGGGGTAGCCAAGCCCCTCCACCAGCACCGGCTCTCCGGTGCGCTGCACGATGCCCGCGACCGCGCTCCGGGGATCGATCAGCAAAATTACCTCGGAGGTGAGGTGGTTGACGGAGCGCACGTGCCCCACGACCCCGTCGGGGGACACGACGCCCATCAGCGGCTCCACCCCGTGGCGACTGCCTTTGTTGATGGTGAGGACACTCCACCAGTTGTTCAAGGGTCGCGCGATGACCTCGGCGTGGATGGACGCCGCCGGGTTGGCAACAGCCAGGCTTAAGGCCGCCCTCAGCGCCTCGTTCTCCCGCCGGTACTCTTGCAACCGGTAGTTTTCTTCCCGCAGGGCGGCAAGCTCCGCCCGCAGGCGCTCGTTTTCCGCGTGAGCGTCCCGGATCGTGACCGCCGTCGTCCAAACACCTGTAAGCGTACGGCTGACGCGGCTCGCGGCGTACAAGAGCGGTGCGAGGCCGTCTCGCATCGCCCCTTCAATCCACGTGACGCCGTCGCGGTCCCGGGCGGTGAAGAAGATGGCGGAGACGAGCATAAAGACCAACAGCGCAGCGACCAGCACGACGGCCCAGCCGCGCACGGCCCGTCACCCTCTCAGCCGACGACCTTCCTCGACGATATGGCGACCCGCTGCAGGAGATCGAGATGCTCCAGCACCGCGCCCGTGCCCCGAGCGACGCAGGTCAGGGGATCGTCGGCGATGTGGACGGGCATACCCGTCTCCTCCTGCAAGAGCTTGTTCAACCCCCGTACCAACGCGCCGCCGCCTGCCAACATGATGCCCTTTTCCATCACGTCGGCGGCGAGCTCGGGCGGCGTTCGCTCCAGCGTCACGCGCACCGCTTCGACGATGGCGGCGATCGGTTCGGACATTGCCTCCCGCACTTCCTCCGCGGTCAACGTGACCGTCTTGGGCAGACCCGTAACCAGGTCGCGCCCGCGCACGTCCATCGTCCGGTCGTCGTCCTCCATGGGATACGCCGAGCCGATGTTGTGCTTTACTTCCTCGGCGGTCCGCTCACCGATGAGCAGGTTGTAGTTGCGCCGCACGTGCTGCACGATGGCTTCGTCCAATTCGTCGCCCGCGACGCGGATGGAGCGGTGGGTCACGATGCCACCCAGGGAGATGACCGCGACCTCTGTTGTGCCGCCGCCGATGTCGACTACCATGTTTCCCGACGGCTCCTGCACCGGCAGTCCGCAGCCTATGGCCGCCGCCATCGGCTCTTCGATGAGGCGGGCGTCCTTGGCCCCGGCCGACAGGGTCGCGTCGATCACCGCGCGCTTTTCCACCTCGGTCACGCCGGAGGGCACGGCGATGACGACGCGCGGGCGAAAGAAACCGATGCGCCGGTTGGCCAATCCAATGAAGTGCCGCAGCATGCGCTCGGTGACGTCGAAGTCGGCGATGACGCCGTCCTGCAGCGGCCGGACGGCCACGATGGTTCCGGGCGTGCGCCCCACCATCCGCTTCGCCTCTTCGCCTACGGCCAGCACTTGCTTGGTTTCCCGGTCGATGGCCACCACCGACGGCTCCTGCACCACGATGCCCTTGCCTTTGACGAATACGAGGGTGTTGGCCGTGCCGAGGTCGATGCCCATGTCGCGCCCGAAGCCGAACATCTCGTTTCCCTTCCCCTTTCAGGCCCTAAGGCGCGTCCACATATCCGCGTTCCTTTAGGCTGACGTACCGGTTGTCTCCAATAATGATGTGGTCCAGCACTTCTATGCCCAGCAGGCGGCCACCTGCCACCAGCCGCCGGGTCAACTCAAGGTCGTCCGGGCTCGGCTCCGGGTCTCCGCTCGGGTGGTTATGCACCAAAATGACGGCGGCGCTGTTTCGGCGCATGGCGTCTTTGAACAGCTCCCGGGGGTGCACCAGCGTGCCGCTCAAGTCCCCGACCGACAAGGTGTCGATGGCGATGATGCGGTGCTTGATGTCAAGCATAAGCACCTTAAAGACTTCCCGGTCCAAATCCCGCATGTCGCCCATGAGCAGACCCACGACATCCCGCGGGTGCCGAACGGCGAACCGGTCGTGGTGCGGCTCCAAGGCC
>CALFSR010000240.1 GCA_937916565.1 uncultured Bacillota bacterium | reverse complement strand
CGGTCGCGCTGACCATGGCGGTAGGTGGCGTAGCCGCCCACGACCCGCAGGTGTTGGCTTTGGCCGCGGGAGGCTTTCGGGACACGACGCGGGTGGCGTCAGGTGATCCGGTCATGTGGCGGGACATCTGCTTGAGCAACCGGAAACCGCTCCTTGAGATGATGGATCGCTTTGCCGCCGCCTTGGCGCAGGCCCGGGAAGCTCTGGCACGCGAGGACGGGGACGCGCTGATCGCCCATATGGAACAGGCCCGGGCGGTGCGAGAGCAGCTGCCCCGGCACCGCAAGGGCATCCTGTCGCCCATGTACGAGCTCGTTGTGCAGCTGGAGGATCGTCCGGGCGCCATCCACGAGGTGGCCGGGTGCATCGCGGCGAAGGGAATCAATATAAAGGACATCGAAATCCTGCGGGTGCGGGAGGGCGAGGGCGGCACGCTGCGGCTCGCCTTTGCCGACGAAGAGGACTTGGAGCAGGCCTTGACGCAGCTCAGCGCGCTGGGCTTTACGGCGCGCCGCAGGGGATAGGGGTACAGGCAGCTTGAGCAACCGCCTTGTCATCGCCATCGACGGGCCGGCGGGCGCGGGCAAGAGCACCGTTGCCCGCAAAGTCGCCGAAGCCTTAGACTATCTTTACATCGACACGGGAGCCATGTACCGGGCGCTGACGCTGGCTGTGCTGCGGGCGGGGGCGCCGGTGGACGACCCCGGCGCGGTGAGCGCCGTCGTGGAGCAGTGCATCGTTCATCTCGAACAAGGGACGAACGGTTGCCGGGTATTTCTGAACGGCGAGGAGGTCACGGATGACATCCGCTCTCTCGCCGTTTCGAATGCTGTCTCCAAGGTGGCCGCCATCCCTGACGTCCGCCGGCACCTGATCGGCCTGCAGCGGGAGCTGGCCCGCGGCCGCGGCGTGGTCATGGACGGGCGCGACATCGGCACCGTCGTGCTCCCGGACGCGGACTTGAAACTGTTTCTCACGGCTTCCATCGAAGAGCGGGCCCGGCGCCGGTTTGCCGAGGCATCCGCCCGGGGCGACGGGGCGGATCTCGAGGCGGTCCGCCGCAACCTGGAGGAGCGGGACCGGATCGACTCGGGCCGGACCGTCTCGCCGCTGCGGGTAGCCGACGACGCGATCGTGATCGACACGACCGATTTGACGCTGGAGCAGGTCGTCCAGCACGTGCTGCTCTTGTGCCGGAGGAGGCTGCAGGAGTGCTGTACCGAGTAGTCCAACTGCTGTTGCGGCCTCTTTTCGGCTTGTACTTCCGCTGGCGTTTCGAGGATTTTCACCACCTACCCAAGGCTGGACCCGCCATCCTCGCCCCCAACCACGTCAACTACCTCGATCCGCTGATCATTGGAGCGGCCGTGCCCCGGCCCATCCACTTCATGGCCAAGCAGGAGTTGTTTCAGAACCGCGCCCTCGCGTGGTTGCTGCGCAAGGTGTACGCGTTTCCGGTAAAGCGTGGCCAGCCGGATCGGCAGTCAATCCGCCACGCGCTTAAGATGCTGGAGGAAGGGCACGTAGTGGGCATCTATCCCGAAGGCACCCGCAGCGACACCGGCGAGCTGCAAGACGGCAAGGCCGGCGTGGCCATGATCGCCCTGAAGTCGGGTGCACCCGTCGTGCCCATGGCCGTTGTAGGCCTTGAACGGGCGCTCGATTCGGGCGGCCGGCGGCTGCCGAGGCGCAGTGCCATCACCTTGCGCATGGGACCGCCTCTTACCTTTGAACGGGTCGAGCGGCTCGATCGGGCGACACTGCACCGGGCGGCCGAGGAGGTTCACCGGGCCATCGCGGCGCTTCTGCCCGGCGGCGCGGAAGCGGGGAACGGATCGGGAGAGGCGCTGGACGCCGGTCCCGCGTCGCCTGATAACAGCCCCTTGGGCCGGAAAGGCTACGCGACGGGAGGGAAAGAGGTCTAAAAAAGCGGACAAGGCCAGGAAACAAGCTCAATTTTCAGCAGGGATCTTACCCTGCGAACCGAATAAGTCAGGGGTTCTAGTTTTTTTGCTTCATGGTGCATCAGGGGGATGGAAAGCGCATGAGCGACTACCCGGAAGACAAGCAGCTTGAGCAGTCCACACAGGCCCAGGGCAACGGCCGGGCCGCAGCCGAACCGGACGCGGTGACCGAGCAGTACGACGAGACGCTGAAGCCTCTCACGCCAGGTGAAATCGTCGAGGGCCGGGTGGTCCATGTCGGTGGCGACGAAGTGCTCGTGGACGTGGGCTACAAGACCGAGGGGCGTATCCCCGCCAGCGAGCTTGGCCTGCGGCCCGGGCAGGCGCCTGAGGACGTCCTGCGGGTCGACGACAACATCGCCGTGCAGGTGCTGCGGGTCGACGAAGGCGAAGGTACGGTGGTGCTCTCCAAGCGCCGTGCCGATGAGCGGCAGGCCTGGGAGGAGCTGACCGCCAAGTACGAAAAGGGCGAGCCGGTGGAGGCCGAGGTGACGGCACGCGTCAAAGGAGGCCTCCTGGTGGACCTTGGGGTGCGCGGGTTCGTACCGGCTTCCCACGTCGATCGCAATTTCGTCGACAACCTCGAGCAGTACGTCGGCCAGCGGCTTCGTTTTCGCATTCTGGAGCTGGACCGGCAACGGCGCAACGTTGTGCTGTCCCGCAAGGAGCTGCTGGAGGAGGAGCTCGCCCGGGCCAAGGAGGAAGCTTTTGGCCGGCTGCAGGAAGGCCAGGTCGTAACCGGCGTCGTCCGGCGGCTCACCGACTTCGGCGCCTTCGTGGACATTGGCGGCGGTGTCGAAGGGTTGCTGCACGTCTCCGAGATGGCTTGGAGCCGCGTGCGCCATCCCCAGGATGTGCTGCATGAGGGACAGGAGATCCGGGTCAAGATTCTTGGCATCGACCGGGAGCGCGAGCGCATTTCCCTGAGCCTCAAGGAGACGACGCCGGATCCTTGGAGCACGGTCGCAAGCCGCTACCAGGAAGGCCAGGTCGTAGAGGGCGAGGTCACGCGCATCGTCGACTTCGGTGCCTTTGTGAAGCTCGAAGACGGCATCGAAGGGCTCGTCCACATCTCGCAGCTCGCCGACCGGCGGGTTGAAAAGCCCTCGGACGTCGTCCAGCCGGGCCAGCGCGTGAAGGTCAAGATCGTCAACCTTGACCCGGGTGCGCGCCGGATCGGGCTCAGCATCCGCGCCGCCCAACCCAAGGAGCAAAAACCGAAGGAACCGGCCACACCGGTGTCTTACTCGGATCCCGGTCCGGACTCCTTGACCATCGCCGACCGGGTGAGCGGCTTAAGCGACCTGCTCGGCCGCCAGGGCGACGAATAACCGGGACAGGCGCCGTAAGGTACGTACACAAGGCCCGCCGCCATCGCGGCGGGCCTTTTCGCGCTTTCGCAAGTCCCATCCCGACAGGTGCCGGCTGCGGGTTCGGCCGCAGACCCTTCATCCGGCATAGCCCCCGAAAGGCAGGGGCACGCTAGCCGCCGGAAGGAGTGAGCGGCCGTGCCCTTAGGGTTGAGCGTGTTGTTGGTGGTGGCCGCCCTGGTCTTCTTTGGGGCCGCCCACCGGGTGCTGGACCGGATGCGCCTCACCGACACCCAGGCCTTGGTCATCCTGGGACTGATCGTCGCCGGCAGCTTCTTTGACATACCTGTCAGCCGCGGCCGGGTTGCGGTTACCGTGAACGTCGGCGGGGTCATCGTACCCGCCGTGTTGGCCCTGTACCTCCTCGCCCGCGCAGGCACGGCTTGGGAAAGGGTGCGGGCGGTGCTGGCCGCCCTGGTAACCGGCGTC
This sequence comes from uncultured Bacillota bacterium, assembly GCA_937916565.1. Taxonomy (GTDB): domain Bacteria; phylum Bacillota; class Limnochordia; order Limnochordales; family ZCTH02-B6; genus ZCTH02-B6. The sequence continues at coordinate 9,380 of CALFSR010000240.1, read as the reverse complement.
GCCGTGTGGGGTATGGCGCAGCTGACCGACTTCGGCCCGCACGGTGGCCGGACAGCGGTCCTTGACCCGTTGTGGATGTTCGCTCTCGTCGGAGGGATCGTGGCTTACCTTTTCGGCCGTTCCCGCCGGGCTGCGTTCATCGCGGGCACGCTGGGCCTTATCCTGTTCCAGCTCCTGGAGCTTTTCATCAACACTCCCGCGCCCGGGCAGGTCACGGCGCTCGCCCTGGGCGGCGGCGGTTTCTTCGACGCCACCGTGCTGGCGGGTGTCGTGTCGGTCGGCTTGGCCGAGCTCGTTGGGGAAACGCGCGAGCGGCTCGGCGGCGGTCCGGCGCAGGATCGCCCCGAGCCGCTGCGGGAAGCGCTCACCGAGGCCGATCCGGCGGGCGACGCCGACGGTGAAGAGCCGGGAGGTGGGGACCGTGGGTAAGGGCGGGCGCTTGATGGCCGTCGCATGGGTGCTGGTGCTATTGTGGGCGCCGCCGGCCACCGGTCAGGCCATCGATTGGGAACGGGCGTTTGACGACGGCATCGGCCACCGGGCCGCGGACGGCTACTACACCTGGCGTGACGAGGCGGGGGATGTGATCACGTACACCGCCATCGCTCCGGTGGTAGGCGACACGTACATCACGGCCGACAACAAGCTGTATGAGGTGGTGGCGGTTCGCGACGACCGGACCGTGGAGGCCGAGTTCCGGGAAGAGGTGCAGCTGCCGCGGGTCGTCGCCGCGGACGGGCGGGCTCCGGTGGCCCCAGCGGCCGGGGCGCCAGGGCTAGGCTGGCTGGCCCGCAACATCGCGCGCCTGCCGTGGCTGGGCGGGCTGTTTCCGGCGTGGGCCGAAGAGGCGCAAGCCCGGCGGGACGAGCGGGGCGGGCCCATCGCCATTTACCACAGCCATAACGCCGAATCCTATGTCCCCGATTCCGGCGAAGAGTTTCAGGAGCCGCGGGGCGACATCGTCGAAGTCGGCCGGGCGCTCAAGGACGCGCTGGAGCAGGAGGGATACCGGGCCATCTGGTCCGACCGCAGCCACCTGCCGCACGACGGCGGCGCCTATCAGCGTTCCCGGGCGACGGTGCGGGAGCTTCTGGAACAGGGCGCGGTGGCCCTCATCGACGTGCACCGGGACGCTATCCCGGCGGAGCAGTACCGGGACGTGGTGGCCGGAGAGCAACTGACCAAAGTACGGCTCGTCGTCGGGCGCCAAAACCCAAACCGGGAGGCTAACCTTGAGCTCGCCAAGCGCATCAAGGCGGTGGCCGACGAGCGCTATCCGGGCCTAGTCAAGGGGATCTTCAATGCCCGGGGCAACTACAACCAGGACGTCGGACCCCGCACTATCCTCATGGAGTTCGGCACCCACGAGACGAGCCTGGAAGAAGCTATCCGGGCGGCGAGGCTCATGGCGGAAGTGTACCCGGCGGCGGCGGGCCTTGCCCCGGGTACAGCCGAGCCCGCCGGCGAACAGATCGGCGGCGCCGGCTGGCGCACCACGCTGTGGGTGCTTCTTATCGCCGCCGCCGGCGCCTTCGGGTACCTCTGGATCAACGAAGGCAGCCCCCAGGCCGCGTGGGCGCGGCTGCGCTCGTTCGTGCAACGGGAAGCCGGCAGGGCCGGGGCGCGGACCGGCGCCGGCGAGGGCGGCGGCGAGGGCGACGGGGCGTCAGGCGGCGGGGGCTCATAGCCGCTCTAGGGGGGCAGCGGCCATGGATATCGTGCCGCCGGTAGCCGCAGGTACGGCGGCAGGCACCGTCGCCCGCCTGCTGCTCTTGCGCAGGGACTACCGGCAGTTTCCCAGCTACCCGCAAGGGTACACCATCCACCTGTCGCTCGGCTTCGTCGCGGCGGCCCTCGGTGCCATCGCCCCGCCGGCCGTCGTCACCGGCGACTTGGCGGCGGCGTCCTTTCTCGCCTTGGCGGCGACGCAATTCCGAGAAGTGCGGGCCGTCGAGCGCGAGTCGCTGCTCAACATGGAGACGACGGAACTCGTCCCCCGGGGTGCTGCGTACATCGAAGGCATTGCGCGCGTCTTTGAGGCCCGCAACTACCTGGCGATGGTGACCGCCCTGGCCGCAAGCCTCGCGGGCGTCGTGGCTGCGCCCCACGGTCCCGGATGGTCACTGGCTGCAGCGGCGGCGACGGGCCTTGTCGTCATCTCCTTGTTGCAGGGGCTCATGTCGGGCCAGCGCATTGGAGATATCGCCATCGTGAAACCAGCGCCCCTTGAGTTTCAAGGACCGCTGCTGACGGTGGCGGGGGTGACCATCATGAACGTTGGGTTGCCCGCGTCCCGCAGCCGGTATCTGGAGGAAGGGCTCGCCGTTGTCATCCGCCCCAAGGACGCCAACGCTCGCGCCACCTTGGCCAACCTCGGCCAAAGGCAGGCCATCGCCCACGAAGTGTCCATGCTTTTGGGGCTCAAGATGGACGTCGACGAGCCTGAGTTCACGCCCATCGCCCGTCAAGACCCGGCTACGGGCGATGTAGTGCTGGCAATCGTACCGCTACTGCGGGACCAAGAGGCGCTCGTGCGGGCCGTCGAGTACGTGCCGGTGCTCGAGGGCACGGTGCGAAAGCCGGCGGCTTCGGGGTTGTGGCCCGAGGACCTGGCGCGACTTGAGGGGGTTCGGTCGCGGTGAGGGACGGGCAAAGCCAGATCGTGGCCGTGGTGACCCTACGGGCGGATGTGCAGGCGGGCGGTGTGCCGGTTTTCCCGGCCGCGGACGAAGCCGAGCGGGACAAGATGGCGCGCCTGTTAGCCAAGCTTCTGCGGGGGACGATCCATGACCTGGAAGATGGGTCCTACGTGATCGTCCGGCATTGACCGGCGGGCGGGGCGGCGATGGGGCGGGAGCCCGTGCGGGTCGTCTACACATGCTTCGGCGGCACCCACTCCTCGCCCGTGGCCGCCGCGATTCATCTTGGCATCCTCCCAAGGGACCGCGTCCCTTCCGTGCGAGAGCTCTTGACGGCGCCGGGGTTTGATACGGCCGAGGGCGACGGCAGGGGACTCCTGCGGCTGGCCGGCGTGGATCCGGGGGGCAACCTCGTGTACACCTTGCCCCGGGGCCGCCTGCCGGCGGCCGTGGTCCGGCGCCTGATGGAGGGAACGCTGCGCATGGCGGGAAGAGGTGACGTTCCGCTCCTTGTGGTGGACACCTTAGGCTGCGTCGGGTGGCTCATGCGGGCTGGCGGGTTTCTCAGCCGCCGGGCCGGGCTCGTCCGGGTCGGGCGGCCGCTGGTGGCCCTCGGCACGCGCCGGGCGTACTGGTGCCTTGTCCGACTCGTGCGGGAGACCGAGGCCGTCCTGGCTGCGTGGGCGGCAGGAGACCCCGGCAGCTGGGCCGGCGTCTCACCGAATCGTTTGACTTCGGATGAGCGGGGGTGATATAAAGGTTTACGGATGTGGGGAAGGAGTTGCCGGTGAGCAAGCTGCCTGTCGTGGCCATCGTTGGCCGCCCGAATGTGGGAAAATCCGCCCTTTTCAACCGCTTGATCGGTGAGCGCCGCGCCATCGTCGAGGATGAGCCGGGCGTCACCCGAGATCGCATCTACGGCGAGTGCCAGTGGAGGGGGCGCACCTTTACCGTCGTCGACACCGGCGGCATCGACCCCCAGGCGACAGAAGATCTAGTCGCCGAGAGCCGCCGCCAAGCAGAGATGGCCGTCCGGGAGGCGGACGTCATCGTCTTTGTCGTGGACGGCCAAGCGGGCTTACACCCCCTCGACCAAGAAGTTGCCCAGCTGTTACGCCAGCACGCCAAGCCCGTCATCCTCGCGGTCAACAAAATCGATGACCCAGGCGCCTCCCAGGCGGCCAGCGCATATGAGTTCTATGCCCTAGGACTTGGCGATCCGATGCCTGTATCCGCCGTGCACGGCCGGAACACGGGAGAGCTGCTGGACGCCGTTGCGGGCCGCCTGCCCGCGGCCGCGCCGCCTGAGGAAGGGCTTGAGCCCATCCGCGTTGCCGTCGTCGGCCGGCCCAACGTGGGCAAGTCGTCCCTCGTCAACCGGCTGGTGGGCCAAGAGCGGTCCATCGTCAGCTCCATCCCAGGGACGACCCGCGATGTCGTGGATATCCGGCTCGAGAGGGGCGGCACGCCGTTCATCCTGCTGGATACGGCCGGGATGCGTCGCCGCTCTCGCGTGGACAGCCCCGTGGAGCGCTTCAGCGTTTTGCGAGCCATGCGGGCCGTGGAGCGGTGCGACGTGGCGGTGCTGGTGCTGGACGCGACCCAGGACGTCGCCGACCAGGACCGGCGCATCGCGGGACTGGCCCATGAGGCAGGCAAAGGGCTCGTGATCGTCGCCAACAAGTGGGACCTCGTGGATAAGACCGGCCAGACGATGCGTATTTATGAGGAGCGTTACCGCCGGGAACTCGCCTTCGCCGACTACGCGCCCATCGTGTTTGTGTCCGCCCTGACCGGGCGCCGCGTGCATGAGGTCCTCGATCTCGTGGAAACCGTCGCCAATTATGCGGCCCTGCGGGTGCGAACCGGGCAGCTCAACGAGGTCGTGCGGGACGCCGTCGCCCTCAGGCCGCCGCCGGCGGACAAGGGCGTCCAGCCCAAGATTTTCTACGCGGTCCAGGCCGGGGTCAAACCGCCCCAGTTTGTCCTTTTCTGCAGCCATGCCGAGTTGCTGCACTTCTCGTACCTGCGCTATTTGGAAAACCGGCTGCGGGACGCCTTCGGATTCGTGGGCACGCCGATCCGGTTCCAGTTGCGGGAGCGGAGGAGGCGCCCATGATCGGAGTTGACGTCATGACCACAGCCAGCATGATTCCCGTCTACTTCCTCGCCTGCTACCTCGTGGGCGCCGTGCCCTTCGGCTTTCTGGCCGGCCGGTTCCTGGGCAAGGTCGACATCCGCGGGCTGGGGAGCGGCAACATCGGCGCCACCAACGTGATGCGCACGTTGGGGCCGTTCCCGGCAGTCCTGGTTCTCCTGCTCGACGCGCTCAAAGGGTGGGTGGCCGTCTTCGGCGCCCAGCAGCTCGGATTTGCCGATTGGGTCGTCGCCGGCGCGGCGCTGGCTGCCGTGGGCGGCCACAACTGGCCCGTTTTCCTGCGTTTCCGGGGCGGCCGCGGGATGGCGACCGCGCTCGGCGTTGTCATCGCTCTGGCGCCGGCCGTAGCCGGACTGCTGGTGGCGGTGTTCGTCGCCGTCGTCGCCCTCACTCGCTACGTCTCGCTAGGTTCCATCATCGCCGCGGTGCTGTTGCCGATTTTGTTCTTCGCGAGCGGCTGGCCGGCCCCGTACAACGTCGCCGCCGTTGTCTTGGCCGTCTGGGCCGTCTGGCGCCACCGGCCCAACATTGAGCGGCTGCTGGCCGGCACCGAGCATCGTTTTGGCCAGCGGGTGGATCCCCGCCACACCGCCGGCCGCTAACGGTGATATTCCCTCCCGGGCGCGAATAAGAGTTGTACTGGCCGGCGGGCCAGGGCACGCCAAGTTCGGGAGGGACGCTTCGTGGAGAGATTCGACCTCTTCAGCGACATCGCCCAGCGCACCGGGGGAAGCATCTACATCGGCGTCGTCGGCCCCGTGCGCACCGGGAAGTCGACGTTCATCAAGCGTTTCATGGAGCTGCTCGTCCTTCCCCGCATTAAGGACGGCTACGACCGGCAGCGCACCCAGGACGAGCTGCCCCAGAGCGGCGCAGGTCGCACCGTCATGACCACCCAACCTCACTTCGTGCCGGACCGGCCGGTGCAGATCGAGCTCAACGGCGCCCGTGCCCGTGTCCGGCTCGTGGACTGCGTCGGCTACGCGGTGCCCGGAGCCCGGGGGTTTGAGGACGAGCAGGGAGCGCGCCTTGTGCGTACTCCCTGGTTTGACCGGGACATCCCCTTCCACGAGGCGGCCGAGTTCGGTACCCGCAAAGTTATCGAGGAGCATGCTACCATCGGCCTTGTGGTGACGACGGACGGCACCGTCGCCGACTTGCCCCGAGAGGCATACGTCGAAGCCGAGCAGCGGGTGATCAGCGAGCTTAAGGCGCTGGGCAAGCCTTTTCTCGTGCTCCTCAACTCCGTCGAGCCCGAAGCCCGGGCCGTCCAGGCTTTGGCCGACGAGTTGAGCCGGCAGCACCAGGTTACGGTCATTCCCATCAACTGCCTGCGGATGAACCAGCAAGACGCCCTTGACGTCTTGCACGAGGTCCTGTTCGAGTTCCCCGTCCAGGAAATTTCCCTTCGACTGCCGGCCTGGATCGACGAGCTGCCGGCGGATCACCCCGTGCGCCGGCAGTTTCTGGACGCAGCATGGGAAACCGTCGCCCCGGTGGAACGGCTGCGGGACGTCGAGCAGGCGGTCGCGGCCCTGGCCGGCTACGACCAGGTGGAGACCGTCACCCTCAAGCAGATGGAGCTTGGCGCCGGCACGGCCACGGTGGAAGTGGGCACGCGCAGGTCACTGTTCTATCAAGTGCTCGCGGAGATGACCGGCTTCCAGGTCAGCGGAGACCACCACCTCGTGCGGCTGATGCAGGACTTGGCCGTCGCCAAGCGTGAGTACGACAAAGTTGCCGCCGCCCTGGAGGACGTGAAGACCGGCGGTTACGGCATCGTAAGCCCGACCCTGGACGACATCTCCTTCGACGATCCGGAGATCATCCGCCAAGGGGGCCGCTTCGGCGTTAAGCTGCGGGCGGGGGCGCCCTCTATCCATATGGTACGGGCCGACATTTACACGGAGGTGACGCCCTTCGTCGGCACGGAGAAGCAAGGCGAGGAGTTCGCCCGCTACCTGACGGAGGAGTTCGAAAAGGATCCCGGGCGTGTCTGGAACTCGGACTTCCTGGGCAAGTCCTTGCAGGAATTGGTCCGGGAAGGCATCCAGAGCAAGCTGCACCGCATGCCCGCCCACGCGCAAAAGAAGCTGCAGGAGACGCTGACCAAGATTATCAACGAGGGGAGTGGCGGGCTCATCTGTCTGATCCTCTAAGCCGCGGCCGCAACGACACGGCCCCGCCTTGCGCCCGCGCGACGTAAAGCGCCCGCGGGCGCTTTCTTTTTGTCATCGCAGCCGTGAAAACCGCACCAGACGCAGGAAATCCCTGGGTTTCTAAGAGGGCGACGGAAGGAACGGGAACCATAGGGGCGAAACTAGCGGTGTGGCGGGCCTCCGGGCGTTTCCCATTGCCTTGCCATCATGGAGCGGTCAGGAATTGGGCAACCTACGGTTCCAGATAGAGGCAAGCCCGGGGGAGCCGGGAAGGGAGGTGAAGGGCTTGACCAAGGCGGAACTCATCGATCGGGTGGCTGCAAAGAGCGGGCTGACCAAGAAGGACGCCGGCCGGGCGGTGGACGCGCTGTTCGAAGCCGTCACCGAGGCGCTGGCCGGAGGCGAGCGTGTCCAGATCGTCGGTTTCGGCACGTTTGAAGTGCGCGAGCGAGCCGCCCGGCGGGGGCGCAACCCCCAGACGGGTGCGGACATTCAGATCGGCGCCCGCAAGATTCCTGCGTTCAAGGCTGGGAAGGCTCTCAAGGACTCGGTGGCCAAGTAGGCCGCGCACGAGCGCGCATGCCCTTGCTGGACACCGGCCTTCATCCCGCTCCTTTGGGCGGTGTGAAGCCGGTGTCGCTCTTTATTCACCCCTGCGAACATGTTATAATCCTGAAAGTTACACGCCCCCCGGGAGGAAGCACCAGTGGAAAAACCAGTGCAGATCGGCCTGCTGGGCTGTGGGACCGTCGGCGGCGGTGTGCTCTCGATCCTGCAGGCCAACGCCGAGCGCATCGCGGCGCGGGCGGGTGTACCCTTGCACGTGCGGCGTGTGGCGGTGCGCGACCCCAACAAGAACCGGCCCGTCGCCCTTGACGCCGACGTTGTCACCACCGACCCTTGGGAGGTCGTCAACGACCCGCAGGTCGACATCGTGGTGGAGGTCATGGGCGGGGTGGACCCAGCCCGGGATCTGATCGCGGCCGCTCTGGAGCGGGGCAAACCGGTGGTGACGGCCAACAAGGAAGTGCTGGCCAAGCACGGGACAGCCCTCTGGTCGCTGGCGGCCCGCCGGGGCGTGGATCTGTTCTTCGAGGGCAGCGTGGCCGGCGGCATCCCCATCATCAAGCCGCTGCGGGAAAGCTTGGCCGCCAACCGGGTCGAAGCCATCGTCGGCATTATCAACGGCACCACCAACTACATGCTGACCCGCATGAGCCGGGAAGGCATGGCCTTCGCCGACGTGCTGCGCGAGGCCCAGGCGCTCGGATACGCGGAAGCCGATCCGGCCTCGGACGTAGAAGGCTACGACGCGGCCTTTAAGATCGCCATCCTCGCGTCCCTCGCGTTTGAAACGCCGGTGCGGGTAGAGGACGTGTACTGCGAGGGCATCACCCGCATCACACCCGAAGACATCCGTTACGGCAAAGAGCTTGGCTATGAGCTGAAGCTGCTGGCCATCGCCCGGGAGGACAACGGGCGGCTTGAGGTGCGCGTGCACCCGACGTTCATCCCGTCCGGTCACCCGCTGGCGGCGGTCAACGACGTCTTCAACGCCATTTTCGTCCGGGGCGACGCCGTCGGCGAGCTCATGTTCTACGGCCGCGGCGCCGGCAGCCTGCCCACGGGCAGCGCCGTGGTGGCGGACCTTATCGACGCCGTCCGGCGGCTGCGCCACGGCGGCAACGGGCGGCTGCAACCCCCCGAGGCCGGCCTGCCGGTGAAGCCCATCGAGGAGACTGTTTCCCAGTTTTACGTGTCGCTGCGGGTGGTGGACCGGCCCGGGGTTTTGGCCAGCATCGCTGCCGCCTTCGGCGAGCACTCGGTCAGTATCCAGTCGGTGATCCAAAAGGGCCGCCTTGAGGACCCGGTGGACCTCGTCTTTGTCACCCACGAGGTGCAGGAAGCCAACATCCGCCGGGCGCTGGAGCAGATCAGCCGCCTGCCCGTGGTGCGGCAAGTGAGCAACGTTATCCGGGTGGAGGCGGAAGTATGAGCGGTTCCGGGATCATCAGCCGGTACCGGCAGCATCTCTCGCTGCCGGCCGAGGGCCCCATCATCACACTCCACGAGGGCGACACGCCTCTTATCCCTGCGCCGGCCTTCGCGAAAGAGGTGGGCCTGCCGGGGGAGCTTTACATAAAGTATGAGGGCGCCAATCCCACCGGCTCGTTCAAGGACCGCGGGATGACGATGGCCGTGACGGACGCGGTCATGCGGGGCGCTCGGGCCGTCATCTGCGCCTCGACGGGCAACACGTCGGCCTCCGCGGCCGCGTACGCGGCCCGCGCGGGTCTGCCTTGCTACGTGCTCATCCCCAAGGGCAACGTGGCCAAGGGCAAGCTGGCGCAGACGATGATGCACGGCGCCCGGGTCATCGAGATCGAGGGCAACTTTGATGAGGCTTTGGCGCTCGTCCGGGAA
>CALFSR010000239.1 GCA_937916565.1 uncultured Bacillota bacterium | reverse complement strand
AGGAAATCTTTGGATGGACCGCATCCCCCTGGCCGGCCCAGTGGCGCTGGGCCAACTATGCCGAGGTTTGGCACAGGTCGCGGCTTTTTCCCATGATGGTCAACAGCGTGGCGGTGGCCGGGGCGGTGGTGGCCGGCCAAGTAGTCACCAGCGCCATCGCCGGCTACAGCCTGGCCCGCCTGCCGGGCCGCAGCGGGCGCATCCTCATGGCCGTCTTCGTCGCGAGCCTGCTCGTGCCCGACCAGCTGACGTGGATTCCCTCGTTTTGGCTGCTGGAGAAAGCCGGGCTCATCGACACCCGCGGCGCCCTGATCGTGCCGTTTCTCGCCGGGGCCATGGCGGTGCTCATCATGCGCCAGCAGTTCCTGTCGGTCCCCCGGGAACTGGAGGAGGCGGCCATGCTGGATGGGTGCGGGCCGTGGGCTCTGCTGCGCCACGTGCTGCTGCCTGCCGTGACGCCCGGCCTGCGGGCGGTGGCGGTCATCACCTTTCTTTTCAGCTGGGGCGACTTGCTTTGGCCCCTTTTGATGACCCACCGGGCCGAAGTGCGGACGTTGCCGGTGGGGCTGGCCTTCCTCCAAGACGAGCTGAGCGGCCAATGGCATTTGCTGCTGGCCGGCAGCGTCATCGCGGCCGTCCCCGCGCTGTGGGCCGTCGGTGCCTTGACGGCGCGGTTTGCCCATGTGGACGAAAACACTTCGACGCAAGGACAGGAGGCGACATCGTGAAGCAGACGGCGGTATGGCAGAGCTTCGAAAGGACGCACCGGCGCGCCCCGGGGGTGGGCGCGACACGGTGCGGCAGGTGGCGGCTGCTCGCGCTCGCGGCGCTGGCGGGGCTGCTCCTGGCTCAGGCGGTTGCGCCCGCGCAGGCGCAAGTCGTGGAACTTGAGTACTGGCACTTTTACTCGGGCTTAATCGGGGAAGTGCACGCGTCCTTGGTGGAGGAGTTCAACCGGGAGCACCCCCACATCCGCGTGAACGAAGTGTACAGCGGCAGCGAGTGGACGATGCGGGACAAGCTGCTGGCGGCGCTTTCGGCCGGGTCGGGCCCCGACGTGGCGGGGATCGACCAGTTCTGGATCTCGCAGCTCGCGGCCGGGGGCCATGTGGTGCCGGTGGACGAGTTCATCGCCGCGACGCCCGGCTTTGACGTAACGGACGTGTTTCCCGTTTACTGGGAAACCGGGCGGTACAACGGGCGCATCTGGTCGATGCCCTTTGCGATCAGCAACGCGGTGATGTACTACAACAAAGATCTCTTGGCGGCCGTCGGGTTGACCGAAGAAGACGTGCCCCGCACCTGGGATGAGCTTTTGCGCCTGGCCGAGACCAACGCGGACGAATGGCGGCGCCGGGGCATCTGGGTCTTGGACGCTCCGACTACCGCCCAAACGGGCGTGGTGTACTACTTTCTGATTACCGTCTGGCAGCACGGGGGCGACATGTACACGCCCGAGCTCGACCGGGTGGCCTTTGACTCGGAGGCCGGCCGGCGCGCCCTGGCCCTCTGGCAGCGCCTGGTGGAGACGGGCATCCTGGACCTCAAGCGGCCGGACCGCACCTTCGAGTCGGGACGGGCCTTGTTCCAGCTGTCCTCGTCGGCCCGGATCCTCTCGAGCTACGCCCAGTTGCCCTTTGAGTGGGGCGTCGCGCCGATTCCCTACGCCGACCGGCGGGCCACCGGGATCGGCGGGCGCAACCTGGCCATCCTCACCCGGGACCCGGCCAAGCAGGCCGCGGCGTGGACTTTCATCCAGTGGATGACCGGCGCCGAGACGAACTTGCGCTTCAGTGCCGCCACCGGGTACAGCCCGCTGCGGCAGAGCGGCTACAGCTCCGCGGCGTTCCAGGAACTGCTCTCGGCCAACCCCGACGTGGAGCGGGCGCTCCACGAGATGATCTACGCCCGGCCGCGCCCCAACGTCCCGTCCTACTCGGACGCATCCCGGGTGCTGGGAGAGGCCGTGGAGCGGGTGCTCTACACGGGCGGCGACGCGCGGGCGCTCGACGAAGCGGCCCGGGAAGCCAACGAGATCATCGAACGGTATGCGCGGCTCGGGCAGTGACGAGGGCCGGCAAGGACCGGCGATGTCCGGCGGGCGGCGCGGGACGGACCGGCACGCGCCTGCGGCGGCGGGAGCAACCCGTCGCCGCAGGCATGCGGCTCATCGCCAGGCCATCGGCAGGCCTTCGCCGGCCGCCGGAAGCCTTTGCCCGCCTCGGCCCCGCCGGCCGGGAGGTCGGTGAACGAGCGTGGAAGATCGACGGCTACAGACGTTTCTCACCGTCGCCCAAGCGGGCAGCGTCAGCCGGGCGGCTCGGGTGCTGTACGTGAGCCAATCCACGGTGACGGCCCGGATCCAGGAGCTTGAGCGGGAGCTGGGCTGCGCCCTGTTTGTGCGGGAAGCCCGGGGCGTGAAGCTGACCGAAGCGGGCCGGGTGTTTCTTCGCCATGCGCAGCGCATCTTGCAGAACATGGCCGAGGGAAGGGCGGCCCTCCAGGTGGCCCAGTCGGGCGTCACCGGCCAGCTGCGGGTGATGGCGTGCCACGTGCCCGCGGCCTACGACTTGCCGCGGCTCTTGCGCCGTTGGATCTCGGAGAAACCCGGCCGGACGGTTCGAGTGCAGACGGGACCGTCCAAGAAGATTTTCCGGGCCATGCTCAACGGCGAAATCCACGCCGGTTTCGTCAACGTACGCTTCCGCCATCCCGACCTGGAAACCGAGGTCCTGGCCGAGCGACCGCTGGCGATCGTGGCCGGCGGCTCGCGGCGGATCGAGGACGCGGCGGCCGAGGGGGTGCCGGTGCTCTATCTTGAGGAGGAGCTTGAGGACGCGCTGCTGGCCCGCTCCATTTGCCACCAGCTGGGCTTAAGCGAAGCCAACACGGCTGGCGTTTCCGACATGCTGGCGCTGAAGGGCTTGCTGCTGCAGGACATCGGGATCGGCATCGTCCCCCGGGCGGCGGTCGAGGCCGAACTGGCGGCGGGCGCGCTGCACGAGCTCGACCTGGGCGAAGGGTTCGCCCTCCCTACGCAGATCACGTGCCTGCTCCTGCGCAAGGACCAGGCGGATTCGGGCATGGGGCCGCTCATCAACGCCTTTGTCCGGGCGGCCAAGCGACACTACCGGCAAGACGCGTGAGCCCACCGCCCAGCGGCGCTCACGCGCGGCCGCAGGCGTCCGCGGCGGACGCCCTACGTTCGAGGAGGCAGCCGAGTGAAGCTGGAAGTGCTGGCGATTCCCGGGTTTCCCTTAGTGGAGGCAGGGATGGATCTCGCCAAAACAATCGAAGAGGCCATGCGCCGAGCGGGGATGGCGCTGGCCGATGGCGACATCGTGGTCGTCGCGCAGAAAGTCGTTTCGAAAGCCGAGGGCCGGTTGGTGGATCTGGCTGCGGCGAAACCGGGCCCGCAGGCCGAAGCTTTGGCCGCGGCCACCGGAAAAGACCCCCGGATGGTGCAGGTCATCCTGGACGAGTCCCGGGAGGTGCTCCGGGCCGAGGGCGGCCACTTGATCACCCGCCACCGGGTGGGCTATATTTCTGCCAACGCTTGCGTCGATCGATCCAACGTGTCGCCCGCAGGCGAGTGGGCGTGCCTGTTGCCGGAAGATCCTTTGGCCAGCGCCGAGCGGCTCATGGGGCGCCTGCGCGAGGCGTTCGGCGCCCGGGTCGGTGTCATCATCAGCGACTCGTTCGGCCGGCCGTTCCGGCTGGGCGCGGTCGGGGTAAGCCTGGCGGCGGCGGGGTTTAAGCCCGTTCGGGATTACCGCGGCCAGCAGGACCTGTTCGGCTACACGCTGCGGACGTCGGTGCAGGCCGTTGCCGACGAACTCGCGTCCGCCGCGTCGCTGCTCATGGGCCAGGGCGATGAAGGGCGCCCCGTGGTGGTGATCCGGGGCGTGGACGTGGAGCTGGTCGACGAAAGGCCTGAGGACGCCACCCTGGTGCGGCCCCCGGAGGAGGACCTGTTCCTGCGCCCGGCCGAGCCCGTGACGAAAGCGGTCTAGGCCGCGGGACGGGTTTGCGCTTCGCGGCCGTGCCCGCACCGCTGCGGAGGAGGAATCCGGGTGACTCGACCTGAGGAAGCTTTGGAGGCCAAAATCCGGGAGCTGGCCGCGGTCATCCAGCAGACCGACCTGTACCGGGAATGGCAGGAGGCCCGCGCCGCTTTGGCCGAGCATCACGCGGCCCAGGTCATGCTGCGGGACTTGCAGTCGCTGCAGAGCCAGCTCCTGCGCAAGGCCCAGGCGGGAGAAACGATCACCGCCGATGAGGAAGAGCGGCTGAAGCGCACGTTCGAAACCGTGTCCTACAACCCGTACGTCCGGGCGGTGCTGGAGACGGATATGGCGATGTTCCAGCTCCTGGCCGCGGTGAACCAGGCGCTCGCGGTGCAGCTTGGCTTGGAGCCCGATGCCGCGGCGCCGGCAGCCGCTGCCGGGTCAGCCGGCATCCCGCCGTCCGGCGAGGCGCCGGCGGCTCCGCCGCCCGAGCCGCCGCGCAGGAGCCGCCTCTGGGTGCCGGGCCAGCCGTAGAGCGGGCCCGCACCAGTTGCCCGGCCTGCCCGGGCAGCGGGAGAGCTGCCCGAGGCAGGCTCTATCAATTGCCCGGCGAGGTGCGGCGGGCGTGTGGCCGCCAGGCAAGCGCCGTCAGCGCCGGGCTCCCAGGATGACCAGCGTCACCCCGGCACCGATCAGCATGAGGCGGGCGAGGGGAATCTTGCCCGCGAGGCCAATGATGCCGAGCAGGGTGACGGTTACCAAAATCAGCGGTCCTACCATGCCCAGGGCGGCGTTGATCTGCACCGCCGCGTCGAGCCGGCCGAGGCGCAGCATGAGCAGCGCCGCTCCCAGCTCGATGGCCGAGGAGATTATGCGCACCACGGCCATCACCCGCACCAGGCCCGCCTCATCGCCCATCAGGTGCCCCTCCCACCGGCATGCCGATCGCGCCAAGAGTCGGTGAATTGTATGAAGAGCAACCGCCGCCCATGGCTCGGCGGTTGGTGCGGCAAGCCGCAGGCCTTGCCGGCGGGCGGCCCGGGCGGGCGGCTTGCCGAGCGAGCCTCCCGGGCGGGCGCGCTCGCCGGACGAGAGCGCTTCCTGCGCGGGTGCACCGGTCCGGCGGGGCCCCGCGGGCGCAAGGGCGCGCCGGGGCAGGAGAGGCGGGTGGGCTGGCGAATGACTTCCGCATGCGGACGCACAGCGGCCGCGACAGGAGAGAGGAGCGGAGTCGAGTTGAGTGACGTCAAGATCCTGCTGCCCGAGAGCGAGATTCCCCGGCAGTGGTACAACCTGGTAGCGGACCTGCCCAAGCCGCCCAAGCCGCCGCTGCACCCCGGCACCAAGCAGCCTCTCCGGCCCGAGGATCTCGCACCGTTGTTTCCCATGGCCCTCGTCGAGCAGGAGGCCACCGGGCAGCGGTGGGTCGACATCCCCGAGGAAATCCTGAATATCTATCGGCTGTGGCGGCCGACCCCCCTCTACCGGGCGCGCCGCCTGGAAGAAGCCTTGGGGACGCCGGCCAAGATCTATTTCAAGTACGAGGGCGTGAGCCCCGCGGGCAGCCACAAGCCCAACACCGCCGTCGTGCAGGCGTACTACAACAAGCGCGAAGGCGTCCGCCGCCTGTCCACGGAAACCGGCGCCGGCCAGTGGGGGAGCGCCCTGAGCCTCGCCTGCCGGCTGTTTGGGCTTGAGTGCACCGTCTACATGGTCAAGATCAGCTACGAGCAAAAGCCGTACCGCCGCTCGCTCATGCAGGTGTGGGGCGCGGAGGTTATCGCGAGCCCCAGCGACCGTACCGAGGCGGGCCGGCGCATCCTGGCGGAAAACCCGGAGTCCCTCGGGAGCCTGGGCATCGCCATCAGCGAAGCCGTCGAGGACGCCGCCACCCACGATGATACCAAGTACTCCCTGGGTAGCGTGCTCAACCACGTGCTGCTGCACCAGACGGTCATCGGCCTTGAGGCCAAGAAGCAGCTGGCCCTGGCCGGCGACTATCCGGACGTCGTCATCGGCTGCCACGGCGGCGGCAGCAACTTCGGCGGCCTGGCGTTCCCGTTTGTGGCCGACCGCATCGCCGGCCGGGACGTGCGGGCGGTGGCGGTGGAGCCGAGCGCCTGCCCGACGCTGACCCGGGGCCCGGCGGCGTACGACTTCGGCGACACGGCCCAGATGACGCCGCTGCTTTATATGAACACCTTGGGCCACCGCTTCATGCCCGCCGGCATTCACGCGGGCGGCTTGCGCTACCACGGGGCGGCGCCGCTGGTCAGCCACGCCTACGAGCTCGGCCTTATCGAAGCCAAGGCGTACCCGCAGCGGGCCGTGTTTGAAGCCGCGGTGCAGTTCGCCCGCACGGAAGGGCTGCTGCCCGCCCCCGAGTCGGCCCACGCGGTGCGGGCCGCCATCGACGAAGCCCTCCAAGCCAAAGAGGAGGGCAAGGCCCGGACGATCTTGTTTGGCCTGAGCGGCCACGGCCATTTCGACCTGGCCGCCTACGATTCGTACATGGCCGGCAAGCTGGAGGACTTCGAGCTGCCGGAGGAGGAAATCTCCCGGGCTTTGGCCGCCTTGCCGCAGGTGTAGGTTGCGCCGGTCGGCAACAGCGAGACGGGGGGTCCGGGCGGACCCCCTTTGTCGTGGCGCCGGTCCCGACGGGAGGGTGCGCATGGCCTCTGGGGTATGGAGGGACCCGGCGGCCCTGGGAAACCCGGCGGGGGCCGGCGCCGACACGGAAAGGAGCCGTAGCAATGTTGGACGTCCTGAGGTCGGTGGACCCGGAGATCGCCGACGCCATCGAGGCGGAGCGCCGGCGGCTCAACACGCACATCGAACTGATCGCCTCGGAAAACTTCGTCAGCCAGGCGGTGCTGGCCGCCCAAGGGTCGGTGCTGACGAACAAGTACGCGGAAGGCTACCCCGGCAAGCGCTATTACGGCGGCTGCGAGTTCGTGGACGTCGCCGAGCAGCTGGCCATCGACCGGGCCAAGGAACTGTTCGGCGCCGAGCACGCCAACGTCCAGCCCCACTCGGGTTCCCAGGCCAACCAGGCCGTCTACTTCACCGCCCTCGAGCCGGGCGACACGGTCATGGGCATGGCGCTGCCCCACGGGGGCCATCTGACCCACGGGCACCCCATCAACCTATCCGGCCGGCTGTACCGCTTCGTCGAGTACGGCGTCGATCGGGAAACCGAGCGGATCGACTACGATGCCCTGGAGCGGCAGGCGCTGGAGGTCAAGCCCAAGATGATCGTAGCCGGCGCGAGCGCCTACCCGCGCATCATCGACTTTGAGCGGCTCCGGGCTATCTGCGACAAGGCAGGCGCCCTGCTGTTCGTCGACATGGCCCACATCGCCGGCCTGGTGGCCGCCGGCCTGCACCCAAGCCCCATCCCGTACGCCGACTTCGTCACCACCACCACCCACAAGACGCTGCGGGGGCCGCGGGGCGGCATGATCTTCTGCAAGGCGCAGTACGCGAAGGATCTGGACCGCGCCGTGTTTCCGGGCGTCCAGGGCGGGCCGCTCATGCACGTCATCGCCGCCAAGGCCGTCGCCCTCAAGGAGGCCCTCGCCCCCGAGTTCCGCGCGTACCAGCAGCAGATTCTCGCCAACGCCCAGGCTTTGGCGGGGGCGCTTGCGCGCCGGGGATTCCGCCTCATCTCGGGCGGCACCGACAACCACCTGATGCTGGTGGACGTCAAGTCGTCCCGGGGCCTGACGGGCAAGCGGGCCGAAGCGTTGCTGGATGAGGTCATGATCACCGTCAACAAAAACACGATTCCCTTTGACACCGAGAAACCGGCGGTGGGCAGCGGCTTGCGGCTGGGCACGCCCGCGGTCACGACCCGCGGCATGAAGGAGCCAGAGATGGAGGAGATCGCGGCGATCATCGATCTGGTGCTCTCTAAGCCCGACGATGAGGCCGTGCGGCAGCAGGCCCGGGAGCGGGTGGGGCGCCTGTGCGCGGCGTACCCGCTCTATGGAGGCGTGTAGGGCGGCGGGCAGGCGCCGCGGACGACCGCCCCGCCGCCGTGCCGAGGCGTGACCGCGGATCGGCGACACTGTTTCCCGAACAAGGTCGGTGAACGGTTTGGCGGCCAAGCTGTCCCCGGAAGCGGCCCGCGCCGCGATGCGGGCCACCACGCTGGAAGGCGCCTTCGCCAGCGCCAGCGACAATGCGGGGGCGTCGTACGTCACCCTGTACGGGCTAGCCCTGGGCGCGACGCCCGCGCAGATCGGCGTCCTGGCCGCCTTGGCCAACCTCCTCAGCAACGTCCTGCAGGTGCCGTGGGCTTTGCTCACGGAGCGGCTCGGGCGCCGGCGGCGGATCATGATGGTCGGCTCCATCGGCGGCCGGCTCCTGTGGCTGCCCCTCGTCGTCTTGCCCTGGGTCTTCCCGGATCCGGCCACCGCGGTGCCGGTGCTCGTCGCGGCCGTCGCCCTGCGGGCGGCCGTTGCGGGGATGGCGAGCCCCGCGTGGACGTCGCTGGTGGCCGACCTCGTGCCGCGGCAGGTGCGAGGCGTCTACTTCGCGAACCGCAACGCCCTCGCCAACATCGCGGCGTTCCTGGCGACGCTCATCGCCGGGGCGCTGGTGCAGGTCGGAGGCGAGCCCGGAGGCTACCAGCTGGTCTACGCTTTCACCGTTTTGATGGGCGTCGTGGCCGGCTTTTACATGGTGCAGATGCCGGACTTGCCGTGGCAGCCAAAGGCAACGGCCGGTGCGGCCGCCGCACCGGCCGAGCAGGACGCGCCGGGGACGGCGGCCATCTTTATGCGGTACTGCTATACCGCCTTCCTGTGGACGCTGGCCGTCAACCTGCCCGCGCCCCTGTTCGCGGTCTACTTCGTCCAGGACCTGGGCGGCCCCGAGGCCATGTGGGGCCTGGTCACGGCGGCCAACTTCGCCTGCACGGTGATGGCCCAGCGCTACTGGGGGTACCTCAGCCAGCGGCTGGGCGAGAAGCGGATCATGCTCCTCTCGGGCGCCGGGGCGTGCATCCTGCCGTTGCTTTGGATTGGGCTGCCGGCGCCGTCGCTGGCTATCGTGGCCAACGGCGTCGCCGGCTTTGCCTGGGCCGGCTACA
Source organism: uncultured Bacillota bacterium (assembly GCA_937916565.1). GTDB lineage: Bacteria > Bacillota > Limnochordia > Limnochordales > ZCTH02-B6 > ZCTH02-B6. Next base: position 22,473 of record CALFSR010000239.1, on the reverse strand, counting down.
ACTTGGCCAGCTTTAACCTGCTGCTGGCGCTCGCGCCCGCGGTGCGCCGCACCACGTACGTGGCCATCTACAACATGACCATTGGCCTCGGGGCCACCGCGGGGCCGCTCCTGGGAGGGTACATGGCCGCGCTCACCGGGATCCCGCTGGTGTTTGTCCTCTCAAGCGTCCTGCGGGGCGTCGGCCTGTGGCTCTTTGGCCGCAGCGTGGATGCGCCTATGCCGCCGATGGCGCCTGCGGACCTGCTGCCGCTGTGGCTCAAGTGGTGGCGCCAGATGGGCACCCGCGCCGTCCTTGCGCGCCTGCGCCTCAAGCGCCGCACGCCGGGGCGCCGCCCGTCCCGGCGCCGGCTTCCGCCGGGGCCCGGCCGCGACGGGGGCTCAGCGCAGGGCAGGGCAGCGGGCGCCGCGCTTGATCCTTGACGGGATCCGGCCTTTGTTGCTAGCGTGTTTCCATAAGCGCAAGTGTGGGATTGGTCCGGGCCGGCCGCGGCAAGGCGCGCCGGCGAGTCCGGGCAGGGAGGCCTGTATCGTGCTGGACATCAAGCTTATCCGCAGCGAACCGGACAAGGTGCGGGAGGCCATGCGCCGCCGCGGCGACGACGCGGCGCCCATCGACGAGGTGCTGGCTTTGGATGAGCGGCGCCGGTCCCTGCTGACCGAGGCGGAGCAGCTCAAGGCCCGCCGCAACCAAGTGTCGGAGGAAGTTGCCCGGGCAAAGCGGGCAGGGCAGGACGCCACGGCCATCATCGAAGCCATGCGGGAGGTCAGCGACCGGATCAAAGAGCTCGACGACCAGGTCCGGGACGTGGAAAGCCGCCTGCAGCAGCTCCTGCTGGTCATTCCCAACATCCCCCACGAGTCGGTGCCCTACGGCGAAAGCGACGCCGACAACGTGGAGGTGCGCCGCTGGGGCGAGCCGCGGCGGTTCAGCTTCGAGCCCAGGGCGCACTGGGACATCGGAACTTCCCTCGGGATTCTGGATTTCGAGCGGGCCACCAAGGTCACGGGCGCGCGTTTCACCGTGTACAAGGGAGCCGGGGCGCGGCTTGAGCGGGCGCTGATCAACTTTATGCTGGACGTGCACACCCAGGAGCACGGCTACATCGAGATCTTGCCGCCGTTCCTGGCAAACCGCGACAGCATGACCGGCACGGGTCAGCTGCCCAAGTTCTCGGAGGACATGTTCCGCTGCGAAGGCACGGACCTGTACATGATCCCGACGGCCGAGGTGCCCGTCACCAACCTGCATCGCGACGAGATCCTCGACGGCGACCAGCTGCCCCTTTACTACGTGGCCTATTCGGCCTGCTTCCGGGCGGAGGCGGGGGCGTACGGCCGCGACACCCGCGGGCTCATCCGGCAGCACCAGTTCAACAAGGTCGAGCTCGTCAAGTTCGTGAAACCGGAAGACTCCTACGAGGAGCTCGAGAAGCTCGTGGCCAACGCGGAGGCGATCCTGCAGCGCCTGGAGCTGCCTTACCGGGTGAGCATGATGTGCACGGCCGACGTCGGCTTCACCGCGGCGAAAAAGTACGATCCCGAGGTGTGGATGCCCAGCTACGGCCGGTACGTGGAGATTTCGTCCTGCTCCAACTTTGAGGATTTCCAGGCCCGGCGGGCCAACATCCGCTTCCGGCGCACTCCTAAGGCGAAACCGGAGTACGTGCACACCCTCAACGGCTCCGGGCTCGCCGTCGGCCGGACCGTCGCCGCCATCCTCGAAAACTACCAAAACGAGGACGGCAGCGTCACCATCCCGGACGCTCTCCGGCCTTACATGGGCGGCATGGCCCGCATCGAGCCCCGCTGAGCGGTCGGCAGCAGATGGAACGAAACGGCGAAGCGCCCCATCCTCGGATGGGGCGCTTCGTGCTGGGATGAAGGAATGATGTGAAAGGAGCAGGCTGGCGGAAGGGGTGGGATTCGAACCCACGGGGCTCATCACCCTGCGGTTTTCAAGACCGCTGCCTTCGGCCGCTCGGCCACCCTTCCGCGCGGGACACGCCCGCCTGTTGCGGTGCGCACTGGCATTGTACCGCGGCGCGCCGCCTCGTGTCCACCGGCTCCCCGGCGCGGGATACCCGCGGCCCAGGGATCCCTTGCGCGGGCGCAGGTCCGACCGGGCGGAGGCGCTTCGTCGGCCCGGTATCGCGCCGGACGCCCCGGGCAATGCTAGCGGTGCCGGGGGGCGAGCGACGACGGCGCTGGCCCGGCGGTCGGGCGGCCCGCGCCGGGCCGCCGCGGGAAAGCCCATGAGCGGCGGGGTGGACATGGACCGGCGGCGGCTCGTGCACATCGTTATCCTGGGCGCGGTGCCCTTTATCATGGTGCTGGGCAACTCCATGGTCATCCCCGTCTTTCCCCAGCTCAAGGAGGCCATGAGCCTCACCCAGTTCCAGGTCGGCCTGCTGGTCACGGCGTTTTCGGCCCCGGCGGCCATCGTCATTCCCTTTGCGGGCATCGTTTCCGACCACATCGGCCGGCGCAAGGTGATCGCGCCGGCGCTGGTCGTCTACGGCGCGGGCGGGCTCATCGCCGGCGCCGCGGCGCTGCTGATGAGGGAGCCGTACCCGCTGGTGCTGGCGGGGCGGATCATCCAGGGCATCGGCGCCGGGGGGACATACCTGCTCGCGGTCGCGCTGGCGGGCGATATCTTCGCCGGAAGCGGCCGCACGCGGGTGCTGGGCATCCTGGAGGCGGCCAACGGCGTCGGCAAGGTGGTCAGCCCCGTGCTGGGCGCCGCCGTGGCGCTCCTGGCCTGGTGGGCGCCGTTTTTCGTCTACGGGGCCCTCGCGGTGCCGGCCGCCTTGCTGGTGTGGCTATTCATCGAAGAGCCGCCGGTCAAGGACGAGCGGGGCTTGCGCGAGTACGGGCGGGCGCTGCTCCGGATCTTCCAGGATCGGGGCGTGCCCCTGGCCGCGACGTATCTTGCCGGCATGGCGGCTCTCTTTCTGCTCTTTGGCGTCCTATCGTACGTCTCCGACGAGCTTGGCCCCCGCTACGGCGTCCGCGGCTTTACGGCGGGACTGGTGCTGGCCATCCCCGTGGGCACCATGGCCGCCACCGCGTACATCGCCGGCTCGTACTTCCAAGACCGCCTCCGCCTGCTGAAACCCGTGATCGTGGCGGGGGCCGGTTTGGCCGCGGCTTCGCTGGCGGCTGCGGCCGCCTTTCGCGCCCTTGTGCCGTTCATGGCGGCTCTCGGGTTTCTCGGCGTCGCCATCGGCGCCATGCTGCCGGCCGTCAACATGCTGGTGACGAGCGCCGCCCGGCGGGAGGAGCGGGGCCTGGTGACGTCTCTTTACGGCGCGGTGCGCTTCATCGGCGTCGCGATCGGGCCGCCCGCCTTTGCCCTCGCGCTCGGGGCGGGGAGGACGCTCATGCTGGGGGGCGCCGCGGCCTTGGCCGCCTTGGTCATGGCGGTGAGCTGGTGGCTCGTTGCCCCGGACAAACTGCTCGTCGCCACCGGTGAGGCCGGCGGCGGCCAGCACGGGTCGTCCCGGGAGCGGGCAGGTGGCCAGCACGGGTCGTCCGGGGAGCGGGCAGGCGGCCGGCCGGGCGGGTCGGAGGGGGCGCGGGAGCCGTCGGGCGGTGCCGCAAAGGAGGAGGCGCGGGCAGGGACGCCGGGCCGGCTGCGGGAACTTGAAGGCGAAGGGTGACCCACAAGGGGGAATCGCCGTGCGCAGCCCGTACCCGCCCGAGTACCTGGAGTTCATCAGCCTGTTCAACGAGGGGCGCTACGCCGAAAGCCACGAGGCGCTTATGGAGGCGTGGAACGCCGACCGCTCCAACCGCTTTTACAAGGCCTTGATCCAGCTGGCAGGGGCCGTCGAGCACTGGGAAGAGGAAAGCTATTACTGGTCCGAAACGTTGTTCCGGGGAGCCCGGGAACTGCTGGAGGAGTACCGGCCGCGGCACGCGGGCCTCGACGTCGACCAGCTCATCCGCCTGCTGGAGACGTGCGCCGACGTGGCCGGGGCCAAGCGCAAAGACCGGGAAGGCCGGTACAAACTGCCGCCGCTCAGCTTGGCGCTGAAGCCGTGATCGCGCGCCTTCCGGGCTCGGAAGTCCTGGCCCGCCCGGCATGCCGGCGACGGCCGCGCTCAGCCGAGCCGCAGGCCGATGAAAAAGCCCACCACGAAGCTGCCCGCGACGGGGATGAGGGTCTCCAGCTGGTTGGCCCACGCGGTGAGGAACGCCGCCGCGCCGCCCGTTTCCTCCATGGCACGGTTGTAGAGGGTTTCCAGGTTGGCCCAGTTGATGGTGATGAGCTCAAAGTGCTGCAGGGCGAGGCCGGTGAGCACCAGGACGCCTGCCGCGAGCAGGGCGATCTTGAGGGCCTTCTTCAGAGTGAACCCGATGGCGATCCCGAGGAGGGTGCCCAGGGCGAGCTGCCCGCCCAGGACGGGCCAGTTGATCTCCGCCGGCAACGTTGCCTCACCTCCCGGGGGCTCATCCGTGTGCCTGGAGAAAAATGCCGGCGCTTTGGAGCGCCGGCTGTGCGTGGCGGAGGAGGAGGGATTCGAACCCTCGGCAGGGGTTTAAGCCCCCGCTACGGTTTAGCAAACCGCTCTCGTAGGCCTCTTGAGTACTCCTCCGCGTCGCTTGGTTGCCGCGTTAGTGTACCACGAGAGCCGGTCCGCTGTCAATTTACGCGGGGGAGGAGGTCCCCGTGCCTGCCGCAGCGCGGCGCCAGGAGTTGCGGGCTTGGCCAGGAATTCTTTACCGGGGGCGGAGGGAGGACGCGCAGATGACGGAGGGCGAGATCACGGGGCGCGGGTGCCGCCTGCGGCCGCTGCGCCGGGACGATCTGCCCCGGCGACTGGAGATGATCAACGACCCGGACGTGCAGCGGCTGTGGCACGGCGTGCCCGGGGACCCCAACACCCTCGAGGACCTCCAGGTCTGGTACCACATGGTCAAGGAAGACCCCTACAGCGAGCAGTGGGCCATCGAGACGCCCGACGGCCGCTACGTGGGCGACGTCGACCTGCACTCCATCGATCGGGTGCGGCGGGAGGCGGCGCTGTCGGTCATGCTGGGCGACAAGGCCTGCTGGGCGGGGGAGTTTCGCCGGGACGTGCTGGTCACGACCTTGCGCTATGCGCTGGAGGACAAGGGCCTGCAACGCATCACGATGGAGGTCCCGGGCAACGACGAGGTAGGGCTCCGCCTCCTGCAGGAGCTCGGGTTCCGCATCATCGATCGCATCGAGCTCGACTTCATCGAGGGCATCGAAGAGCTGACGCTCGCGCTGGACGCGCCCGACTTTAGCCCGTAAAGCAGGACGACGGGCGGCCGGCCTGGAAGCCCCTCTTCGCGAGGGGAGCGTGCACCCCCCGGGGGAAGCCGAGGACAGGAGCGGCCGAGTTCCCCGACGAGGAGAGGAGTGTGCCGACCATGAGCATCGACTGGCGTGCCGTCTTTGAGCAAAGCCTGCCCTACGACGCCTACCTGGAGGCCCATGGCACCGAGGCCCACCGCGCCCGGTGGCAGCGGGTGTATGAGCGGGTTTCCCTGACCGCCGAGCAAAAGGAGTTGGTCGCGGGCTTCGTCCGCCGGATGAACGTTCTTGTGCTGGCCGGCGCGTGGTGCGGCGACTGCGCCAACCAGTGCCCGATTCTCCAGCGCATCGCCGAGCAGTCGCCCCGCATCGACCTTCGCTTTATTGATCAGGAAACCAATCCCGATCTGACCGAGGCCCTGCGCATCAACGGCGGCCGGCGGGTGCCGGTGGTCGTTTTCTTGAGCGAGGACTTCGCCGAGTGCGCCCGCTACGGCGATCGGGTGCTGGCCTTTTACCGCCAGATGGCCAAGGACCAGCTCGGTCCCGCCTGCCCCGTGGGCGTGGTGCCGCCCGGCGAAGACCTGCTGCGGGAAGCGGTCAGCGACTGGGTGGACGAGTTTGAGCGGGTCCACCTCATGCTGCGCCTGTCGCCCCGGCTGCGGGAGAAGCACGGGGACTAAGGCTCCGTTCCACACCCCCTGCATACTTTGATCCGGCGCCGGCCCGGCCGCTCCCTGCACGGCCGGCCGGCCCGTCCCGCCCGAGAATGTGCGACGAGGTGAAACCTACGATGCGGTCCGACATGGTGGCGGTGGTCATCGCCGGCGGCAGCGGCACGCGGTTTTGGCCGGTGAGCACGGCGGACCGCCCCAAGCAGTTCCTGCCCTTGCTTGGGCGGCGGACCCTCCTCCAGTCGACGGTGGACCGTCTGGAAGGGCTCGTGCCGCCTGAGCGGACCATCATCGTCACCGCGGCCCGCTTCGCCGCGGAGGTGCAGGCGCAGCTGCCCCATATCCCCGCTGCCAACATCATCGGCGAGCCCCAGGGGCGGGACACCGCGGCCGCCATCGCCCTCGCGGCCATCGTCTGCCGGCGCCGGTTCGGAAACCCGGTGATGGTCGTCTTGCCCGCGGATCACGTCATCGAGCCCGCGGAGGCGTTTCACCGCGCCGTGCGATCGGCGGCCGCGGCCAGCCGGCACGGCCGGCGGCTGTACACCTTTGGCATCACGCCCGCCTATCCGGCCACCGGCTATGGATACCTGCGGGCGGGGGAGCGTGTGCCAGCGCCCCGGGAGCCGGGCGGAGAGCCGGCGCCTTCGGGGGAGGGCGGCGGACGTGCGGCGCGGGCGGTTCCTACGGGCGATGCGGCGCAGAGCGACGACCTCCAGCACTTCCGGGTGGCCGAGTTCCGGGAAAAGCCCTCTCGCGACGCGGCGGCGCAGTACGTAGCCAGCGGCGACTACTACTGGAACAGCGGCATGTTCGTATGGGCTGCGGATACGCTGCTTTCCGCCGTGGAGCGGCACTTGCCCGAGCATGCGCGCCGGCTGTTTCCCCTGGAGGCATACGTGGACACGCCCGCGTGGGAGGAGCAGCTGGCCGCCGCCTTTGGCCGGGTGCCCAAAATCTCCGTGGACTATGGCATCATGGAGAAGGCGGACGACGTGTACATGATCGCGGCGCCGTTTCGCTGGAGCGACGTGGGCGGCTGGGCGGCGCTGGCGGACTTCCTGGACCAGGACGGTGCGGGCAACGCAGCCCGGGGCGTCGTCCATGCCCTGGACGCCGCCGGCAACGTGGTTTTTTGCGAGGACGGGACCGAGGTGGTGGCCCTCATCGGCGTTGAGGATCTGATCGTCGTGCGGGCCGGCAACCGGACGCTGGTGGCCCGAAAGGACCGGGCCGAAGACATCAAGCGGCTGGTGGAGGCCATGAACGGAAGAAGCAGCGCCCAGCAGGGCGGCTGACACCGGGAAAGGGTGGGCGGCACAGGATGCCGGAGACGCTCAAGTGTTTCAAAGCGTATGACGTGCGGGGCGTCGTCCCCGATGAGCTCAGCGACGAACTGGCCTACCGCATCGGGCGGGCGTACGCGGCGGTGGTGGCGCCCCGCAAGGTGTGCGTCGGGAGGGACGTACGGCCCTCCGGCGAAGGCCTTGTGCGCGCCTTGACCGAGGGGCTCACGGACGCGGGCGTCGACGTGGTCGACATCGGCCTCGTCGGCACCGAGCAAGTCTACTTCGCCACGTTCCACTACGGTCTCGACGGCGGGATTATGGTGACCGCCAGCCACAACCCGCCCGAATACAACGGCATGAAGATGGTGCGGGCCGGGGCAAGGCCCATCAGCGGCGACAGCGGCCTGCTGGAGATTGAGGCCCTGGCGCGGGCGGGCTCCTTTGCGCCCGCGGCCGGCCGCGGCAAGCGCACGTCCATGGACGTTACGGACGAGTACGTGGATCACCTTTTGAGCTACGTGGACGTCGAGCGGCTCAAGCCTTTCCGCGTCGCGTGCAACCCGGGCAACGGCTGCGCGGGGCCGGTGCTGGAGCGGCTTGCGCCCCGGCTGCCTTTCGAGTTCGTCACCCGCTACGCCGAGCCCGACGGCACTTTCCCCAACGGCGTGCCCAACCCGCTCCTGCCCGAAAACCGGGCCGCCACCGCGGACTTGGTCCGGGAGAGCGGCGCGGACTTCGGCGTCGCCTGGGACGGCGACTTTGACCGGTGTTTCCTCTTTGACGAGCGGGGCGAGTTCATCGAAGGCTACTACATCGTCGGCTTGCTGGCCCAAGCGGTGCTGCGCAAGCACCCCGGCGCGATCATCATGCACGACCCGCGCCTTGTGTGGAACACCGTCGACATCGTTCAGTCCATGGGCGGCCGGCCGTTTATGTACAAGACCGGCCACGCCTTCATCAAGGAAAAGATGCGGGAAGTGGACGCGGCCTACGGCGGCGAGATGTCCGCGCACCACTACTTCCGCGCCTTCAGCTACTGCGACAGCGGCATGATCCCGTGGCTGCTCATCGCGCAGCTGCTGTCCGAGGCCAACCAGCCTTTGTCCTCACTGGTCGCGGAGCGGATTGAGAAGTACCCCGTGAGCGGGGAGATCAACCGGCGCCTCGCCGATCCCGCGGCCGCCCTGGCGCGCCTTGAGGCGGCCTACAAGGATCAGGCCCGCCGCATCGATGACATCGACGGGCTGAGCATGGAGTTTGACAACTGGCGCTTCAACGTGCGCAAGTCCAACACCGAGCCGCTGGTGCGCCTCAACGTGGAAACCCGCGGCGACCGGGCGCTGCTCGCGGCCAAAACCCGGGAACTGCTCGAGCTGCTCGGAGGCGAGGAGGGCTAGCGTTTCCTCCTGTGAGCGCCAGCGTTTCCCCCCTTGAGGGCTAGCGTATCCCCCCCTCAAGGCCGGGCGTAGCCGGCGGAAGCCTGCGGCGCGCGAGGAACCCGGGCCGCCTCACGACCGGATGGCTTGTGGACAAGCCGTCGGGGTGCAGGTAAACTGACATTTAGAGAAGCAAAAATCGTCCGCTTGGGCCGCCCGAGCCTAGCGGAGCGCCGCGCGGTACGTCGGCGTGCAGCTTGGTTCCGCGGCGGGGCGGCTGAGCAGGGCAGGGGTGGATCCGAAAGTGACGTGGCTTATCCCGCTGGTTTCCTGCGTAATCGGCTTGGCCTTCGCCCTGGTGCTCCTGGGCCAGTTCCGCCAGCGCCGCCGGTTTCACCAGCTGATGTGGTCGGCCGGGATGGTTATGTTCGTCCTGGCCACCTTCGGTGAGTTTTACGGCGGCGCGCTCGGCTGGACGCCCTTTGTGTACAAGCTGTACTACTTCTCCGGCGTCGCCCTGCCGGGCATGCTGGGCGCCGGCACGGTGTACCTCATGACGCGGCAGCGGCCCGCCCTCGGGCACATGTACGCGGCGGCCACGGTGCTGGTAGCCTTGGTGTTCTTGGTCGCCGTCGCAGGCGCGGAGATCAACGTGGAGGCGCTGGCGGCAAGCGGCGTGGCGCCTCAGGCGGCCGACATCCTGCCGGTTTCGGCCCGCCGCCCGTGGAGCGTGCTCATGTCGGCGGTCGGCGGCATGGTTATGCTCTTGGGTGCGCTTTACTCGTGGCTCCGGTTTAAGCTGGCGTACAACCGCCAGATCTTCCTGGGGGCGCTCGTGTTTATCCTGGGCGGCACGCTTACGAGCCGCCTCGGCATCCAGGGCGCCATCCCCGTCTCCAACCTGATCGGCGTGGCCCTCGTCTTCGCGGGGGTTATGGCTGCGGAGAGGGGACGCCAGGCGGCGCCGCCGACCGCAGCGCGGGCGGGTTGACGGGGCGTCGGCAGGCGCTAGCCAACTCGGCCACCTCCCGGTGGCGGAAGCACGTCACCAGGTGGTCGTTAACCATGCCCACGGCCTGCATAAAGGCGTAGCAGATGGTGGGCCCGGCGAAGCGGAAGCCGCGCCGGACAAGGTCCCGGCTCATGGCCTCCGACTCGGGCGTGCGGGCGGGCACGTCCTCCAGGCGGCGCCAGGCGTTTTGCCGGGGCACGCCGCCCACGAAACGCCAGACGTAGTCGGCGAAAGACCCGAATTGCTCTTGAACCTCAAGGAAGGCGCGGGCATTCTGCACCGCGCCTTCGATTTTGCGCCGGTTGCGCACGATGCCGGGGTTGGCCGTGAGGGCAGCGATGCGGGCTTCGTCGAAGGCAGCGACTCGCTCCGGATCAAAACCGGCGAACGCTTCGCGGTAGGCCGGCCGCTTTTTGAGGATGGTCAGCCAGCTCAGGCCCGCCTGAGCGCCTTCGAGGATGAGGAACTCAAATAGCTTGAGGTCGTCAAAGACGGGTACTCCCCACTCCTCGTCGTGGTAGGCGACGTAGAGGGGATCGGTCGTGCTCCAGCCGCATCGCTCCATGGTCAACCCCCCTGAGGGCAGCTACGGTCCGGGCGCCTTGCCGCCGGGCCGCCGGCCGTCCCGCCCTTTGCCGCCGGGCGCGGCGAAGCCCGGCGCCGTGCCGCCTGAAGCCTCGAGCTGTTTAAGGCGGGCCCGCGCCAGCTGGCAGTATTCCTCGGAGATGTCGTAGCCGACGTAGCGGCGCCCGTTTTGGGCCGCCGCCACGCACGTGGAGCCGGAACCGTTAAAGGGATCCAGCACCACGTCGCCCACGTAGCTGTAGAGCCGGATGACCCGGGCCGCGAGCTCGACGGGAAACGGCGCCGGATGGCCCACCTTGCGGGCGGACTCGGGCGGGATCTCCCAGATCGAAAGCGTCGCCGCCATGAACTCCTCCCGGGAGATGTCGCTCTCCCCGTGATCGGGGCGCCCGAACGACTCCTTGGCAAAGACGAGCAGGTACTCGTGGATGTCCCTAAGCCGCGGCGCCCGGGCCGACATCCAGCTGCCCCAAGCGCAGCTGCCGCTCATCCCCTTGCCCTTTTGCCAGATGATCTCGCCCGCGGGGAGAAACCCGACCGCCAGGTGGCGGGCGTAAAAGTAGGCGTGGAGGGGGATGTACGGCTTGCGGCCGAGGTTGGCGATGTTGACCACGTACCGCCCGCCCGGCACCAGCACCCGGTACACCTCGGCCGCCACCCGGGTGATGAGGTCGAGGTACGCCCCGAGGTCGAGGTCTTCGTCGTACTCCTTGCCGGCGTTGTAGGGCGGTGAGGTAAAAGCGAGGGCCACCGATGCGTCGGGGATGTGGTGCATATCCTCCGACGTGTGGCAGTAGATGCGGTCGGCCCAGTCCCCGGGCGAACCCGGCGGTCTCGCCCGGTGCGGCTCCGGATGTTGCCCGTTGCCGGCCGCTGCCGCGCTGCCGGGCGGCGTCCCGTCCGCGGACGCGCCAGCGGGCGTCACGCCGTGCGCCGCCCGCCCGCTCGCCGGGGCCGGGCTGAATAAGTCCACCAGCCCGGCTCCGCCGTACAGGTTGCGCTCGTAAAAGGCCGAGGAGTCGTGGCTCTCCCGCTTTGACGATCCAAAGGCCGTCGTTTTCGTAGACCGCCGCATTCGGCATCGCTCCCGCCGTTGACTACGCCGGAGAGGGCCTGGTTTCCTTGACGAAAGGCGCCGCCGCCGCGAGTCCGGCAGCTCCGGGCGCGGGGCGGCGGCGCGGACTAGACCGGCCGGTCAGGCCTTGAGCTTGTGGGCGAACTGCTTTTGGAACTTGGCCACCTTGGGGGCGACCACGAGGCTGCAGTAGCCCTGGTTGGGGTTGCGGCGGAAGTAGTCGTGGTGGTACTCCTCCGCGGGGTAAAACGCCTCGAAGGGCACGACCTGCGTCACGACGGGGTCCGGCCACCGCCCCGACGCCTCCAGCTCCCGGATGGCCCGCTCGGCGGCGGCCCGCTGCTCGTCGTTGTGATACAGGATGACGGAGCGGTACTGCGGCCCCACGTCATTGCCTTGGCGGTCGGGCGTCGTCGGATCGTGGATGGCAAAAAACACCTCGAGCAGCTCCGGGTACGTGATGACCGCCGGGTCGTAGGTGATCTGGACAACCTCGGCGTGGCCCGTGGTGCCGGTGCACACCTGTTCGTACGTGGGGTTTGGCACATGCCCGCCGGAGTAGCCCGGGACGACCCGGACGACGCCCTTTAGCTGGTCAAATACGGCCTCCATGCACCAAAAGCAGCCCCCGCCCAAGGTGGCCACCTGCGTGCCGGCATCGCTCTCCGCCATGCGTCCATCGCCTCCCGAATGCCTTAAGCTGCGTCCCCGTTCTCCTTGCTGGCCGGCAGCCCGTTCCGTCCATGCGGTGACGGCATGAATTTAGGAAAAAGCAACCGCCGCCCCTTCCTATTTTGGCCCGCCGGATGATTTCCTCAGGGCACCGCCGGCCGCCGGCGTTGCCGGCGCCCGCAAGCCGCGGCCTTCCGGAGGAAAACTCGGCCAGCAGGCTTTCGTGCCCGTGCAACGAAACCCCTTGTGGGCGTTTTCTCAATTTCGTCTTGCGGAGGCGGAGTTTGCGGGTGGGACAGGCCTGGGGTCCCGCGTCGTACGAGCGCCATGCCCACTTCGTCCCCGAGCTGGGCGAGCCCGTCGTCGAGCTGCTTGCCCCAAAGCCCGGCGAGCGCGTTTTGGACCTGGGCTGCGGCGACGGAGCGCTCACGGCGCGCCTCAAGGAGCGTGGATGCGACGTCCTCGGCGTGGACGCGAGCCCCGAAATGGTCGCGGCCGCCCGGCGCCGGGGCGTGCCGGCGGTGGAGATGGACGGCCACGCGCTGGCCTTTCACGAAGAGTTCGATGCGGTCTTCAGCAACGCAGCGCTGCACTGGATGACGCGGCCCGGAGACGTCATCGCCGGGGTGTGGCGGGCGCTTAAGCCCGGCGGCCGCTGGGTCGTCGACTACGTCCGGCTCCGTTTTCGCGCGGAGAAGCCCGGACGGTAGTTGCTCGCGGGGAAGGCAGGTTTTGGTTTCTCATGAAGGGGCTGCTCTGCCACAAGCACGTGGTGGTGCGCTTCGCGGCGTTGTACGGGCTGGCCGTCGTGTTGTGCTACGTGGCATGGGCGGCCGGATACGCCCTGCTGCCCGACGGGACCTTGAGGGGCCGAACGGGAGCGGCCCTGCTGGCCGGCGCAGACGCCGCGCCCACCGTGACGCTGGAGTTTCTGCGCATCGCGGCCATCAACGGGGCGGTGATGACGCTCATGGTCATCGTGCCCAACCGGCTGCTGGAAGTGGGCGGCTATCCCTTGGGCTACGTGCCGCCGCTAGTCTGGAGCGCTCTGTACGGGCTCCTGCTGGGCACCAATTCCTTTACGCTGGCCATGCCGGAGCGGCTGGCGCCGTCGCTGGCCATGTGGGGGCGTTCGGGGCCGTACGAAATCGCCGCGTACTGCCTCGCCGCGGCGGCGACCCACGGCATCGCGACGGCGCGCGCCCCGCACCTTTTGTCCATGAGCGCGGCGCCCATTACGCCCAAGCCCGACTGGCGCGGGCGGGTGCACTGGGCGGGCCTCGCGGCGGCCGTGGCGTTGCTTTTGGCCGCCTGCTGGTGGGAGGCGTACCGCATCGTGCGGGATGTGACCGGCGCGATCGCCCTTGACGCGGTATAGGCAGTGCACAACGACTCTTGAGAATGGATGATGAAGCATGTCGACACGCTCGGGCGACGGCCAGGAGACAGGACCGGCGCTTCACGGCCGAGAAGACTGGGGTATGCTTGACGTGGACCTCTCGATTGTCGTCCCGGCCTACAACGAAGCGCAGCGCATCGGCCGCCTCCTGACCGACATCGCCGGCTTTCGCCGCAATTTCCCCGGCCGTCTGGAAGTCATCGTCGTCGACGACGGCAGCCAGGACGACACGGCCGCCGTCGCCCGGTCCCACGCGGAAAGGTTGGCCCTCGCGGACGCCTTCACGGTGCTTAGCCTGCCGGCCAACAGGGGCAAGGGCCACGCCGTGCGGCAAGGGATGCTCAAAAGCCGCGGGCGGCTCGTGCTGTTTTGCGACGCGGACGGCGCGACGCCCATGAAGGAGTTTTACCGCCTCAAGGAGCGCATCGACGCGGGGTGCGACGTGGCCGTGGGCTCCCGGGATTTGCCGGGGGCAAACCTGGTCGTGCCGCAGCCGCTGCACCGGCGCCTCATGGGGGCGGCCATGCGGTGGATCGTCAGCCGCCTGGTGCTGGACGGCGTGCGGGACACCCAGTGCGGCTTCAAGCTGTTCACGGCCGCCGCAAGCCGCTCGATCTTCTCGCGCCAGACCATCGACGGTTTTAGTTTTGACGTAGAGGTCTTGTACCTGGCCCAGCGGCTCGGGCTCGAGGTCGCCGAGGTGCCCTTGGAGTGGCACGACCAGCCGGGGAGCAAGGTCGACCCGTGGCGGACCCCGCCTGCTATGCTGCGCGATCTTCTTGCGATACGCCTGCGCCACCGGGAGTTGGCCCGTGCCCACCGGACGCGCTCGGCGACGGTGCGGTGGTGAGAGTGAAGAAGATGACGCTGTCGACGCTTCTCCTGGTGGTCTTTTCGGTCGCCATGGGCGTGGCCGGGCAGCTCCTCTTGAAGCGGGGCATGATGGCCCATCCGGACTTGCAGCTTGAGCTCGGGGCGCTGATCAAGGCAATCCTGCAGCCGGCGGTCCTGATCGGATTTGTCTGCTACGGGCTTGCGGCCGTCACGTGGCTTGTGGTCCTGTCGCGGGCGCCCTTGTCGGTCGCGTACCCCATGCTCAGCCTCGGCTACGCGGCGGTTGCCGTGCTTTCCTGGTACTTCTTCGGCGAAACCTTGAGCGCCGCCAAACTGGCGGGCATCGTGGCCATCCTGGGCGGCATCGTGCTTCTGTCCCGCGCCTAGTACTGCCGGCGGGCAATCGACGAAGGGACGGGTGAGCCGTGCGCGGGAAGCCTGTTCATCGACCAAGCCAGGCCCGGAGGCCAAGCCGGACGCAGGGAGGGCCGGCGCGGCGAGCCGCCCGGGTCCTCTTGCGCATCGGGAAGTATTTCCTCGCGCTCCTCCTGGCCCTCGGGCTGCTCGCCGGTTTCAAGGCGGTGCAAAACCGGCGGGACGTGGCCGAGGTGCCGCCGCTGGAGCAGGCGCTGGCGGCGCTGGCGGTCAGCGTGTCCCCCGGGGAGGAGCCCGTGATCCGCGATCCGTACGCCGTTCCCGGCCAGTGGTACAAAGTCCAGCTGCACGTCCACACGGACCAGTCCATCGACGGCAAGTGGACCGTGGCGGAGGCGCTGGCCGCCTACGCCGCGGGCGGATACGACTTCGTCGCCCTCACAGACCATGACGCCGTCACGATTCCCGGCGACGTCCCGGAGGGGCTCTTGGTCATCCCCGCCGAGGAAAACACCGTGGCGTTTCCTTTCTGGCCCTTGGGCCATCACGCGGTCCTGTTGTTCGTGCGCGAGCACGTTAGCCGCGGCTCGGCCCGGGAGCGCTTTGACGCGGCCCTCGCCCAAGGGGCGATTGTGTCCGCGGCCCACCCCAACTGGCCGGGAAACCTGGGCTCCGGCGTCTGGGAGCTGCGCCACCTGCTGGCTGCGCCCCAGATTACCTTGATGGAGGTGCGCAACCCCCATTCAGACCCGGACCTGGACACGCGCATCTGGCACGAAGTCGCCGTCCGGCGGGGACCCGACGCGCCCGTGTGGGCCGTGGCCGTGGACGATTCCCATCACATCGGCCAGTTTGATCACGGCTGGACCATGGTGAAAGCCGAGGCCAAGACGCTTCCGGCTCTTCGGGAAGCGCTGCTGCGGGGAAGCCTCTACGCATCCACCGGGCCGCAGGTGGAGTTTGGCGCGCTCGGCGGCGACATCGTGGTCGCGCCGGCCACAACGCCAGCGGCGGCGCAGGCGGCGGAGTTTGACGTCGTGTTTGTCGAGGCGTCGGGCGACGTCGCCGCCCGCATCACGGGGCCGTTGCCCGTTCGCTACCGGCCCCGGGGCGACGAGGGATTTGTGCGGGTCGAGGTCGTCGAGCGGGCGACGGGAGGCCGGGCTTGGTCGCAGCCGTTCTGGATCGTGAGCGGGACGGGGGTGCAGCCGTGAGGGACCTGGTCCTTCTCATCGTCATCGTCGCGGCTGTATACGGCCTTGGGCTGGGCGGAGCGAGCCTGTGGGACATCGACGAGGCGATCTATGCCGACATCAGCCGCAATATGGCCGAGTCGGGCGACTGGGTGTTTCCGGTCTTCAACGGCGGTCCCCGCTTTGACAAGCCGCCCCTGCTCCTCTGGATCGGCGCGGCCGCGATGAAGGTGCTCGGCCCGGTGGAGCTTGCCGCCCGGGTCGGTACATACGCGTTTGCGCTGGCAGGGATGGCGCTCGTCTACGCCTTCGGGCGCCGGCTGCACTCCCACGGGGCCGGCGTACTGGCCGCGCTGGTGCTGCCGGCGACGCTGGGGTGGTTCGTGGCCGGGCGGATGGGCTTGATGGACGCCGGCCTAAGCTTTTTCATCGGCCTTGCCGTCTACCAGTTGGCCCGGCTGGCGCCGGCGGCGGTGGGCGGCGCGGCCGGCTACGGGGCCGGCCCGGCAGGTACTGGCGGAGCCGCGCCGGCAGCAGCCTACGCGTGGCTCGGTGTGGCCTTGGCTTTGGGAGTACTGACCAAGGGCCCGGTGGCCGTCATTCTGGTTGGCGGCACGGCTTTGCTTTATTTTGGCCCGCGGAAGCTGTGGCAGCTTGTGTGGCGGCGCGAGTCGCTGATCGCGCTGGGGCTGTTTCTCGCGGTGGCGTTGCCGTGGCACGCGGCGATCTACGCGCGGGCCGGTGAAGCGTGGTGGAACGACTACTTCGGCTACCACATGTTCGCCCGCTTTACCCAGCCGCTGGAAGAGCACGGCTACCCCTGGTACTTCTACCTGGTCGTGCTCACCGTCGGCTTCTTGCCGTGGACAGGCTTCGCCGCCGGCGGCCTGCGGGGCCCGGGGACGGGCCGCTCCCACGCGCAACGGCGGGCCCATTGGTTGCTGGTCGCCTGGTTCCTGGTGGTCCTTGTGTTCTTCTCCGCCTCGCGCACGAAATTGCCCGGGTACATCCTGCCCGCGTTTCTCCCCTTGGCCGTCATGACCGGCGTCTGGTGCGAGGAGCGGCTGCAGCGGCCCGGGGCTGCGCGCGCGTTTCTCGTGACCTTATGGCTGTCGGTCGGGGCGGGCGCGGTTTTCGCCGCCGCCCTGGCCGCCTTGCGTCCCATGGTGCCTGCGGGGTATGAGGACGTGCACCGTCTCCTCTACGCCCTGCCCGCGGCGCTCGTGGCCGGCATGCTGCTCACGCGTGCCGCCTTTGCCTGGCGGGGCGACGCCCGGGTGTTGGTGTACGGGTTCGGCGCGACGGCGCTCGTGGGGATGGTCGTGTTTACGATGCTGCTCGCGCCCCGCCTGGAGCAGTACAAGCCCGTCAAGGCGCTGGTGGCGGCGGCGGGGACGGAGCTTGCGGCCGGAGCGCAGCTGGTGAGCGCCTACGGCGACGCGAGTTCGGCCTTTTACGCAAGCCGCTACTCCCCTCGGCCGGTGTTGTTCGTGCACTCCGCGCAAGAGGTGCGCGGGCTGCTCGCGGATCCGTCGGTGCTCGCCATCGTCCCCGAGGCGATGCTCGCGGAACTGCCGGAAGCCGCGGTCGTCGCCGGCGAGGGACCCGGGGTGCTGGTGAGAGGAACGCAGGCGGGGCAGGACAAAGCGCCCGCCCCGCCTGGGGAGCTGTGAGAGATTACTGCAGCTGGCCGCTCTCCGCTTCCCTGCCCCGCACGGCGTTCCAGAGCTCGCGCCACTGCCCCGACTCGATGAGCCTGCGGACTTCCTCGGGAGTCCGGCCCGTGCGCTGGGCGATGTAGTCCACCAGGGCCGGCGGGACCCACTCGGCGATCTCTTCGCCGTACTCGCCCATGCGCTCTTCATACTCCTCGAGCCGCTCGAGAATGCGGCCGCGGGTCCGCTCCCACTCAAGCGGCCAAAGCTCCCGGGCGATGGCAAGCATCTCCCGTTCCACCTGCCGCATCTCCGCGGCAAGGCGCCGGCGCTCCAGCATCAGCTCGTCCCACCGGGCCAGCAGGGCGGCCCGGTCCGCCTCATCCGCCGCGGAGTCGTCCACCAGGTTCGCAGCGGCACCGTCGCCGGCCGGATCCATAACAGCGCCGTCGCCTGCCTGGCCCGCGTCCCCGGCCGGAATGTCGTCAGCATCTTGAGGCGCGCCGGCAGCTGCCGCGGCGTCCTCGCCGGGGGCGAGTTCGGCCTGCGCCTGGGAGACACCGCCCGGGCTGTTAGCCAGGGCCACGGCGAAAGCGGTCCCCGCGACGGCCAAGGCCAGGGCCAGCACCGCGATGGGCTTGACGTATGAACGCATGTTCCCACTCCTTTCCGCTTGCAGTATATCGGCCGGCGCCGGCGGTCACCAGGGCCAAGTTGTGGTACAAAAGGGCGCGACGCCCGGCAAAGCAAGGCGCCGCGCCCCGGAAAGGGAGCACGGCGCCTTTCGTTCGGATCGTCTTTCCCTTGCGCGCCGGGCCCAAGCCGCGAGCGGAGGGGCAGACGCGCCTTCAGGCGTCTAAGGCGTCTAAGGGTCTAAGGAGTCTAAGGCAGCGTGAGCTCGTAGGTGACCGTCACCGACACCTGCACCGAGACCGGCGACGGCTCCATCTGGGCGCTGGCCATGCCCACCCCGTCGTATATGCCCGGCCAGCCGTCGCTGACCGAGATGGTCATGATGCGGCCGAGGGCGAGGCCGCTATGAAGGGCGACGAACTCCGCCTGCTGCCGGGCATCCTCAAGCGCCAGGCGGATGGCCTCCGCCCGCGCTTCCGCCGGATCGCCCGCGAGGTAGCTCACGTTGTAGACGGCGGTGAGACCGGCGTTGAGCAGCTCCTGCAGCGCTTCGCCGATGCGGCTCGCGTCCGGGACGATGATCTGGATGTAGCGACGGGCTTCGTAACCGTGCTGGTACGCCCCGCCCTCGGGCGGATACTCCCAGTGCGGGTTGAGGGAAAACTGCCCGGGCACAAGTTCATAGCCGAGGGCCGCCACCGCCTCGCGGATGGCTGCGAAGCTCGAGCGCACCGCCTCTTCGGCGTCCGCGGGCGTCTCTCCGATCCCCTCCACCACCGTGTCCACGACGGCCCGGGCCGCTTCCCGGGAAACCCGCCCGGTGCCGGTCACCGTGACGGTGGCCCAATGGGCGTCGCCGCCCGGCCCCTCCTGGGCGAGCACGAGCCCGTTCCCCATGACGACAAGTCCCAGGCAGGCCGCGAGGACGACGGCCAGCCTCCCTGCGGCGGACACCTGATTCAGCTTCATGAGGGTGCCTCCATTCTTTGGGTTTCGTGGAACAACATTTCGCCCCCGGTGCCGAGGACTTCCTGCCCGGAAGGGCGGCCCCGCCTCCCGGGCGCCGCCGCTGGGCGTCGGGAAAGCGCCCGCAATCCTTGGCAACGGGGCCAGGAGCCCCCGGCAGGCGGTGTTCCCCCGGGGTGCGTAATCGGCCCTGGGGGGATGAGCCGTGAAACGACTTTCGACATTGCTTGCCGCGCTGATCCTTGTCCTCGCCGCCGCGTCGTGGGCGGGGGCGGCCGGCGCAGAAGCGGCCCGCGCAGAAGCAGCCGGCGCACAACAGGCCGGCGTCACACCTGGAGCCGCCGAATCAGCGACCGCGGAGGCGGCCGCCGGAGAAGCGGCGCAGGACGGGCCGACCCGGGAGGTCCGGACGCTCAGGGCGGGTACACCCGACGAAACCGAGGTCTACGTCATCCGCGCCGCCGAGCCCGGGCCCACCGTGATGATCACCGGCGGCGTGCACGGCGACGAGACGTCGGGCCGCCTGGCCGCGGAAGCCATCAAGGACTGGCCCATCGACCGGGGCACCCTTGTCGTCCTGCCCAAGGCCCACGCATCCGCCGTCGCCCGGGGGCGGCGCACCGGCACGGGCGGCGTCGACCTCAACCGCCAGTTTCCCGCCGGCAAGGAGCCGCTGACCGCCCTGGCCCGCGAGATCTGGGCGGTGGTCGAGGAGTTCCAGCCGGAGGCGCTATTGGACCTGCACGAGGGTTGGGGCATCTACGGCCGCCACGACTCGGTCGGCCAAACCCTCATCACCTATGCGGCCGGCGACGCCCGGCGCTTTGCCGCTTCCGCCGCCGCGTACGTCACCACCCACCACGTCCGCGACCGGCGCACCTACCGGTTTAGAGTCGTCGGCCCGCCCGTGGCCGGGTCCCTTGCCCGCAAGGCCGGCGCGGACCTGGGAATCCCGGCGTTTATCGCCGAAGCCACCGCCTACAAGACCCGCCTTGACACCCGCGTCCGCTGGCACAAGGCGTTCGCGGAGGAGTTCCTGCGCTGGTACGGCCTCATCGAGCGGGGCGAGCGCATCGTGCCCGAGCAGTACCGCACGGCAGCCGCCGGATGAACCCGGGACCGTCCCACGGCCTTGCGAGGCCGCCGCAAATAGAACGGGGCACGGCCGCTCGTGGCCGTGCCCCGCAACAATCCGTGTCAGACCCGCCGGACCGCCGGATTTAGAAGTTGGTGCCGATGCCGACGCGGCCGGTGAACGAGTGCTTGCCGTCCACGAACACGCCGTCCACGCCGATCAGGCCGAACAGGGAGCGGCCAAAGGGCACGTAGGCCTCGGCGCGGGCGGTGAACTCGACCTTCTCGCCGTCCTTGAGGTGGGACGTGGCGCCGATCCAGGCCGCGGCCTCGATGGTGCTAGACAGCATGGTGGAGCCCCAGACGCCCGCCTCCCAGCGGGGGCTATAGTCCGAGAAGGCCACCTGGCCGTAGAAGCCCCGGTTCAGGCCGTACCAGACGCTGACGGCGATCTCCTGGGCCTGGTACTCAATGCCCAGGGACGCCTTGTCGGAAATGTACAGTTCGCCCGTCAGGTAGGCGTAGTTCGTGCCGGCGTTGCCCACCCAAACGCCCGCGGCGATCCAGCCGCTTTGAGCGGCCGCCGGAGCGGGGTAGGCAGCGACAGCCACCGCGAAAACAGCCAAGACAGCAAGGACCAACATCGAGCGGCGCATATCGCAGACCTCCTCCTCCTTGTGAACAGTCCGGGTGCACTTTGTTCCCGGCTGTAATTAACAGTGACTCGTATTCGAGGGAAAGAATGCCATATCCTGCCGTCAAGGGGGCGCCGCGGCCCGGGCGAGACATCTGTGAGACGGCGATGACACGGGAATCACCCCCCTTGGAAACCCGCGCACAGGCAAAGCCGCGCCCGGGCAAGGCCGGGACCGGCATCCCGCCCCGGGCGGCCACATACGCGTGAGCGGGAGCCATTTTGCGCCTCTCGGAGCGTCGTCAAGGGGGGATCCTGGTGCCGGCGGACCGTTCGCGGCGAACCCGGACCATCCTTATCCCGCTGCCCGCGAGCCTGCTGCGGGCGGTGCGCAAGCCGCTGCGCTGGGCAGGGGCGATCCTTGCGGCCGTTGCGATCGCCGTGTGGGTCACCTGGGGCCGCGGCGCGGCGGAAGCGCTGTGCGGGGTGCCGGGGACGGCCCAGGCGGACCGCTACGGCCGCGTCCACGAGCAGGACCTGCCCTGGTACGTCAATCCCCCGCAGCGCCTCCTTGAGGCAAGGGACGCCGCCGGCGCCGACCGCCTGCTGGCCGCCTTCCGAGTAAGTTTTCCGGATCCATTGTTTGAGGAAACCGCCAACGTCGCCGCGGCCGCCGGCTACTTGGCGGGCACGGTGCTGCGCCCGGGCGAGCCGGTTTCCGTAAACGGAATCCTAGGCCCCTATACCGAGGCCCGGGGATACCGCCCCGGCCCGTCCTACATCGGGGGCCGCCTCGTGCCGAGCTCCGGAGGGGGCGTGTGCAAAGTCTCCACGGCCCTGTACAACGCCGCCATGTTGGCGGGCGTGACCGTCCTCGAGCGCCATCCCCACAGCATGCCCGTGCCCTACGTGCCGCCCGGGCGGGACGCGGCCGTCGCCTGGGGCGTCAAGGACCTGCGCCTGCGGGTGGACGGCGACGCGCCCGTCGTCGCCTGGGCCGCCGTCCAAGGGCACACCCTCTACGTCGCCTTGTACGGGAGCTACGAGCCGCCGCGGGTGGAATGGCACCAGGAGGAGCTGGCCCGCGCGCCCCATTCCACCGTGCGCCGGGCCAACCCCGCCTTGCCCCCGGGGGAGGAGCGGGTGGTCGTCCCCGGTGCGGACGGGGTCACCGTCCGCACCGCGGTGACCATCACGTATCCCGGCGGGCCGCCCGTCCGGCGCGAGCTCGGCGTCGACACTTACCGGCCGCTGCCGAGGCTTGTGGAGTTCGGCCCGGCGCCGGAGGGATCTTCGCCGGGCGGCTCCGGCTGACGGCGGGCAGCCTTGCGGACGGCGGGCGCCACCACCGTGCCGAACAGCTCGATGGAGCGCAGCACCTTCGCGTGCTCGATGGAACCGACCGTCATCTGCATCAGGAACCGGTCGTGCCCGAAGATCTCGTGCTGGTACAGGATCTTGTCGATGATCTGCTGCGGGCTGCCGATGAAGTCGGCTCCCCGCAAGCTGGCCGACGCCTCGAGCTGGGCCCGGCTCATGGGTCCCCAGCCCCGCTCCCGGCCGATGCGGTCCATCTGCAGCTTCCACGCCGGGTATGCCAGGTCCATCGCCTCCTGCGACGTGTCGGCGATGAAACCGTGGGAGTTGATGCTGAGCCGCGGCGGCGCGTGGCCCGCCCGCCGGGCCGCCTCCGCGTGGATATCGGCAAACACCCGGAACCGTTCGGCGCCACCGCCGATGA
>CALFSR010000238.1 GCA_937916565.1 uncultured Bacillota bacterium | reverse complement strand
CGCCGGGGAGTCGCTGTGGCCCGGCCGGGCGTGCCAGCGGGCCTGCAGCGTCGAATCGAGCGCGCGGCGGTACGTCAGCCCCTCGCGGTAGTAGGCGTACAGGCGCCCTTCGCGGTCAAAGGACGCGACCGTCTCCCGGTCAGGACTGAGCGACGTGTAACCCGGCTTGGCGAGGGCTAAAAGTTCCATGGCGGCTTCCTTTCTAGGGCGGTGCGGCGAGAAAGCGGGCTGTTACGCTCCGGGAGGAGGTTGGCCGTCGCCCGATGAGCCGGTGCGCAGCGGCCACGACAGCTTGATCCCCCGCACCTTGTCCATCCCGGCGCTCGCCACTTCCCGAGCCCCCTGGGCGATCTGCTCCACGCCCCGGCCGACCGTGCCCGCCACGGCGGCCCCCGCCCTTTTGGCCGAGTCCAGGGCGCCCTTGGCCGAATCCACCACCGTCCTGGCCGAGTCCGCCACCGTCTTGGCAGCGGCGTCCTTGACGATGTTGGCCACCGTCGCCGCCCCCTGCTGGACGACCGACGGGATCATGAGCATCGCTTCGGCGAACGCCGCGCGGCGCACCGCTCCCGGGTCGGGCATCGTCAGGCTGCCGCAGTACCGCTTGGCGATGACGCCGACCCGGAGCGTCCCGTAAGCGTTCGCGCTGCCCGACAGCATCGACTGCACCATCACGGTGGCCGCGGCCTGCATGCCCGGCACGGCGCCGATAGTGGACGGCATTACGTAGGTCAACACCGGCCGCAGCATCTCCGACGCGTCCATCTCCTCAAGCTGCCGCGACAGCAAAGCCGCCACGGCCACGTTGCTGTAGAGGGCCAAAAGCTCCCGGCCGGTTGGCCGCTGGTTAAAGATGTGGGCGATCTGCCATACCATCCGGGACTGCGCGGCCAGCACCGCGAGGGCGTCCAGGCTGCCGTTTTGGGAAACCGCCGTCATGAGGAACACCTGCAGCGCGGTCGTGCGGGTCACCTCGTCGGCTTGTTTGCCCAGCTCCTCCATGGCCTTTTGCAGGTCCGCCTCGTTTTCAAGGGGCATCCCTTTGACGTGCGGGTTGCTGCGCAGGCGTGCCTTCAAGGCTTCAAGGTAACGGGGGTAGTCGGGGCTGTCCTTGCTCCTGGGCGGCCGCAGGGCCTTTGGCAGGCGCACGAATTGAAACCAGATGTAAAGTCCCGCTGCCGTGTAGGCGGCAAGGAGCGTCCACAGCACGGCGCTGCCCAAAAGCGGCGAAACCCGGTCCGCCAAGGCCACCACCTGCGCCGTCTGGTTGACGACGAAAAGCACGAACAGCCCCACGGCCACCAGGCCGGCGACAACCGCCAGCCGCCGGTACGCTTCCGTCATGCCCGAGCCCCCCTCGCCGCACGGTCGCCGCGCCCCGCTCCGTTGCTTTCCGCGCGGCGCCGGCGGACCCTGGGGATCGCGGTTCGCAAGGCCGCGGCCATTTCCCTGCGCCCGCTTTCCCTCCCCGGGGTTTTCATAGAACTGTACGGGAATTTGTGCCACTGTGGCGAAGAAAGAAACAGGCGGCCATGCCGCATCACGGGAGGAAGGGGGACGGTGCCGTGATCGAGCGCCTTTCCGCCCAGCAAGTCCGCGCGGTCCAGGATCCGGCCGCGCTGCCGTGCCGCGTCACCGACGAGATGCCGCCCCTTGAGGGCATCATCGGCCAGGACCGGGCCATGCGGGCGCTTACGTTTGGCCTCGGCATCCAGCAGGCCGGCTACCACATCTACGTGTCCGGCATCCCGGGCACGGGCAAGACGACCGCGGTGCTTTCTTACCTTGAGGACGTCGCCCGCACGCGCCCGCCCGCCTCCGACTGGTGCTACGTCCACGACCCAAAGGATTCGTATCGCCCGCTGGCCCTGGAGCTGCCGGCCGGCCTGGGCCCCGAACTGGCCCGGGACGTGGACAACATGGTGCGCGGCGCGGCCCGGGAAATCCGGGCGGCGTTTGAAAGCGACGAGTACACGGCCCGGCGCGAGCAGCTCACCGGCGCCCTGCAGCGGGGACGCGCCGAGATTTTGCGGCAGCTGGAAACGAAGGCCAATAGCGCCGGTTTTCTCCTGCAGGTGACGCCCGTTGGCCTCTTTTTTATCCCCATGCGCAACGGCCGGCCCCTGGCGGATGAGGAGATCCAGGCCTTGCCGCCGGCCATCCGCGGCGAGCTGGACCGGCGGCGCAGCGCGCTGCACGCCGAGATGCGGGTCGCTCTCAAGCAGATCCGGGCCCTTGAGCGCGAGGCCCGGGAGCGGCTGGAGCAGCTGGACCGGGAAGTGGTCCAGTTCGCCATCAGCGGCGTCGTGGAGGACATGGTGGAGAAGTACGGCGCGTTTCCCCATGTGGTAAAGTATTTGGAAGCCTTGCGGGACGACATCAGCGCCAACCTGCACGTGTTTCTCGAGGCCACCGACGAAGACGAAGGGGGCCCCCGGGGGGCGCGGCAGCTGGCCTTGCGCAAGTACCAGGTCAACGTGCTCGTCCATCACGACCCGGGCAACGGGGCGCCGGTCGTCATCGAGCAAAACCCGACGTACAACAACCTCATCGGCCGCATCGAGCGGGAGATGCACCAGGGCGCCCTGATCACCGACTTTACCAACATCAAGCCCGGCGCCTTGCACCTGGCCAACGGCGGTTTCCTGGTCATCCCGGCCGAGGAGCTGCTGCGCAACCCGTATGCCTGGGACGGGCTCAAGCGGGCGTTGCGCAACGGCCAAGTGGACATCGAGGACTTGTCGGACCGCTGGGGCTTTGTCACCGCCAAGAGCCTGAGGCCGCAGCCGATCCCGCTCAACCTCAAGGTGGTGCTCATCGGCAGCCTCTGGCTGTACCAGCTGCTCACGGCGTACGACGAGGACTTCTCCGAGCTGTTTAAGGTGCAGGCGGACTTTGACACCGTCATGGACCGCAGCTACGAGAACGTGTGCAAGTACGCCGCGTTCGTGGCCGACATCTGCCGCAAGTACAAGCTGCTGCCGCTGGACGCGACGGGCCTGGCCAAGATGGTCGAGGTCGCAAGCCGGCTCGCGGACGACCAGACCAAGCTCAGCACCAAGTTTGGCGCCGTCGTCAGCCTGCTCCAGGAAGCCGACTACTGGGCCCGCCAGCAGGGAGCGGCCGCGGTGAGCGGCGAGCACGTGCGCCAGGCGGTGGAGGCGCGGGTGTACCGCAGCAGCCTCATTTACGACCGGCTCCGGGAAGCCGTCGCCCGGGGCATCCTGCAGGTGGAGGTTACCGGCCGGCGGGTGGGGCAAGTCAACGGGCTTTCCGTGAGCGCCATCGGCGAGTTTGCCTTTGGCCGCCCGACCCGCATCACCGCCAGCGCCGGCGTCGGCCGCGAAGGCGTCATCGACATCGAGCGGGAGGCGCGCCTTGGCGGCCGCATTCATACCAAAGGCGTGCTCATTTTGGGCGGGTACTTGACGCACCGGTTCGCCCGCAACATGCCGCTGGCCTTGTCGGCCCGGCTCGTCTTTGAGCAAAGCTACAGCGAAGTCGACGGCGACAGCGCGTCGGGCGCGGAGCTCGCGGCGCTGCTTTCCGCCTTGAGCGGCCTGCCGGTGCGCCAGGACTTGGCGGTGACCGGGTCCATCAACCAGCACGGCGAGATGCAGGCGGTGGGCGGCCTCAACCAAAAGATCGAAGGCTTCTTTGACGTCTGCCGCGCGAAGGGCCTCACCGGCGAGCAGGGCGTCATCATCCCCCGCAGCAACGTCGTTCATCTCAATCTCCGGGAGGACGTGGTGGACGCCGTCGCCGCCGGACGGTTTCACATCTACGCCGTCGACCACAGCGACGAGCTAATCGAGCTGCTTACCGGCGTGGCCGTGGGCGAACCTGACGCTTGGGGCAATTTCCCGCCCGAAACCGTCGGGGGCCGCGTCCAGGCCCGCTTGCGGGAACTGGCGGCGCGGCTTGCGGCCATGGGCCAGCAGCCGAGGCCGGGGGCAAAGGGCAAGCCCGCACACGATGAGGATGGGCCGCGGGCACCGGAGCGGCGCCGCCCCGGCAGCGAGGGCGGTCCCGAAGGGGAGGACGGGCCGGGGCGCGAAGGCGGTCCCGAAGGGGAGGACGGGCCGGGGCGGGAAGGCGGTCCGGAAGGGGAGGACGGGCCGCATAGGGGAGGAGGCTCCGAAGGGGAGGATACGCCCGGGCGGGAAAGCGGCTCCGAAGGGGAGGATGCGCCGGAGCGGGAAGGCGGTCCCGGCGGCGAAGGAGGAATGGGGCCCAAGCCTGACCGGGGGCTTGGGGCCGGGAGCTTGGGCCCCGTCCGGTGAAGCCTACTCCCACCGATCGCGGGTGGCGACCACTCCCGCCGCCTCCTCGCGCTGGGGGAACATGACGGACGCCACGATGGTGACCGTCAGGATGCCGACGATGACGGCCAAGGACACCGCCGGCGGGATGTGCACGAAGCTCGAGATCAGCATCTTGGTGCCCACGAAGGTCAGGATCACGGACAGGCCGACCTTGAGGTAGCGCAGCTTGCCCATGACGTCCGCCAGCAGGAAGTACAGCGACCGCAGGCCGAGGATGGCGAATACGTTGGAGGTGTAGACGATGAACGGGTCGCTGCTCACCGCGAAGATGGCGGGCACCGAGTCGACGGCGAACATAATGTCGCTGGATTCGACGATGCACAGCACCACAAAGAGCGGCGTGGCCATGAGCTTGCCCGCCCGGCGCACAAAGAACAGGCTGCCCTCGTAGTTCTCGGTCACGGGGAAGATCTTGCGCACGAAGCGCAGCACCGGGCTCTGGCCGGGGTCGATGGCTTCTTCCTTTTGCGTGATCAACTTGATGCCGGTGAAGACGAGGAAGGCGCCGAACACGTA
Organism: uncultured Bacillota bacterium; assembly: GCA_937916565.1. Taxonomy (GTDB): domain Bacteria; phylum Bacillota; class Limnochordia; order Limnochordales; family ZCTH02-B6; genus ZCTH02-B6. Next base: position 5,156 of record CALFSR010000238.1, on the reverse strand, counting down.
GATGACCCAGTGGAACGTGTTGAGGAGCGCCGCACCGGCCGCGATGAAAAGGCCCCGCATGACCAGCGCCCCCAGCACGCCCCAAAACAGCACCCGGTGCTGGAACTGGGCGGGAACGGCGAAGTACGTGAAAATCAGCACGAACACGAAGATGTTGTCGGCGCTCAGCGACTTTTCGATGAGGTAGCCGGCGAAGTACTGCATGGCCACGTCGGCGCCTCGCCACCAGTACAGCACCCCGCCAAAGACGACGGCGATGGCGATCCAGACGACCGTCCAGATGGCCGCTTCCTTGGCCTTGATGGCGTGGGCGTTGCGGTTAAAGACGCCCAGGTCCAGCGCCAACATGCCCACCACGAGACCGTTGAACGCCATCCACATCCACGGTGAAATTTCCAACAGTGCCACCCCTTCTTGTGCTGTCTGAGCGGTTCTGGCCAAAAAATAAACCTTCGCCCAGCACGAAGCTTGGGCGAAGGTCTCGCTCCGAGGCGGCTTGCGCACCTCGTCCCTGGAGCGGGCCCGCGGCCGTATTGACGCCCCAGGGATTCGCAGTGCTACTCCCCTTCACGATTCGAATTATATTGAACGTAATTCTCTCTGTCAAGCGCTGCCAACGGCCGGGGACGTTTGGCGCGAGCTTAGGCCGCACGGGCTAGCGAGCGCCCCGACCCCGGTTTCCGCCGGCGGCCTCGTCGTCCTCCAGCACGATTTTGAACGGGTTGAAACTCGTGTGTTCGTCGTAGACGTCCATGCCGGTGACGCGCTTGACGACCCAGACGAGGACGTAGGTGACGGGCGTGAGCACGACCTCAACCCCGACCTTGATCACGTACGCGACCAGCATGATGTGGAGGATAAGCGTCCACGGCCAGGCGCCCCAGTAAGCGATTGGGAAGAAGATGAGGGTGTCAATGCCTTGCCCGGCGAGGCTCGAACCGATGGTGCGCAGCCACAGGTGGCGGCCTTTGGTGCGCACTTTGAGCCGGGAGAGGACGTAGGCGTTGACGAACTCGCCGACGACGTACGCGAGGAGGCTCGCCACGGCGATCCGCGGCGTGAGCCCCAGGAGCATGTCCCACGCCTGCTGGCCGCCGCCTGCTACCCAGTCGGGCGCGCCCGGCATGGCGCCCACGACGTACACGGCCGCGCTCAGGAGCAGGTTGGCGGCAAGGCCTGTCCAGATCACGACGCGGGAGCGGGCAAACCCGTACACCTCCGTGAGCATGTCGCCCAGGAGGTAGGTGAGGGGAAAGATGAGGTCGGCGCCCGTGAAGGCGAGGTTCCCCCACTGCACGGGTTTGGTCGCCGTCACTTGGCTGATCATCAGCACCGCGACAAACAGGCCTGAAAAGACGGGGAAAAGGCGCATGTCGATCTCCGCCCTTCGGGGCCGGCGCCCGCCGCGGGGACACGGGCCCCCGCGCAAAGCGCCGGCCCGGGTTTACGCCTTAAGCGGGCGCGACGGCCAGCAGCACGCCGATGCCGGACGGATCCCGCATCAGCGTGCCTCCGGGATGCGGTTCCACCGGCACGCCCGCCAGCTTGGCCCTTTCCAAGAGGCTGGCGCGCACCGCCTCGTCGGGCACGAGGATGGTAAACTCGCGCAACCCGGCGGCGTCGGGCGGCGCGGGCGGCAAGCCTTCGCCTTTCCAGACGTTGCTGCCGATGTGGTGGTGGTAGCCGCCCGCGCTCAAAAACAGCGCGCCCATTTCCTCGGACTCCATCGTGATATCAAACCCGAGCACCTCATGGTAAAAGTGCTTCGTGGTTTCCAGGTAGGCGACATGCAGGTGGATGTGGCCGACGACGGTGCCGGGCGGCAGGCCGGGCCACGGCGCGGGCTTGCGCTCAAGCTCCTCAAACAGCTCCGCGATGTCGATGCCCATGCGCGGCATGCGGTCGTAAAGCATCCGGCCGTTCTCCATCGGCCACTCCTCCCGCGGGAAGTCCCACGCGAGCTCGATGCCGTTGCCTTCCGCGTCCGGCAAGTACAGGGCCAGGTGCGTGCCGTGGTTGGAGTGGCCTTGCACGGGCGTGCGGGTATCGATGACACGGCGGATGAGATTGGCCAAGTCCCAGCGGGTCGGCACGAGAAACGCCGTATGGTACAGCCCGGTCGTCCGGTGATACCGCCGCGCGCCGGGGTTTTCCGTCAGGCGCAAGAGCTCGGTGCCGGGGACTTGCGCTTTCGCCCCTCCCGCACCGTGGCCGGCCGCTCCGTCCCGCGCCGCGACGCCCAGCGCAACCGTGTTGCCGTCCCGCCGGAGCAACTGAAACCCGAGGATGCGGCAGTAGAAATCCACCTGGCGGTCGAGGTTTTGGACGGTGTAATGCACCGGACCCATCCGGGTCCGCGGGTCGATGCGCACGCGGCGCCACCTCCGTCGGCCGGGCCGGCCCCGGCTTTTCGCTCGCGACCGGTCGTCAAGTCTGGTCCTTTAGTCCGATCTTAATCCTTCACCGGCCGCTGCCAGCCCCGCATGCCCCGCCGGGCGAGCTCCTCCGCGTACGCGGTGAAGTTGCGCCGCATCTCGGCCAGCGAATCGCCGCCGAACTTTTCCATCATCGCGCGGGCGAGTTCAAAGGCGACGACGGCTTCCGCGACGACGGCCGCGGCGGGGACGGCGCTCACGTCGGAGCGTTCGATGGCGCCTTCGGACGGCGACAGCGCGGCCATATCGATGGACGGCAGCGGCTTGTACAAGGTAGCCAGCGGCTTCATGGCCGCCCTCACCACCAAGGGTTCCCCGTTGGTCATGCCGCCTTCGACGCCGCCCGCCCGGTTGGACGGCCGCCAAATTCCGCGCTCGCCGTCGTAGAGGATCGGGTCGTGGGCTTGCGAGCCGAAACGGGCGCCGGTTTCAAACCCGAGGCCGAACTCGACGCCCTTGATGGCCTGGATGCTCATCAGGGCTTGTGCCAGGCGCCCGTCCAGCTTGCGATCCCATTGCACGTGGCTGCCAAGCCCGGGAGGAACGCCCCAGGCGATGACCTCAAACACTCCGCCCAGCGTCTCGCCCCGGGCTTTGGCCTCGTCGACGGCCCGCACCATGGCCTCGCCGGCCTCGGGGTCGAGGCAGCGGACCGGCGACTCGTCCACTCGGGCAAAAGCTTCCGGCGCCGGCGGCGGGGCGTCCGGGTCGCGGGGCGCGGCGACGGGCCCCATTCGAACGACGTGGGACGCGATCTCGATCCCAAAGGCCGCGAGCAACTGGCGTGCGACGGCGCCGGCGGCGACCCGCATGGCGGTTTCCCGGGCGCTGGCCCGCTCGAGCACGTTGCGGGCGTCGTCAAACCCGTATTTGAGCATCCCGGCGAGATCCGCATGTCCCGGCCTCGGACGGGTGACGGGCCGGAGCCGCCAGTCTTCCTTGGCGTCCGCAGCGCCCGGCGCCCCGGGGGTGGCCGGGGCCGCGCCTGGCCCGTGGGCCTGCGGGTCCCCTGCGGCTGCGCTTCCGGGCGAGCCGGCGAGCGGCTCCAGGGCCATCGCCGCCTGCCACCGTTCCCAGTCCTTGTTGCGGATGAGAAGGGCGATGGGACTGCCCAAGGTCAGGCCGTGGCGGACGCCTGTCAAAATTTCCACCTGGTCGGGTTCGATCTGCATGCGCCGGCCGCGGCCGTAGCCGAGCTGGCGCCGCTTGAGCTGCTGGTTGATGGCCGCCGCGGTCACGGGGACGCCGGCGGGCATGCCTTCCACGATGGCCGTGACGGCCGGACCGTGGGATTCGCCGGCTGTGAGAAAGCGGAGCGACAACGAAACTCCTCCTTACCGCGCAACACGCCCCCGGCTTGCAGCGGCGGGACGCGCGCCCGTCGCCGCCAAGCGGGCCGGTGAATTAGGAGCACAATTCGCCCCCCGCGGAGGAAGGACCTACCTGGCGAGCTCAATTGGCCCACCGTGGGCCGCGGGGCCACTCCGGGGACCGGCGTTTCTTGCCTGACTTGGTACTGTCTCGGGCGCATTTTCCGGATATTGGTTGACGCCTGTGGAACATCGTGGTATATTTGGTATCACTTTGGTATACCAATGGTTGGATAATGGGATGCATTGGGAACACCGCCTTTGCAAAGGAAAAGCCAGTCGAGTATTCCGCGGCGGGACGGTTTCCGAGGCATGTCAGGCTTAAGGAGTGAAGGTGGTCGTGCCTTGTATCGAACCGCACCGGCTGGTGGAGGTTCTGGACCGGTACACGTTCTACACGGTCGGCTGCACGGACCCCGTGGCCATCGCCCTGGCCACGTCGCGGGCGGCGGCATTGTTTGACGACCCCCCCAGTCGCGTGCGCGTGCTGACGGACAAAAACATCTTCAAGAACAGCTTCTCCGTGGGGATTCCCGGGACGGAGCGCTACGGCCTGCACACGGCGGCGGCCCTGGGGGCAGTGGTCAAGAACAAGGGCAACGCGTTGACGTTTCTGGCCAACTGCACCCCCGAGGACATTGCGGCTGCCGAGCGCCTGGTGTCCGAAGGCCGGGTCCAGGTGGAGCACCACCCCGAATACCAAGACCTCTACGTGGAGGCGTGGGTGGAAACGCCGTCGGGGACCGCCCGCGCGATCATCCGCCACGAGCACAACCAGCTGGCCCTGCTTGAGAAGAATGGCGAGGTGCTCGTGGAACGGGAGGCGCTCGCCCCCGCCCTGACCGACTTTAACGTCATTCTGCCGCTGGGAACGGAACTCGAAGACCTGGTTGAGAGCGTGAACCAACTGACGATCGACGACGTCGCCTTCCTATTGAAGGGCTTGGAGGTCAACTTGGCCGCGGCCGAGGCGGGGCTTGCGACCGGTGCGGGGCTCGGCATCGGCGCCAAGCTGAACCGGCTAGACGAGCGGGCCGACGACCCCGCCCGTCTCATTCACCGGGCGCGGGTTTTCTCGGCGGCCGCGACCGACGCCCGTATGGCGGGGCTGCAGGTGCCCGTGGTCGGCTGTTTCGGCAGCGGCACCCACGGGGCGATCCTGTTCAACACCATCGGTGTCGTGGGCAAGGCGCTCAATGCGACCGACCTGGAGATCGGCCGCGCGCTGGCGCTCGGCGTCGCCGTGCTGGGGTGCTTTAAGAACCAGAGCAGCGTGTTGACCCCGCACTGCGGCTCCGGGTTGGACGCGGGCGCGGGGGCGGCCGCCGGCGTCTCCTCGCTGCTGGGAGCC
>CALFSR010000237.1 GCA_937916565.1 uncultured Bacillota bacterium | reverse complement strand
GCGTTCCCTTGAAGATGCCGTGATTGAGGATGTGCAGCACGCCCGCGGCCACCGCGGCCTCGGTGAAATAACCAAACATCGTCATGATAAAGCCGAGCTGGCTGACCGTACTGTAGGCGAGCAGCGCCTTGAGGTCCCGCTGCTGCACTGCCAGAAACCCGCCCAACGCCATGGTGGCCAAGCCTGCGGCGGTGATCGTGTAGAACCACATGTCCGTCCCGCTCAGGACGGCGCCCATGCGGGCGGCAAGGAAGATCCCGGCCTTCACCATCGTGGCCGAATGCAAGTACGCGCTGACCGGCGTCGGCGCGGCCATGGCGCCCGGGAGCCAAAGGTGAAACGGCACCTGCGCCGACTTCGTAAATGCTCCTAAGAGGAACAGCACGACGATGGCGGGATAGTGCGGATGCGACACGATGTCCGGCGCACGCCCGGCCAGCTCCCGGATGGAAAAGCTTCCCCCCGCCCGGCCGAGGAGCAGGATGCCCGCAAGAAGCGCAAGGCCGCCCATGACCGTGACGAGCATCGCTTTCAGGGCACCTTGGCGGGACTCGGTGCGGGTGTGCCAAAACCCGATGAGCAGGAACGAACTGACGGACGTGATTTCCCAGAACATGTAGAGCACCAGCAGGTTGTCCGACGTCACGACGCCCAGCATGGCGCCCATAAAAAGAAGCAGGCACACGTAGAAGCGGCTCAGGTCTTCCCCGCTCCCCAAGTACGAGACCGAGTACGCGACAACCAACGTCCCGATGCCGGCGATGAGCAGCCCAAACAGTAGGGCGAAGCCATCCAGTCTCAGGGAGAAATCAAGCCCGAACGCGGGCGCCCACGGCCACGAAAACGACTCCGCTTCGCCCGCCGTCACCATGGGCAGCCGGCGCAGCACATACAGGGCGATGACCGCCGGCACGGGCAGGATCGTCCAGCCTGCGTGGCGGGGAAACCGGCGCGCCAGGATAGGCACGAAAGGAGAGGCGACAAAAGGGAGCAGCACGATAAGCGGGAGCGTCAAAGCCATATGGCACCCCCTTTGTTGCTATGTTCGGCTGGATTCAACACACCGTGGGGACGAGCAGCCGATGGCCCGACGAGCCGGTTGCGGCATGCCCCACGCTCGATGAGCAACGCGGCGGACGGCGGCAGGGAAACCTGGTGACCGGGAGAGCGCGCCTCGCGCCCCCTCTCCCTTCCTAAAAGTTTACAGGCTGCGAGGCGGCCGTGCAATGAATTGAAAAGAGGAAAAAGCGGGCGGCGGCGCCGGGCCTCACGCCCAGCGCCGCTTCGGCTTCCAGCGCCGGTAGCCCTTGACGGACTGCTCTTTCTGCACGCCCAGGTACATTTCCTGGACGTTCTCGTTGGCCTTTAGCTGCTCGGCGGTTCCTTCAAGCACGATGCGGCCGGTTTCCAGGACGAAGCCGTAGTCGGCCACCTCCAGGGCCACCCGTGCGTTTTGCTCGACCAGCAGCATAGTCGTGCCCTGGCGGTTGATCTCCTTCAGCACCTGAAAAATTTCGCTGACGAGCTTAGGCGCCAGGCCTACCGACGGCTCATCCAAAAGCAGGAGCCGGGGCCGGCCGAGTAGAGCCCGGCCGATGACGAGCATCTGCTGCTCGCCGCCGGACAAGTGCCCGGCCAGCTGCCGCGTCCGCTCCTTAAGCCGCGGGAAAAGGCTGAAAACCCAGTCGATGTCCTGGCGGACGCCGGCATGGTCCCGCCGCCGGTACGCGCCCAGGAGCAAGTTGTCCATGACCGAGAGCTCCGGAAACACGCCCCGGCCTTCCAGCACGTGGGCGATGCCGAGGGCGGCGATGTCCTCGGTGTCGCGGCCGTTGATGCGCTTTCCCTCAAACTCGATGTACCCCTTCTCGGGTTGATCCGGGATGAGGCCGCAGATGGTCCGGAGGAGGGTCGTCTTGCCCGCGCCGTTGGAGCCCAGCACGACGGCGAACTGCCCCTCTTCCACCGTGAGGGACAAGCCCCGCAACACGGTTACCCGGCCCTGGTAGCGGCTCTCGATGTTACGCACCGCGAGCAGGGCTCATCGCCTCCTCACCCAAGTATGCCTCGATAACCTTCGGGTCCCGCTGCACCGCCGCCGGCGGCCCGTCCGCGATGACCGTACCCCGGTCGAGCACGACGATGCGCTCCGAGATCTCCATCACCATGCGCAGGTCGTGCTCTACAAGGACAACGGCGATGCCCAGATCCTTTTGGATGTCCTGGATGGTAAAGACCAAATCCTGCTTCTCCTCGGCCGTCATGCCCGCCGACGGTTCGTCCAGGAGCAAAAGGCGCGGCTCGGTCGCCAGCGCCCGGCCTACCTCCACCAGCTTTTGCTGGCCGTAGGGCAGTGACGCCACCATCCGGTGGCGCACCGACTGGAGGTCGAGCATATCCAGTATCTCTTCCACCCTCCGCCGCTGGGCGACCTCATCCCGCCACCAGCGGGGCGTTGAAAAGGCGGCGGAGAAGAAACCCGAGCGCACGTGCAGGTGCCTGCCGAGCAGCAAGTTGTCCAGCACCGTCATGTGCCGGAACAACTCGATGTTCTGAAACGTGCGCGCGATGCCCAGGGCCGCGATCCGGTCCGGCTTGCGGCCGACGATGGATTGCCCGTTGAAGCGAATCTGTCCCGACGACGGCTTGTACAAGCCCGTCACGCAGTTGAACAGGCTCGTCTTGCCGGCGCCGTTAGGTCCGATGACCGACATGAGTTCACCGGGCATGACGTGCAACTGCACGTCCGTCAAGGCCTGGATGCCGCCGAAGCGGAGGTGGAGGCGCCGGACCTCCAGGAGAGGTCCGGCGCCGTTTTTCGCTTCCAATGCCGCTTGCGTGGACACGTTAGAACTCAACCGGATACTCGATCCAGTCCGTCAACGGCTCGGGAACGCCGTTCACCATGCGGGCCAGGAAGATCGAGTTGATGCCCTGGCGCCGGCCCGGACCGAAGGTAACGCCCCGCAGCAGTTCCCCGTCCCAATTTTGGATGGACTCCATGGCGGCCACGAACGACTCCTTGGTCAGGTTCGGGCCGGCCCGGCGCAAGCCTTCGAGCATCGGCTCCACGAACGTCACGCCCGCGAGGGCGTTGAACGCCATGTTCGCCAGCTCGGGGTTGCGCTCGACGAGGATCTGGAGCACGCGGTCGACCTTCTCATCGGTGCCCGGATAGGGGAAGTACGACGGCACGATGACGCCATCCCAGGCGGGACCGGCCAGCCGCGCCATGATCGGGTCCGCCAGCGTAAAGGACGACAGGATCTGCGGCCGCGGGTTTTGCTGGGCCAGCGCCGCCGCCATCATGGCACCGTGGTTGGGCGTCGCGTACATGACGACCGCGTCCGCCTGCGCCTGCGCGATGCGGAGCGCATGGACGCTCAAGTCCGCGTCGGTCAGCTCATAAGAAACCTCGGCCACCGGCGCCATGCCCATCTCCGCGAGGGCGTCGCGTACGCCCCGGAGGCCGTTGGAGCCGTACTGGTCGTTCTGGTAGAATACCGCAATCCGGCTCAGGCCCAGCTCTTCCACGGCATACCGCGCGAGGATTTTGGCTTCCTGGTAGTAGTTGGGATACGTCACGAACAGGTAGGTGATGTTGGGATTGCCGATCCAGGGGTCCGACTCCACCGCCGGCGTCATCCAGACGACCTCGTTGCGGAACATGTAGTCCCGCACGGCGGCGGCGTTGGCCGAGCCAATCATGCCCACGATGCCAAACACTCCGACCCGCTCCACGAGCTCCCGGACGTTGGCAACCGCCCGAGCCGGCTGGTAGCCGTCGTCCCGGATCTCAAAACGGAGGGTGCGGCCGTGAATGCCGCCCTGCTCATTGATGTAGGCCAGATACGCCTCGACTCCCCGGGCGGTCGCGCCCCAGGGCGCCGCCGGGCCGGACAGGGGTGCGGAGACGCCAAGGATGATCTCGGTGGGCGTGATGCCCCGTTCTTGGGCGGCCGCCGGCAGCACCAAGAGCGCCGCCATCACCAAGGCCAGCCCCATCGCGATGCGTGCACGATAAGCAAGTCGCAAACTCGTCAACCCCCTTCTGTTCGCCTCTGCTTGCCGGTTGTGCCCTTGCCCAAACTTCGCCGCGCTCCTCTGGCCCCTGGCACCCCCCGTCCTTCGCGGCCGCCGGCGGCCGTGCACATCCCGGCGGCGCCCCTTTTTAGCCTAGCGTGGCTAGACGCGTCGCATAAACTTGTGGCCAAACAGGCCCTCGGGCCGCACCAGCAGCACCGCGATAATCATGACGAAGGCAACCGTCGTGCGCAGCGACGTCGACACGTAGCCGCCGAAAAGGTTTTCCACCACGCCGATGACAAGAGAGCCGACGATGGCGCCCGGCAGGCTGTCGAGGCCGCCCAGCACCGCGCCCGCGAACCCTTTCAGAAACGGATCAAACATCATGGAAGGGCTGACCAAAGTCACCGGCGCCAGCAGCATGCCGGCGATCGCGCCCAGCGTCGCCGACACGCCCCATGTGACGGCGAACACCCTCCGCACGGGAATCCCGAGTACCCGGGCTGCCACGTCGTTTTGGGACACAGCCCGCATGGCCAGGCCAAACCGCGTGCGCTGCACCAGCAAGTACAGCCCGAGGACCGACACGACGGCCACGAGGAAACTGCCGAGGGCCACCTGGTTCACCGCCAGGCCGGCGATGTTGTACACGACCGCCCGGGAGAGCGGGAACGGCAACACCTTGGTATCCGCGCTCCAGACGACGACCGCTAGCCCGCTGAGCACCAGGGAAAAGCCCGCGGTCGTGATGATCTGGCCAAGCAGCGTCGCTTCCTTGACCGGCCGCAGGACGAGGAAGTAGAAAGCCGCCCCGGCGGCGAAGGCGACGGCCAGCGTCAAGACGGCAGCCGGGCCGAAAGCGAAGCCTGCGGCGGTCAGGAGGCTATACGCCACCATGGTGGTGATCATGGACATGTCACCGTGAGCGAAGTTCAACACCCGCGACGTTCGATACAGGAGCACGATGCCGAGGGAAACCAGCGCGTACAAGCTGCCGATGGACAGCCCGCTGACGACCAGCTGCCAAAAGTACAAGGCCAGGCGTCCCCTTCCGCGGCCGCCTACAGCGGCCAGGTTTTGCTCCAGAGCTTGATCTTGAGCCAGCGCCCGTAGAGGCCGAGCGGCTCGACGGTCATGACGAGGATGACGACGGCGCCGTACAGCACCGGCAGGTACTCCTGGGCCCCCGACAGCCCAAACTGGAGAAAGCTCAAAAGGGTCGCCCCGAACATGCTGCCCGGAATCGTGCCGAGCCCGCCCACGACGACCATGGCCAAGTAGTAGATGGACTCATACAGGTTGAACATGGTGGGCTCGAGGTACTGCACGACGTAGGCTTCCAAGGCGCCGCCCAAGCCGGCGTAAAACGTACTGACGGCAAAGGCCAGCGTCTTGTAATAGCGCAGGTTAACGCCGGTAACCTCTGCCGCGATGTCGCTGTCCCGCAGCGCGACGAAGGCCCTACCCACGTGCGAACGGGTGAGGTTGAAAGCGACAAGGCTGCCCAGGACGACGCATGTCCACACCAGGAAGTAGAGGCCGCGGTCTGAATCCAGCCACCACGGGCCAATCTTGGGCGTGGGCACGAACATCCCGATGCGGCCGCCGGAAACCGCCGGCCAGTTGATCAAGATTTGTTGTACCGCCAAGCCGAAACCGAGGGTAACGATCGAAAGGTATGGACCTTCGAGGCGGAGCGCCGGCAACCCGACCAGCACCCCAAAGACCGCGGCCGCGGCGCCTCCGACGAGCAGGGCTACCCAAAAGGGTCCGCCCACCCACTGAAACGCGGCGGACCGTTCGAAAGCGGTGACGAAATGGGTCGCGGCGTAAGCGCCGATGGCCACAAAGCCGACGTGGCCCAGGGAGATCTGCCCCGTGTAGCCCACAAGCAGGTTTAACCCGATAGCGACGATGATCTTGATGCCGATGATGTTGGCGATGTACAGCTGGTACCCTTTCAAGACCCACGGGGCCGCCAGCAAGCCCGCCGCCAGCAAAAGGACGCCGATCCAGCCAGCCCAGCCCCGCACCAGTGCCATTTCTTCTTCGTACTTTTGGATAAGTTGCATCGGCTGCCCCCTCGTCGAACGCTTCATGGGAACTGGGGACATTTCAGACGTCTCTAAGGCGAGTATATTCCACACACAACTAAAGCTTCCTGCTTTAGGAGGGTCGTCCGCCGGCCCCGGCATGCAGCCGCCCGTCGACGGCGCGGTGCGGCCCGGCCGGCACCAGCCCCCCGTCAGGCGATTGCGGACAGGATACCCGGCAGCGGGTCCGCCGGAACCGGCTCATGGCCCAGTACAGGCTCCATAAGGCCCCCAAGGTGCTCGAGAAGCGCCGTCGAGGACGGCTCAAGGCCGCGTCGCGCGGGGCGGGCAAGACGCGCCCGGGCAAACCACTGCGCCACCAGGAGGGTGCGCCCGTTCCCTGCCGCCAGCTCCGGCACCGACTGCTCCAGGAGAAGGGCGGTCTGCAGCAGTTCCGCCAGCCAGTCGCTGAGCCGCCGGGCATGGTGCGGCGCGTACCCGGGGTTCGCGGCCAGCCAGCGCATGGCCTCGGAAAGCTCGCGCGTTTCCTCGCGGAGGACGGACGCGAGGGCCGCCGCGGGGGGATGGGCCGCGGCCTGTTCCAAAACGGCGTCGATCCGCGCAAGGTAGAGCCGGCCCGCGTCCAGCTTGCTCAACGCGCGCAAGACTTCCAGCGCCTGAATGTTGGCCGGCCCTTCCCAGACCGGCACCACCTGGGCATCCCGCAAGAGACGTGCCGTGGCGTACTCCTCCACGTAGCCGTTGCCGCCCAGGATCTCGATGGCGCGGCTCGCATTGCGCACGGCGTCCTCGGCTGTGCGATACTTGGCCAGCGCAGTTACAAGCCGCTGCCACGCGGCGGTTTCCGGCGTGCCGGCGGTAAGCCAGCGCTCCCAAGCAGCGCCGGCCTCGCAAGCGAGAAGGAGCCCCGCTTCCCAGTCGGCCAGCATGTCCATGAGCGTCTCCTGGACCATCGGGTAGCGGACCAGCGTGTTGCCGAAGGCCGGCCGCCGGGCCGCATAGATCACGGCTTCCAGGAAGGCGCGCCGCATGAGCCCGGCGGAACCAAAGGCGTTGTCGATGCGGGAAAACTGCAGCGCTTCCATCATGAGGCGGAAGCCCTCGGGCGGCGGCGCGAGCAACTCGGCCACGGCCTCATCGAGCTCGACTTCCCCGGTGGCGACGCTGGTGGTGCCCAGCTTGTCCTTGAGCCGCCGGATGCGGTAGCTGTTCAGCCTCCCGCCGGGCAGCTCCCGGGACACGATGAAAAGCGCCAGACCCCGGGCCCCGGCCGGCGCGCCCTGCGGCCGGGCCGTGACAAGCGCCACGTCCGCGTCCGCGTTGCTGCAAAACCACTTCTCCCCGGACAGCCGCCAGTAGCCGTCCTCGGCCGGCGCGGCCGCCACGGCGTTGGCGCCGACGTCGGAGCCTCCCTGCTTCTCGGTGACCCAAGTGGCCCCGTCGAAGAAGGGACCCGGCTCCCGCACCGCCAGCCTGGGCAAGTAGCGCTCTTTCTGCTCCTCCGTCCCATACCGGGCAATGACGTGGGCCGTAGCTCCGGTCAAGGTGACCGGACAGGCAAGACCCGTGTCGGACTGGCTGATGAGGTAGACCGAGACGAAATGAAACGTGGGCGGCAGCGGGTCCGGGCCGTGACACCGGCCGACGACGCCGAGGCCGTACACTTGCCGCCGGGCCTCGGCGTGAAGCGGGTTGTAGGCCACCTTGTTGAGCCGGTTGCCCTCCCGGTCTACGGGGACGAGCCGCGGCGGCGCGTGCCGGTCGGTGTACTCTGCCTGTTCGTCGATAAGGGTGCCCGCAAGCCGGCCAAGTTCCCTAAGAAGCGGTTCAGCCCGTTCACGTACGCTCGCATCCCACGCCTTCGCGGTGAGCCCGCGCAGGAGCGGGTCCGTCAGGTAGAGGTTCATCCCCCGCACCTGCTGGAACTCAACGTACTTCACGTTGCCGCCCTCCTCCCCGCCGGGCCGCTTCAGGCGGAACGCCGCGCCCGTCGTCGCTAGGTCAGCGCGCCAGAACCCGAGCCAGCTCGTACAATTCCCGGTCAGCGTAGCGCGTCCGGCCCGCCACCTCGCTCAAAGGCGTGAGATGCGGGCGGTGATTGACCCACCCGACCAGCACGCCGTGGTGACCGCCGAGCAGCGCCTGGACGGCCGCGGCCCCAAGGCGCGTGCCAAGCATGCGGTCAAAGGCGGTGGGCGTGCCGCCGCGCTGGACGTGGCCGAGCACGGTCAGCCGCAGTTCAAAGCCGGTGTCGGTTTGGTGATCGCGGAAGTACTCGATGAGGTCCGTTGCGCTGGGCTTCGCGCCTTCGGCCACGACGAGAATGGCGTGGGACTTGCCCCGGGCGTACGCGTCCCGCAGTTCCTGGACAACGGCATCCGGTTCGATCGGTACCTCAGGGATGATGACCGCCTCGGCGCCGCCGGTGATGCCGGCCATCAACGCGATGTAGCCGGTATCCCGGCCCATCACTTCGACGAGGAACGCCCGGCTGTGGGATGACGCCGTCGCCTTGATGCGGTCGATGGCTTCGAGCACCGTGTTGACCGCCGTGTCGGCACCGATGCTGATATCGGTGCCGTACAGGTCGTTGTCGATGGTGGACGCCACGCCCACCACCGGAAAGCCCATCTTGGACAGCTCGTAGCTGCCGCTCTGGGTGCCGTTGCCGCCGATGACAACGAGCCCGTCGATGCGTCGCTCGGTCAGCTTTCGGATAGCCTGCCGGCGGCCGGACTCTTCACGGAACTCCTTGGATCGGGCGCTGCGCAGCACGGTGCCGGCCTGCTGCATGATGCCGCCCACGTCCCGGGCGGTCAGCCGCTCGATTTCCCCGTTGATCAACCCGGCATAACCGTTGCGCACCCCGTAGACTTCAAGCCCGGCGGCGATGCCGGTGCGCGCCACAGCCCGGATGGCTGCATTCATCCCGGGCGCATCACCGCCGCTGGTCAGGACCGCGATCCTTTTCACGATCGACTCTCTCCTTGTGCACAGGCGTGAACCCGTCGGCGACCTTGCCGTCCTCGCGGCGGGCGTTGAGAACGTTCGCCGTTTCCCCCTGGCCCCTCCTGCCCCCGGCGCCGGCCCGCCGTACTCAGCCTACAGGACCAGCTTCTCCAGCGCGTCGGCGACCGTTTCGCCGTCCCGCAACACAACGTCGGCCACGAGCAACAGCCGCGGATCGCCGTGGCCCATGGCGACGCCCGTCCCGGCAAAGCTCAACAGGCTGAAATCGTTGAGGGAATCCCCCACGGCCAGCACCTGGCGCCGGTCGATTCCCCGCTGCCGGCAATATTCGGCCAAGGCTTGTCCTTTCGTAGCCAGCGGGTGCAGGATGTGGACGACGCGCGGCCGGTCGTGGCTCGGCAGCACCAGCAGCTGCACGGTCCCGTCCAAGTAGCTGAAATGCCGGATGACCCAGCGGCACTCGTCCTCGCCCCAGACCACGATCTGGTCGGGCGGCGCAGGCAGCGCTTCGGCCAAATCGGGCGCGACGACGCCGGGCGGCGCCCACCAGTTGTCCCCGGGAGGGTGGCTGTAATGGATCGTGTCGGCCGCGTCCGCCCGCGCCCGGACGCCCGCGACCCGCAGCTCGCTCAGCAGATACCGGGCCATGGGCAGCGGCAACGTCAGCCTGCGCAGCACCCTCCCGGCGCCGTCGTAGGTGACGCAGCCCGTCGTGCAGATCATGGGAAGATCGTCGGCAATCGCGCGCGCCACGGGCAGGGTCGTCACGCGGGTGCGCCCCGTCGCCAGGATGACCTCCACACCCTCCTCCCGGCAGCGGCGCACGGCCTGCACGTCCCGGGGCGAAAGCCGCTGATCGGGCCCGAGCAAGGTATCGTCGATGTCCAACGCGATCAACCGGAAGCGCGGGCTTCCGGCGGCCGGTCCGGATCTATCCGTCACAGCGTCGTCTTCCCGTTTCCAGCGAAGTCGGTCGCCCGGCCTCAGCCCAGGCGCGGCAGGCCGGCGATCGTATCGAGCACCCCGGCGGTATCCGCCAGGTCCTGACGCACCGCGTCGGCGCCGCAGCGGGCAAGGCTGTCCTGATCAAAG
>CALFSR010000236.1 GCA_937916565.1 uncultured Bacillota bacterium | reverse complement strand
CCGCTCCTGCCCCCGCCGGATCACTGTCCCCTATGCCCGACGCTGCCGGGGGCCCACCCGACGGAAGTGCCCGCGGGCGACTACGAGATCGTGGTGTTTCAGAACAAGTTCCCTTCGCTCCGGCCGGACCCGCCGCCGCCCGCGGTGGACGGCACGGAGCTTTACCCGGTGGCGCCGGCCCAAGGAGAGTGCGAGGTGGTCTTGTACTCGCCGGATCACGACGGCACGCTGACGCAGCAGCCCGTCTCCCACATCAGGCGCCTCGTTGAGGTGTGGGCGGACCGCTACGAAGAGCTCGGGAGCCGTCCAGACATCCAATACGTGTTCATCTTTGAAAACCGGGGCGCCGAGGTGGGGGTGACGCTGCACCACCCGCACGGGCAGATTTACGCGTTTCCCTTTATCCCGCCCATACCGGCCCAGGAGCTCGGCGCGAGCCGGGCGCACTTTGAAAGGACCGGCCGCTGCCTCGGCTGCGACGTCGTGGCCGAGGAGCTCCGGGACGGGCGGCGGGTGCTGTACGAAGACGGGCATTTCATCGCGTTCGTCCCCTTTTTCGCCCGGTTTCCCTACGAAGTGCACGTCTATCCCAAGGAGCACCGGACGGCCATCACGGAGCTCGGCGACGGCGAGCGGTGGGCGCTTGCCCGGGCGCTCAAGGCGACGCTGGTCCGCTACGACGGGCTCTGGGGATTTCCGCTGCCGTACATGATGGTGCAGCACCAGCGGCCGACGGACGGCGGCCCGCACGACTACTGCCACTTTCACGTCGAGTTTTACCCGCTCCACCGGACGAGGGACAAGCTCAAGTATTTGGCCGGCAGCGAGACGGGCGCCGGCACGTTCATCGTCGACATCACCGCGGAGGACATGGCCGAGCGGCTGCGGGCGGTCCCTGCGGAGAGCGCGGGCGAGGCGGCACGGCGGCCGGCCGGGCCGGCTGCTGCAGGATCGGGTGCAGGAGCCGGGGGGATGAGCGAGGTGGAGGCCCGATGAACACCGGACCGGGACGACTGCGCACGCTGCTGGACGCTTTTTCTGCCCGCTTCCCGTTTGATCCGGCGGTGCACCCGTCGGACGAAACCGTGCTGGTCCGCTCGCCGGGGCGGGTCAACCTCATCGGCGAGCACACCGACTATAACGACGGCTTCGTCATGCCGCTGGCCATCGACAGGGAGATCCTCATCGTCGGGCGCCGCCGCCGGGACGACGGGGTTCGCCTCTACTCGCTCGACATGGACGGGGAGGCCGCGTTTCGCCTGGCGGACGTCGCGTCGCCCGCGGACCGGCCGGAGCGGCGGTCGTCGCAAGCCGGTCAGAATGGACGCGCTGCCGGGATAGGCCCCTCTCAGGTTGAGGGCTGGGGGCGCTACGCGGCGGGCGTCGCCTGGGCTTTGCGGGAGGAAGGCTTTGACGCCGGCGGCTTCGACGCGGCGCTGGTAAGCAGCATCCCCGCGGGTGCGGGCTTGAGTTCCTCGGCCGCCCTGGAGGTGGGCGTCGCCGTGCTGCTCAAGGAGCTGTTTGGCCTCGCCCTCGATCCCACCCGCATCGCCGTGCTGTGCCGGCGGGCGGAAAACGAGTACGTGGGCGTCCAGTGCGGGATCATGGACCAGTTCGCGGTGGCCTTGGGCCAGCAGGGCCACGCGCTGCTGCTTGACTGCCGCACGCTGGAATACCGGCCGGTGCCGCTGCCCACCCAGCACGTGCGGCTGGTCGTGGCCGACACCGGCGTCCGGCGGGCCCTGGCGTCGTCGGAGTACAACCTGCGCCGCCGCCAGTGCGAGGAGGGGGTGGCCCTCCTCGGGCGGCACTTGCCGGGAATCCGGGCGCTGCGGGACGTCGCGCCCCACGAGTTCGTGCGGCTGCGGGATGATCTGCCGGCGGTCATCGCCCGCCGGTGCGGGCACGTCATCTACGAAGACACCCGCGTGCTCGCGGCCGCCGACGCCCTGTCGGAGGACAACTTCACCGCATGCGGCCGGCTCATGAACGCCTCCCACGCCAGCCTGCGGGACGAGTATGAAGTCAGTTGCCCCGAGCTGGACGTCATGGTGGAAATCGCGAGCACCGTGCCCGGCGTGTACGGTGCCCGCATGACAGGCGCGGGTTTCGGCGGCTGCGTCGTCAGCCTCGTCCGCTCCGATGCCGTGCAGGCGCTGGCGGCCGCCATCGAGGCGCAGTACCCCGAGCGGACCGGCAAGACGCCGGCGGTGCACGTCGTCGCCCCCACCGAGGGCGCGTCCCGCCTGCTGTGACGTGTGCCGGACGCGCAGGCGGGCAGCGCCCTTGAGCAATGGCGCTGCCCGCCTGCCTCTATGTGATCCGGCCCTGCGTGAGGATGGGCCGGTTACGACGCGGCCTCGAGGGCTTGCGGCGCAATCCACTGGGCCGGGTCGACCTTCCACTTGCGCCCGATGCGGATGTCAAACCGGTCGGCGTGCATGACCTTGGCCCACGCCTTGACGAAGTCGTGCACGAACTTCTCCTCGGCGTCGTCGGCCGCGTAGACCTCCGCCAGCGCCCGCAGCTGCGAGTGGGCGCCAAAGATGAGGTCCGCCCGGGTCGCCGTCCAGCGCACCTCGCCGGTCTTGCGGTCGCGGCCTTCAAACAGCTCCTCGTCCGCGTCCACGGGCTGCCACTCGATGCCCATATCCAGCACGTTGACGAAGAAGTCGGTGCTCAAGGTGCCCACCCGGTCGGTGAAGACGCCGTGGGGCAGCCCCTTGTAGTTCGCGCCCAGCACCCGCAGGCCGCCGACGAGCACCGTCATCTCGGGCGCCGAGAGCGTCAGGAGCTGCGCCTTGTCCACCAGCAGCTGCTCGGCCCGGAACTCGGACTTGCCCTTTTGGTAGTTGCGGAAGCCGTCCGCAAACGGCTCGAGCACCTTTTGGCCCTCGATGTCGGTCTGCTCCTGCGTCGCGTCGGTGCGCCCCGGAGCAAAAGGCACCACGACGTCGTAGCCGGCCCGGCGGGCCGCCTCCTCCACGCCCGCGTTGCCCGCGAGCACGATCAGGTCCGCGAGGGACACCCGCTTGTTCCCCTTCTGGGACTTGTTGAAGTCCTCGCGGACGCCTTCGAGCACCTCCAGGATCCGGGCCAGCCGCTCGGGCTCGTTGACCTCCCAGTCCTTTTGGGGCGCCAGGCGAATCCGGGCGCCGTTGACGCCGCCCCGCTTGTCGGAGCCGCGATAAGTGGACGCGGCCGACCAGGCGACCCAGACCAGGTCCGACACGGACAGCCCCGACGCGAGGACCTGCTTCTTGAGGAGCTCCGCGTCGGCCGGCGTGATGAGCTCGTGGTCGACCGGCGGCACCGGGTCCTGCCACGGGAATTCCTCCTGGGGCGCCTCGGGGCCGAGATAGCGGCTGCGCGGGCCCATGTCGCGGTGGGTCAGCTTGAACCAGGCCCGGGCAAACGCCTTCGCGAACTCATCGGGGTCCTCCAGGAACCGCCGGGCGATCTTTTCGAACTCGGGATCCATCCTGAGCGAGAGGTCCGTCGTGAGCATGCCCGGCGCCCACTTCTTGTCGGGATCGTGAGCATCCGGCACCGTGCCCTTGCCCATGCCGTGCTTCGGTTTCCACTGGGAGGCGCCGGCGGGGCTCTTGGTCAGCTCCCACTCATACCCAAACAGGTTCCACAGGAAGTTGTTGGTCCACTTGGTCGGCGTCGTCGTCCAGGTGATCTCGATGCCGCTGGTGATGGTGTCGCCGGCCTTGCCCGAACCGTAGCTGCTCTTCCACCCCAGGCCCATCTGGTGAATCGGAGCCGCATCCGGCGCCGGGCCCACGTGGGACGCGTCACCGGCGCCGTGGGTCTTGCCGAAGGTGTGGCCGCCCGCGATGAGCGCCACGGTTTCCTCGTCGGTCATGCCCATGCGGCGGAACGTTTCCCGCACTTCCTTCGCGGCCGCGATGGGGTCGGGATTGCGGGCGGGACCCTCGGGGTTCACGTAGATGAGACCCATCTCCGTGGCCGCGAGGGGGTTCTCCAGCTCCCCTTCCTTCATGCGGGCGCTTCCGTCCCACTGCTTCTCGGTGCCCCAGTAGATGTCTTCCTCGGGCTGCCAGTAGTCCTCGCGCCCGGCGGCGAAACCGAGGGTCTTAAAGCCCATGGACTCAAGGGCGACGTTGCCGGCCAGAATCATCAGGTCGGCCCAGGAGATCTTCTTGCCGTACTTCTTCTTGATCGGCCACAGCAGCCGGCGCGCCTTGTCCAGGTTGGCGTTGTCGGGCCAGCTGGCCAAGGGGGCGAACCGCTGCGTGCCGCCCTCCGCGCCGCCGCGGCCGTCCGCGGCCCGGTAGGTGCCCGCGCTGTGCCACGCCATGCGGATCATGAGGGGGCCGTAGTGGCCAAAGTCCGCCGGCCACCAGTCCTGGGAGTTGGTCATCAACTCCTCCAGGTCTTTCTTGAGCTGCCAGTAGTCGAGCTTCTGGAACTCCTCGGCGTAGTTGTAGTCCTCGCCCATGGGGTTGGACTGCGGCGGATGCTGGTGAAGAACGTCAAGGTTGAGAAGCTCGGGCCACCAGTCCTTGTTGGTCGTGCCCCGGCCCTTGGTGTGGATGCTGCCCACGGCCGGAACATGTCCGTTGTCCTGCATGTCAACTCTCCTCTCCTTTCATCACGCGGCGCCGGCTCGCCCGCAGCACCGGAGCATCGAGCCGCGCGCCTTGCGGTATCGGCTCGTCTTGTCACATGGGGCCGGCTCGGCCCGTGGCGCCCGGAAACGCCGGTTCGCCGGCGCTCCCCGCCGGCGCGCTCCCGCCTTCGGCCTCCGCCATGCAACTGTCGCAGACGCCGCCAAACTCCAGAAACACCTGATCCACGCGCGCGAACCCGCTCGCGCGGCGCACGGCCTCCAGCGCCTCGGCGGGCACGTCGACGGCCGGCACGTCGACGATGCGCCCGCAGCGGCGGCACCGGATATGGCTGTGGTCGTCGGTGTTTGCGTCATAGAGGGCGGGCCCGTCGGCCTGGCGGTACTCCCGTATCAGCCCCTCGGCGGCCAAAGACGCCAGCACCCGGTAGACCGTCCCGAGGCTGATGCCGGGGATCTCCCGGCTCACCTCCGCGTACACCCACCGGGCGTCGGGGTGGTGGGGAGCCCGCTGCACCGCGGCCAGCACCGCCCGCTTCTGCTTCGTGTTCCTGGACCTTGTCATGGATCACCCCGGGGAACGGCGGCTGCGCGCCCGCCGCCTCCCATTTCTTAATAGTAATCGTTACTATTCCGCATCGCGGACCGGATTCCTTCCTCCCCGGCGACTTTTCCTCCCGGCAAGTTTCGCGTCCGGTTTCAAAGGCGGGTGAAACCGGCCCGGCCGGGCCGAATAGGCTGGACCGCGCCCTCCCGGAGGCCGCCGGCAGGACGGCAGGACGGCGAACCGCCGCGACGCCGCCCGGAAGGATTCGGACGGTTCTTATGGAAGGCACCTTCCAGCGGCGTCCGCGGGTGCCCGGCATCCGCGGGCGATTCATCATCCGTGCGCCTTCGACCGGCCTGGATTTTGCCGGTGGCAAAGCCGCACGCAGCAGGAGGCATCGGCAGTGGCAATTCGGGCAGGCTGGACGGCGCTCGTGCTGCTCCTGGCCCTGGGCCTGGACGCGGCCCTTGGGCTTGGGGCTCCTGCATCCGGCGCGACAGGGGCGGAGGGGAACATGGAAGCGATTAAGCGGCTGCTGGACGATCCCAGTGTGCAGGCGGCCCTTGCGTGGGTGGAGGACCATCACGACGAACGGGTCGCCGAGACGCTCGAGCTGGTGCAAGTGCCCTCCTCTCCCTTTGAGGAGCAGGTGCGGGCCGAGGAGATCGCCCGCCGGTTTCGTGCCGCCGGGCTTGAAGACGTGCACATCGACGAGGAGGGCAACGTCCTGGGCACGTACCGGGGCGCCGCCGGCAGGCCCCGGCTCGTCCTCTCGGCCCACCTGGACACCGTGTTTCCGCCCGGGTACGACCCGACGCCTCGGATCGACGAAAACGGCGTCATCCATGCCCCCGGCATCGGCGACGACACGGCGGGCTTGACGGCGCTCCTGGCCATCGCCCGGGCTTTGGCCGCGGCGGGCGTGCAAATCGAAGGCGAGATCTTGTTCGTCGCCACCGTGGGCGAAGAGGGCGCGGGCGACCTGCGGGGCGCGAAGCACTTGTTCCGCAGCTTCGCGGGCATCGACGGGTTCATCTCCATCGACGACAGCGCGGAGGCGCTGGGCGACCCCGAACCGTGGCCCATCGCGTACAACGCCCTGGGCAGCAAGCGCTACGAGTTCCGCTTCCGGGGCCCGGGCGGCCACAGCTGGCTCGCCTTTGGCACGCCCAGCGCCGTCCACGCCATGGGCCGGGCCATCGCCCACATCGCCGACATGCAGGTTCCCGGGGAGCCCCGCACCAGCTTCAGCGCGTCGGTGGCGAGCGGCGGCTCGTCGGTCAACGCCATCGCCGCGGAGGCGGTGCTGCAGACCGATACCCGCTCGGTGGATCCGGCGCAGCTTGAGCGCACCGTGGCCGAGCTTTTGGCCCGGGTGCAGCTGGGCGTGGCCGAGGAAGATCGGAAGAGCACA
>CALFSR010000235.1 GCA_937916565.1 uncultured Bacillota bacterium | reverse complement strand
TAGCGTCACTTTCGCTTGACCCGTCTCCAGCAGTGCCGACGAGGCGCCGGCCGCATCCCCGGGTGAGACAGGCAGGCTCCGTCCGATGACCGTGACGGAAGGTGTTCCCGAAACATCCGAGATGCGCGCTCGCACGTACTCGAGTCCCGCGCACGACATCTGGAACAGCCCCGAGGAGGTGGTCGAGGTCCCTTGCGCGCCGGTCGCAAGGTTGACCGCGCGCAAGGGAAACCACGTCTGCCCGTCCATCGTTCCCTCGAAGTGGACCGTCGCCGTGCCGGTGATCTCGACCTGCATCACGTGCAGCCCGAAGGCGCCGACGTTCGCCCGCTCACCGTTGCCGTTTGCGGAGGCGGCGTTGTGGTGCATGACCTGCTTGGTACCGAGCTCGTTGATCGCCGTCCCCATGGCTTAGTACCCCCAGGCGATGAACTGCACCGTAACGCCGTCGAGGTCCGCCGACTGGTCCGCAACCTCTTCGATGCCCTCTTCTCCCCAGGTCTCGGCGATCATTTTCTTGGTCTCCGGGTCGTACCGGAACCGGTAGCCCTCAACCGGGAGGAAGAAGATCCCGACGAGCTCATTGGTAGGCGACGGGAAGAGCCCGCTGAGATCGAGCTCCCAGCCGCCTTGCGGGTACGAGTCGTCGCAGACGATCGTGCCCGTCACGAACAGGAGCCGCCCGCCGAACGATTGTGCCGGCTGATTGCCGAAGTAAGGCGCCCGGTCGTAGTTCACCTGGACTGCCATTTCAATCACCTCTTAGGTCAGACGTGTTATCGCCGGCCCTCCGCGAGCATGGCTTCGGCTTGCCGGATGTGCTCCTCGAGGACCTCGGCCCGAACACCCACGTAGGGGATGCCGAGCTCCTTCGCACGCTCCACGAGCTGGTGGTAGCGGGACAGACCGCCGGCTTGCGACGGCGCACCCGGCGGCGCCGTACGCGTCTCGTCTCGCACCTCGGCCTGCTCCCAAAAGCGCACGCCGTAGTACCGATTCTCCTTCAGCTTCGAGATGATGGTCGCCTCAGGGATCCCAGTACGGCGCGACGCGACGGCGGTGTTCAGCCGCCCATCCTCAAACCGGATGCTTCTGTGCTCGCCGCCGATGTTGATGCTCACCCACAGATTCGGGGCCTTGCTGACGAAGATTGCCATGTGCTACCTCCTCGCACTCAAAACAGCGAGGGGCCGCCGCTTTCCGGCAGCCCCTCGCGTGCAGTGCCTCGGTCGTCCCTTCCTTACGCCGCGTTGATCAGGCGGACGTGCGTTTTCTCAAGCTCGACCTGCATGGCGAACTCGGTCAGGTACTCGTCGCGCCACCCGTCGCGGTCGTTTTCCTGGATGTTCGTCCGCAGCTTCGTGTCGCGTTGCTGCTTCGGCCGGTACCAGATGTTCGCCATGTCCAGC
Source organism: uncultured Bacillota bacterium (assembly GCA_937916565.1). Taxonomy (GTDB): domain Bacteria; phylum Bacillota; class Limnochordia; order Limnochordales; family ZCTH02-B6; genus ZCTH02-B6. The sequence goes on along the minus strand of CALFSR010000235.1, from coordinate 8,283 downwards.
ACGTGGCCCCAGCCGGCGAAGTCGTGCTCGTAGTTCTGCGAGGTCACGATGTACAGCCGGCCGTGGAACGTCTGGATGTAGTTGAGCTGCAGGCCGTACGTGCGCTCGCCGGAGCTGGTCTGGATCTTGCCCATGGCGAAGTCGTTGATGATCCCGCCGACAAGCGGCGACGTGACGAGCAGCTTGGTCTTGGAGCCGTACTTGAAGCACATCTCGGAGAAGTCTCCGAAGAACTTCCGCTCCGTGAGCAGGCCGTCCGCGTCGAACTCGTTGGTGAGGATGTACGCGTCGATCCCGTTCGTCAGGCGCCGCTTGTTCGTCTGATCCTCGTGCCGCTTGCCCCAGATGGCCGTGCGCTCGAGGGCGAGCCGGTGGTCGAGCAGCTTCTTGCGGCGCAGGCGCTGCCGCTCCGTTTCCGACGTACGGAGGTTGTCGGTGGCGCTCGTCTCGGACTCGTCGAAGGGCGTGCGGACCGTCTGCGTGTAGTTGTACCGCTTGGTCGGCTGCGCGATCTTCGAGGCGGGAGCGAGGGAGTTTTCCTCCATCGCGTTGGCGAGCCACATCAGCTTGTCCTCGTCGACCATGGCGTAGCGGCTCGTGCCGTAGCCACGAATGACCGTGATCGTGTCGGTGTCGGTGTCCACCGCCGTGATGAACATTTGCTCCTGAGTCCGCATGTTCAACACGACGTCCTTCGGGGCGAAGATCGAGGCGTCCGCCACCTTGAGCTGGTTCGTCGCAGCCTGGTCGTCGTACCCGGAGACGTTGTCGATCTGGGTGATCCACGACCAGGGCCGGTCGTCCCACCAGATCAGCTCCGAGTTGACCGTCCGGCGCTTGCGGGCGCGCATGAGCAGGACGATGAACTCCTGCCCGTCCGGGCGCTCCTCGGCGATCCTTCGAGTGACGTCTAGTTCTCTTCGGTCGCGTGCGATGTCGAACGTCAGCACTGCCGACATGATGCATCTCTCTCCCTTTGTTGCCGCATCGGCAACAAAAAGAACCCCGCTGGAAGCGAGGGTCCAAACGGCTTACTGTGTTGCCGCGTGCGGCGTGTTACTCGAATTCCCCGCGGCCCTCTGCGGGCCCAAGGAACGCAGTGACGAGCGTGTCGTTGTCTGGTTCCGCTTGGTCGTTCAGGACCCGCGGGCCCGGCGACTGTGGCATGCGCGCGACTTGCTTGGGATCGGGCTGCGCCGGCTGGGCCGGCTGGCTCGCCCCCGCCCGCTGGGCCGCCAGGGCATAGATGACCCGGAGGCTCAGCTGGCCGGTGCGGAGTCCTTGTAGGAGCCGCGGGTCCTCACGCCATACGGCCTGCATATGCGGCGCCACGCGCTCGAAGTTTTGCGGGTCCTGTGCCTGCAGCGCCTCGAGCTCCGAGAGCATGCGGTCCTGCCACTCGCGCTGTGCGAGCGCGGTCTGAAGGCTCTCGAGGCGGCTCTGCATGTTTTGCAGCAGTGGGCCGAGCACCTGGCCGAACTGCGACTCGCGCTGCTCGATGATCTTGGTCGCAAGCTGCGCGGCCCGGCGCTCGATCTCCTGAGCCAGCACCTTACGAGGGGCCTGATAGAACTTCTCGACCCACTCGTTGTCATCGACGTCCGGCTCCTGCCCCTGCGGCTGCTGAGGCGGCGCGGCAGGCGTCGACTGGAGGGCGGGCTGCCATGCCGGAACCTGCGGCGGGGCAACCGGGGTGTACCCCGGGTATGGTTGCACCGCGAGGCCCGGCGGATATCCGCCCGCGTATCCCGGCGTCGGCATGGGCTGCGCCGGGTAAGGCGCCGCAGGCTGTTGGCTCGCAAGAAAATGCTGGTACTGCAGCCACAGATCCTGCGGCATTTGGAACGGGCCGGCAGTTTGAGCCTGCCCGTTCGGTTGGGCGCTCGGTTGGGCGGGCGCGGCCGCGTTCTGCTGTCCCTGGACCGGCGCGGGAGTCTGAGACTCCCCTTGCCCTTGGCCCTGGGGCGTCGCGTCCTGCTTGCCTCCCTTGTTGGCGCCGGCAGGAGCCCGAACGCCGAGGAAAAGGTCGGCAAGGTTGCCGTCATCCTCAGGCTGGCTCGGGTCGAGCTTGGGCTCCTCGATCGGGTCGCCGCTTCCGAACTCTCCGTCAAAAGCCACTGTGGTCACTCCTTAGCGTGGTGTGCCCTTACCGCGGCGTCTACCACGGACAGGGTTTGCTTCGCCCGACGTATCTGCCCTTGCAAAACGGCGGCGCGGTGCGGTTCTTTGTCGAGGTTCGCTTCCACCAGTGCGGACGTGTCAGAGCGAATCTGGCGCTCGAGGTGCTCGCGCAGCACGTCCCAACCGCGGTGCCCGACGAGGGCGGCGAGCGCCTCGAGCTCGTCGTTACTGAATCCCGCCGCCAACCGGACCACCTCCTTGCGGCATGCCGAGGGCCGGCAGGAACGGCCCCGGTCCGCCCGGACGCAGTTGCGGCGGCAGACCGATCGGCGCCGCTTGCCGGCCCGACATCATCTGCTCCATGAGCATCATCTGCTGCAGATCCTGTGGCGTAAGGAGGAGGCTGTCGACGTTTCGCAAGTCGAAGCTCTCGGCCCACAGCCGCACCAGCTTGTAGCGATCGAAGTAGGGAATGTTAAGCTTCCAGACGGCTTCGATCATCTGACCAAGCTGCGCCCGCCGCACTTCTTTGTTGGCGGTCGGGTCGACGTTCGATCCCGCCGGCCGGTAGTCGTACTCCCCGATGATCTCGCCGGGCCGAGTCGTCACCCACTCCCAGGCGTTGTCGGCGTCGTAGAGGCGAACCAGCCGCTCCGTGGCGATGAACTGCTGGTTGTTCATGTCCATGAGCTCGACCATACGGCTGAATCCCGTGAACTGGTAGAGGGCGATCTTCACGTCGAAGCGGACGGCCGCGCCCTGCGTCTGGTTCATGATCTCGGTCGCGGTCTGTGCTCGGGAGGAGCCGACGCCGCGCACGACCGGGGCGACGCCGAGGGCGTTCTCCTGGTCCTGCTTGATGATGGCCTCTTCGTTGTAGCCCGAGACCTTCACGTCGCTCTTGGGGAGCTCCTGAAGGTCTGTGAAGTCGTCCACGTCGATGATGCCGTTCGGACGATCGACGAGCTGATCGTCGCTGATGTCCGCCCCCCGCCGACGCAGCCACATCCGGTTCAGGGCCGCGCTCACAGCGTCGATGCGCTGGTTGCGCAGCGTATCGTGCTCCTCCGAGAGCCCGCGAATGATGTGCATGGCCGAGAGCCCGTAGAGCTCCTTGGGCATCGGATCGAAGGAGGTAATGACGTAGGGCTTCTTGCCGTGGCGCCAGTAGGGGTTCTCCCCCATGTACGCGAGCTGGCTGCGATTGACGATCATGGCGTGCTCGGTGTCGGTCCAATAGTGCAGGACCTCGTATTTGTCGCCCGGCTGTTCGTCTCGCTCCCAATGGTCGCCCTGCGGATCGGCCTCCCGCCCCACCTCCGAGAGCAGGCGCCACTTGCCTTCCTGGGCGAACTCGGAGGTTTTCGGCAGGTCGTCCTTGTTGAGCCGGAACACCTGGCCGGCACCGACCGCCGCCACGTGTTGAGCGAGGAGCTCCTGCCGCTCGAGGATCTGCTGCCACGTCAGCTCCTCGCGCTCGAAGCAGAAGCGGCAGGAGTCGATGTCATACCCGGCCGGATCGCCCCACCAGTCGAAAAAATGCACAACCCTCAACTCATTGTCGTCCCACGCCGTTTCCAAGCTTTCCGTGACCTGGAGCTGCGTGACGGGCTGCCCCGTGATCGGGTCGAGCATGGGCACCGGCTGCAGCGTCCGAGGGTCCAGCATCATCGCCGGCACCTCGACTCGGCGGCGAACCCGACGCTGCTCGAAGCGCCAGCCCACGGACATGATGGCCAGCGGGAAGATGAGGAAGCAGGTCACATAGTCGTACCACAGCCGGTAAATGCCGTTCTTGTCAAGCTGGTCGTCGACGAGGGCGGCTGCGACGCGCGCCTTGCGGTCGTTCGCCTGCAGGACGGCGCGGTTCGCGGCTGTGCTGTCGGGCTTCGGGATGAACTCGACGTATGGCCTGGAGGCGAAGAACGATTTGACGATACGAGCGCGCAGTGCGTCCGCCAGCTCGTAGGGTCGAGGCACGTGGATGTTCGAGCGGCGAATCCGGCGCCGCTTGCCGTTCTCGTCCTCCTCCCACTCCTTGCGGTAGCCGATGTACAGCTTGTAACCCTCGACGGCCCGGTCTTCCCACTGCTGGCGGTAGCTGTCGGCGTAGTCGAACCGGGCGAGCAGGAGGCGCGTGACGGTGTCGCGCGTCGCTGTTGAAGTTTCCGGCATGATGATCGGCTGTACTGCCACGTCTCGCCCTCCTAGTAGGCCGTGAGCTCGTGCAAGGGTCTGAGCAGGCGCTCACGCTCGCGCCAGCGCCGGCGCAGCTCCTCTTCGTCCTTCGGCGGCTGCGGCCGGCTCATGACGAAGTACCTGTCACAGTCGAGCAAGTGGTCCTCGAAGTCCGTGTCCAGGTCGTCCGGGTTGGACTTGTCCACGGGCGCCGCCGGGTAAAGCCGGATCGAGTTGACGCACGCTGCGGTGTGTACGAGCCGCGCCGTCACCCGCCCGTTGACCTCGAACGGGCCCAGCCAGGAGTGCAGCCGCTTCCACCCGTTGATCCGGTCATTGTTGGCCTTGACAAGCGGCACACCCTCACGGGCGAACGTCTCGGCGGTCGACGCCCCGCCGCGCTCATTCGCACGCTGCTTGGCCCAGCACGACGGGTCCGCCACGGTATAGGCGATCTGCTCGGGCACCCCGTCCGGATCCCGGGAGAGAAGTTTGATCATCCGAGCCTGCTGCTCGTCCGTCATGTGGCGCGGGTAAAACTCCCGGTAGCAGACGGCAAAGCCGTCCTTGTTGACGGCGTACCACTTGCACGCGGCCTGGGTCCAGCCGGCGTCGTAGGCGCGAAAAATCCGCCAACCTCGTGGCGGATACCAGTCGGCGCCGTAAGGCACGTGGATCGAGCGGCGCCATTCGCTGAACTTTTGGCCGGCGAAGATGTCCCAGTCGCCTTCGTAGTACGCCCGGCGCTCGGCTTCCGGGAGGGATGCGAGCTCCCGGAGGTACGACTCCGGCAGGTGCGGGTTGTCGCCGGCCCTTGCCTGGACGAAGGCGAATTCGTGTTCCCGGCCCCGCAGCTCCTCGGGAAACTGCCGGTCGACCCACAGCGCCCGCACCCACACGTGACCGATGCCGCCCGGGTTGGTCGCGGCCGCAAACTTCACGTCGTCGATCCCGGGCCAGCGCATGCGGAAGCGCAGGTCCGTGAAGGTCTTGTAGTCGTTCTTGGTGAGCTCGTCGACCAGCACGGCGGCGAACTCCGTCGAGAAATACTTAGACGGGTCGTCCAGGTTGCGAAATGCGATCTCGCCGCCGCCGAACTCTGGTCTGAGCTCGAACGTGTGGAACCGCTCCCGGTACGTGCCGAGCCAGTCAGGAAACTCCACCCTGACCTTGGAGATCTGGCGATCCTCGAGGGCCGGGTAGTCCTCGCAGAACAGACCGACGCGGACCTTGTGGAGCCCCCGCGCTGCCCACCGCACGAGCAGGGCCACCGCCAGCCACCGCAGACTGTAGCTCTTTCCACCGCCGGCCGCCCCGCCGTAGAGCGTGAACGTGTACCGGCTGACGGCGTCAAAGAACTCCTGCTGCTTAGGCGTGGGATTAATCAGCTCTCGCAGAGACACGACCGTCGCTGTCGCCACTGAACACGTCCACCCTTAGCCGGATCTCGCCGTCGCCCAGCTCGCCCTTGTAGAGCCCCTTCATGCGGGCGAGCGCGTCGAGCGAGGCGTCCTTGCTGTGCAGCTTGAACTTAATCCGCCCGTCTTTGTCCTGCTCGATCTCGGCGATGGCGGCGAGCTCGAGCGGATCGATCTCCGAGAAGGGCTTAAGCCGGAGCTCCTTGCCGTCCCATTCGAGGAAGCGGTCGATGCTCGTGAACGCGATCTTCGCCCGCTCCTGCTGGATGCGCTCGGCCGTCACCTCGAGGCGCTGGGCGATGCGCTCCTCCTCCTCCCGGATCGCCTCTTGGACATGGGCGTACTGGGGGAGGTGGAGCAGGTCGTACCCCGTCTGCTTGGCGCTGCGCTCGGAGTAACCAGCTCTTCGGGCCGCTGCCGTAGCGTTGTGGTCCTTCACATACTCTTTGACGAAGCGGCGCTGCTTGCCGGTCCACCTCGGCTGCTTCGGCTGCTTTTCGGCCACAGCTGCCTCCTCCAGAGCACAAAAAAGAGCCGCACGCCCGTTTGGGCGTACGGCTTCGCCGCCATTATAGCATGGATGCTCAACCCCATGTCAACCCCCGTACTCTTCGAGAGGCGCCACAAGTCTGCGCTTCACGGGCTGCTTCCGGCGCCGGCCGCTCTTGCCGCCACCCGTCGCCTTCGGGGGTCCGGGGTGGTACACCCGCGGCTGGCTGTTGTACGCCTCCCACTCCCTGTCGGCCCGCTCTCGTAGCTCCTCCGGTGTGCTCTGCCGGAACATGACCGCCAGGTCCTGGGCGGTGCGGTCCGGATCCGTGGGCCACTGGATAGCGGCCCGGCACACGGGGCAGACCCACGCACGCCGGCGTTCGCACCAGCGCAGGCGAGGCCGCAGCCGCCGGCCGAGGATGCAGAAAGCGCAGATGTGCTCTTGGTCTGCCATGTGTCGTCAGCTCCTTAGCGGGCGGGGGCCGGGCGCCCCCCGCCGGTGTCGTCCTACGCGCTCCGCCGCGCCCGCGTCTCGCGCAGCCAGCTCTCCAGCCGCGCCGACGTGATGCGCTCGATCGGCGGCAAGGTGTCGGCAGCGCGCTCCGGCCCGCGGTAGTGGTAGAGCGTCGTCTGCCGGATGTCGCGGCCGTCCCTGGTCGTCACCCGGGTGAGCTCGATCACGCATGGGGGCAGGCCGGCCCGGTACGCCGCCTCGGCGAGCTGGAGCTTGTCGAGGTTGCCGCTCGTCTCGTAAAGTGGCAGCCCCGTCCGTTCGTAGTCGTCGGCGGTTTTCTCGAACTCGACGAGGTCACCCACCGCGGCCTCCCGCAACTCGTCCCGCCGCGACCGAGAATCGCCGACCGCGATCTCGGCGACACTACCCTCTAGAACGTGCATATTTGTCCGTGAATGTGGGGCTTGGGCACTCAACCTATCAGAAGTCATGCCCGACCCCTCCCCCGCCTGTACGGCCTGTCTGAGCGCCTCACAGCTACCCTCTGCCGCCATGTCCTCGATCACCCATTCCGGGAGTCGGACTCGGGCGACCCAACGGCCGCCCTCGCGCCACGCCTCCACGGTGCAAGTGATCGCACCCGTCACACTCATGCCGACTCTCCCCTCTCCAGTCTCCTGATCTGCTCCCGAATCCACGGCACGAGCTCCTGGCAGACCTCATGCCGGAAAAGCGTACCCGGCCGCCGCCCTTCCGTCGCCAGGAGGTAGGCGTCCCGCAGGATCGTCGCCAGTCCCCATGCGTCCGCCTGGTTGTCGTCGATGATCGACACGCCGGCAGACCTGGCGGCCTCCATCATCGCCCGCTTGTCATCGTCACGGCCTCCGTGTCGCCCCCGTCCCGTGACGTACTTGCGGAGCGTCATCGGGCCGATGGAGTGATCCGCCTCGATCCCGGCCGACCAGAGGGCGTGTTTCAGCGCGCCCACGGCCTCGACCGCCGGGCGGGCGCCCTGGAGGTTTCGGCTGTACGCGTAGCCCTCAATGGCGACGAGGCACGGTCCTGCCAGCTCGACCATCACGCCCGCGATGATCCTCGCCACCCGCTCCTGACCGAGTAAGCGGCTGCGAATCGTCTTCAGCGACGCGACGCCCCCGGCCGGACCGAGAACGCACACCGCCGGCGCCGACAGGCCAGGGTCGATCCCGACGAATCTCACCACGTCACCCCCGCTGTGTAGCCCCAACAGAACCCGAGCACAAACCCGGTGACGAGTGCCCCGAGGATCGCCTCAGGCACCCAGCTCCATCGCCGCTTCCGACTCCGCACGTGCCTCCTTCCCCTCCGGTCAGGTTTCGTCCGGTTCGTTTTGGTCACAGCCTCGTAGTCAGCCGGCGCAACTCCGCGAGGCGCTCGGGCGCGAGTTGCGTGCGGTCGGCCATCCCTCACTCACCCCTCCCCGCCCGCTCCCGGTTGCGCCGGATGGCGCCCTCCAATGCCGCCGCGGGGTCGATGCCCCGGTGGTGGGCGATGGAGAGGACGGTCGCGATCACGTCGCCCATCTCCTGGGCCTCTCGCTCCGGGTCGTCACCAGCCTCCCGCCACCACTCCTCCACCTCT
>CALFSR010000234.1 GCA_937916565.1 uncultured Bacillota bacterium | reverse complement strand
GCCGAGGCGGGCTATCCCAACGGGCTGCGCTTTGAGGTGCACATGAGCAACTCCGACACCAACGTGCAGCTCTTTGAACCTATCCAGCTGATGATGGCCGAGGCCGGCATCCAGATGGAAATCGTGCTGCGCGACTTCAGCTCCATGCTGGCGGACACGACCCGCAACGCCCTGGACGCTTTCTACGCCTCCTGGGGCGCTGACTACCCGGACGCCGAGAACTACCTGTTCCCGCTGTTCCACAGCGCCAACTTCGGCGCCGGCGGAAACCGGACCAGCTTCAGCCACCCCGAGGTGGACCGGCTCATCGAGTTGGCCCAGCGGACGGCCGACCGGGATGAGCGCATCGCCTTGTACCACCAGATTGAGGACCTTGTCCTGGAGCAGGCGCCGCGGGTGTTCCTCTTCTACGGCCAGTCGTGGGTCGTGACGCGGCCGGAAGTGCGGGGGTACCAGCTGTACCGCATCTTCAACGCCGACAAGATGACCGGCGTATGGCTGGACAACTAGAGCATTAGGAGAGCCGCCGGCACGCCAGCCGGTTGGGAGGCCGACGGCCCGGCAGCGGGCTGTGTGCCCTCCGCCTGCCGCGCCGTCGGCATCCCGGGGGCCGCGGCCCGTGCCAGCTTATCACCAGTTGGCTCGTCACCTGCCGGTGGGGAGACCGCTCCCCGCCGGCAGGCTCTCTTCCCCTCGGTGACGGGTGTTCACGGACGGACCGCCCGGGCGGCGGCGAGCAACGACAAGGGGAAGTCCCATGTCGCTGTATTTCATCCGGCGCCTCTTGCTGGTGGTGCCGGTGCTCTTTGGGGTCTCGCTTTTCACCTTCATCCTGTTTTTCATCGTGCCCGGGGACCCGGTCTTGTCGGTCGTCGGCGAGCGGGCGTCTCCGGAAACCGTGGCGCGCATCCGGGCGGAGCTGGGCCTCGACAAACCGCTTCCCGTCCAGTACATCACGTGGGTCGGAAAGGCCCTGCAAGGGGACCTGGGCCGATCGTTCCTCAACCAGCGTTCCATCACCGAGAGCATTCAGGCCCGGTTTCCGGTGACGCTGCGGCTGGCCCTCTTTTCGCTCTCCATCGCTATTGTGCTGGGAATCCCCGCCGGCGTCTGGGCGGCCGTGCACAAGGGGACGTGGATTGACGGCGCGCTGCGCAACGTGTCTCTGATCGGGGTCTGCACGCCCGTGATCTTTCAGGGCCTCGCGCTGCAATACATCTTCGGCGTATGGCTGAAATGGCTCCCGGTTTCCGGCATCGGCGACGGGAGCTGGTATCATTATCTCCTACCCGCCGTCGTGCTTGGGACCAACATCGCCGCGTACCAGGCCCGCCTGTCGCGGGCGGTCATGCTGGAAGTGCTCGAGCAGGACTACATCCGCACCGCCCGGGCCAAGGGGCTCGGCCAGCGGGTGGTCGTCTTTAAGCACGCCCTGCGCAACGCGATGATCCCCATCGTAACCGCCCTGGGCGGTTCCCTGGGGAGCCTCTTGGTCGGCTCGGCGCTGACGGAGATCATCTTTGCGCTGCCGGGCATCGGCAGCTACACGCTGGACGCGGTGTTCGCCCGGGATCTGCCGGTGGTCATGGGGGCATTCCTGTTCCAGGCGGTGGTATTTGTGGGCGTGAACGTGCTGCTCGACGGAGCGTACGTGCTCATCGACCCGCGGGTGCGGTATGACTAGCGGACGCGGAAGACTGGGCGTGGGGGACGGACCGATGAAACCAAGAACGCAGGAACCGGCCGGCGGAGTTTACGTGGGCGAAAGCCAGCTGTTGCTCGCGTGGAAACGGCTGCGGCGGGACCGGGTGGCCATGTTTGGACTGGCGCTCGTCGCCCTGCTGTCCCTGGTGGCGATTTTTGCTCCCTGGATTGCGCCCTACGACCCGATAACCGACTACAACCTCCGCAATCGCCTCCAGGCCCCGAGCAAAGACCACTGGCTCGGCACGGACGCCTCGGGAAGGGACGTGTTCAGCCGCATCGTGTACGGGGCGCGCATCTCGCTCACCGTCGGTTTCGCCTCCCGCATCGTCACGCTCATCCTTGGGCTGGGCCTGGGCGCCCTGGCCGGATACTACGCCGGCACCTGGGTTGACATGGTGATCATGCGCCTCTCGGAGATCATCGACGCCTTGCCGAGCCTGTTTGTCGCCATCGCCATCGCGGTCGCCGTCGGGCCGGGCATCTACACGGTTTTCTTCGCGCTCGGCTTCGTCGGCTGGGCCGACATGTGCCGGCTCATCCGCGGCCAAGTGCTGACCATCCGGGAGCAGCAGTTCGTCGAAGCGGCCCGGGCCATCGGCTGCTCCACGCCGCGCATCGTCTTTCGCCACATCTTGCCCCAGGTGCTCGCTCCCGTCATCGTCACCGTCACCATGGGCGTCGCCGGCGCCATCATGGCCGAAACCGCCCTCTCGTTCCTCGGCCTCGGCGCCCAGCCGCCGACCCCGACGTGGGGCTCCATGATGAACTACGCCCGGCAGTACATCTACACCGCGCCGCACCTGGTCTTTGCCCCCGGCGTGGCCATCCTCCTCACGGTTTATGCCTTTAACCTGCTGGGAGACGGCCTGCGGGACGCGATGGATCCGCGGGCAAAGAAGTAGCCGGCCCCGCCCGGAGGGAGAGAAGCCTTCACCGTCCGAACGTCCGCGCCGCATGTACGTGACCTGGACGTGAACGCAGCTTTCGTTGCGGGCGGGATGATGGAATTGATCAGGCTCAGCGACCCGTCGACATTAGGCAGGGGCCAGCGCGTCAACACCCCGCCTGAACACGAATCGACTCACTCGGCAGCGGGCGAGATTCGCTTCTTTTCTTCCCTAAGAGCCGTCAAATAGGCGTGATTGATGACCCCGGCAATCCAGACGCGCTCCGCCGACGTCCATCCCTTGCGACGGGCGCGCTCGACCCATTCGAGGACGTTTTCCTCCGAGATGCGACCGCCGAGCCGCATGAGCCAGTTCAATGCCGCGTGCAGCCACGTATCCTGGGCGGTCAGCCGCGCGGAAAACTCGGGATGCTTGGCCAGGAACGTGAGGGCAGTGCGGCCCCGTTCCCGTTCCTTGGCCAGGCGCGTCTGCAGTTGAGCCGGGGTGCTGATGGGCGGATCAACGTGGTAGGCGACGGCCTCGGTGGCCTCAAGACGTGTGACACCGGCCTTCTTTAAGCGCCTGCCAAGGTCCAAGTCTTCCCACCCGTAGGCGTCGAACCCGTCGTCAAAGACGCCCACTTCGTCCAAGACGGGGCGTGGAACGGAAGCGTTGGCGGTATGCAGGCTGGCGCGGGACATATCCCACGGCGTCGCAGGCGGAAATCGCAGGGCTGCGTCGAGGTCGGCGACATTGACCACGGGACCGATGGTATAAGCCCGGTCCGGTGCGCCTTCGTACGCTCGAAGGTGCGCCTGGAGAAACCCGGGTACAACGATGATGTCGCTGTCTACAAACACGACGAGTTCTCCGCGGGCCTGCGCCAGCGCGGCGTTGCGGGCCCGTGCAGGTCCGTGGCGCTCCGAGAGGGGGATGAGCCGCACGGGGACGGAAGAACTCTTGGCGGCCGTTTCCACGACGCCCAAGGAGCCATCGGTGGAACCATCGTCCGTCACCACGATCTCCACGGAAACGCCGCGCTCAACCAGAGGCACCGCAGCCTGGAAAAGGTGCTCCAGGCACGCGCCGATCGTTCCAACCCGATTGCGCACCGGGATGATCACCGAAATCGCGTCAAAGGTGCCTGCTCCCGACTCGACCCGGCGTCCGCCCTGAGTGTCCCCGCTCACCTCATGCCTCCCCGCCACCGTCCGCAGCGCTCCCGCCGCTACCCCAGGCCCACGGCGTCTCCCATTTGATCTCTTCCGTGTCCACTTACCCGCTCCCGCCGGCGGCGCAGCAGGTCATGGGCGGGCACCTGCAAGAAGCCGGCGTACTCCCGGCGGAAGATCTCCATGACACGGTCAAACTCCGCCGCATAAGCGGCTTGCTCCTTGGGACCGCGCTCTTTTCCATCGGGTGGGCCGTAGTGCTCCGAGACAACGTGGGGTTCAGACACTCCCACCCGTGTTTCCTTCAACACGCCGCATCTCCTGCCGCGTCCTCATCGGCTCGACTGGATCGCCTGCGTGCCGGCCACTTCGGGCCCGTCATCATCCCTAAGCTCACGGTATACCCCCAACGTATCGGCGGCAAACCGCTCTATGGTAAAGAGTTCCTCGTACCGGCGGCGCGCCGCCGCTCCCATCCGACTCCTGAGGTCAGGGTCCGCCAGCAATCGGGCCAGCGCGGCCTCCAGCGGTTCCACCTGCCCCGCCGGCACGACGAGGCCACTGACGCCGTCTTCCACGACTTCCGGGAGACCCCCGGCGTTGCTAACAATAACCGGCGCCCCGGCCGCCAGCGCCTCGGCAGCCGTGAGCCCAAAAGGTTCCTGCCGGCTGGCTTGGACGACGATGTCGGCCCGCCGGAACAGCGCCGCCGCCCGGGGATGAAACCCGACAAGGCGAATGTCATCGCCGAAGCCGCTCTCGGCAACCCTCCGGCGCAGAACCTCCTCCTGGGACCCCGACCCGATGATGACGAGCCGGGACACGGCCGGACGTCCGTCGGCGTCGACGACCGGGATACGCTTCTGTTTCAAACGAATAAAGGCTTCCACCACCAGATCGACGCCCTTGGGAGGCTCGAGACGGCTGGCCACAGCCACCACCAGGCCGTTGCCGTCCATCCCGTCCACCGGCGGCGGGAGCGGCTCGCGCTGGACATCCGCAACTCCGTTGAGCACCGTCCGCAGGCGATGCGGAGCGAGGCGACGCAAGCGCGCGGCCTCGGCCCGGGAAACCGCGATGACGCGATCGGCCCACCGCCCTCCCAGAACTTCCGCCAACCGGTAGCTGAGTCCCGCTCCGCTTCCGTGATAGCCGTGCACCGTGAACACGCGCGGCACCTCCGGGACGATGCGCCGGGCCACCCAGAGAAGTTCCACGCCGGCGTGGACATGGATGATATCGGGATAAAACGATTCGACCGCTGCCTGGATTGCTGCCCGCCACCCGGAAACCGACCGCCGGTTGGCACCAAACGCCGGAGCCTGTTGCCAGCAGGCACCGGCTTCCTGCACCGCCGGACGCGCCGGCCCGTCGGGCGCAATGACCCAGGGACGTTCCTTCCAGCCAATCGTGCGGATGAGGTCGATGAGGTGCCTTTCCGTCCCGCCGCGGGCCAGGTAGGGAACGAGGTAAAGGATTCGTAAGCCGGTCGCGAGCCGCAAGGGGCCCCCCGGGATGGTCTGTCCGCTCGTCACAATCCTCAGTTGCTCCTCTTGCAAACCCAAACCGAAGCGTGCTGCAGGTACAGTGTACCACGACTCTCGCGGCGGACTCAAAAAGCGCATTTCGAGCGGCTGCAAGAGAGCCGGCAAGAACACCCGGGAGGAGCACAAATACGGTTGTCGAACAACTCTTACGCTGTGGCGATGCCGGAGGGGGACAAGCGCGCGGGAAGCGCCCCGCGCCATATGCGTCTTCGACTCACTCGCGCCTCGGTTACCTTCATTCTGCCGGCGTTCAACGAGGCTCTCAACCTCGAACCGCTGGTAGAGAAGATTGGGGCTCTTTCTTCGAAACTTCCCCCGTACCGCATTCTGGTTGTTGACGACGGCTCACGGGACGCGACGGCGGAGATCGCCGCGGCTTTGCAAGCGCGGTTTCCCGTCCGGCTCTTGAGGCACGGCCGCAACATGGGCCTGCACCGCACCATCTGGGACGGCCTGCAGTGGGCAGCGGCAAGCTCGGGCCCGGACGATATTCTCGTCACCCTCGACGCCGACAACACCCACGAGCCCCACCACGTGCTGGACATGCTCCCGTGGTTTGAACACGGATACGACGTGGTCATTGCTTCTCGCTTCCGCCCGGGAGCTGGTGAGATCGGATTGACAGCCTCCCGGCGCCTGCTGAGCCGAACGGCCAACTTCATGCTGAAGATCCTAACGCCCGTGCCCGGGGTGCGCGATTACACCTGCGGATTTCGCGCCTACCGCGCTCGTGTGGTCCAGGAAGCGTTGCGGGTGTACGGCGATCGGTTCATCCAAGCGACGACCTTTGCCGCCATGGCCGAAATCTTGCTCAAGCTCCGCCCGCTGGACGTGCGGGCCGCGGAGGTACCGCTCGTGCTACGTTACGACCAGAAAGGCGGCCTAAGCAAGATGCGGGTCGGCCGTACGATTCTGGACTACGGCAGGGTCCTCTGGTACGTGTGGACGACGCGGCCCGATTTCTCCCGGGAGCGAACCAACGCTCCCATCCCGCTTCCTTCCACGCTGCTCTGCGACGAGACTTTGGTCAGGGACCAGGTTGATCCGGCATGAACCCGCCGGTGTGGCTTAGGCCGGGGCTCGTTGGGCTGCTCCTGCTTCTATCGCCCGTCAACTTGCCCTTGACCGACGGCGACACCGCCTATTACGCCTTGATCGCCCAACGGATGGTGGAATCGGGCGATTGGTTCACCCTGCGCTACCCCGGAAGCGACGCCCTGGTGGACAAGCCGCCGCTCACCATCTGGCTCATCGCGGCGTCGTACCTGATCTTTGGCGTCAACGAGCTCGCGATACGCCTATGGCACGTACTGATGAGCGTAGGCACCGTGATCCTATTGCAAGCCACGGCGGTGCGGTTCTTCGCCCGCGAAGCGGCAAGCTTGGCGGGCTGGGTGCTGCTGACGTCCATTCTCTTCGTCTACTGCGCGTTCGTGCCCCAGCAGGACATGCCGCTGACGTTCTTCTCCACCCTCGCTTTCTATGGGTTGGCCAGGTTCATCACCGACAGGCGCTGGCGCTGGACCTACCTTTTCTGGACGAGTCTTGCTCTCGGTCTTCTCGCCCGCGGCCCGCAAGCAGTGCTGTTTCCCGGCCTGGTGGCGGCATTGACTTTGTTTGGCGTCCGATGGATCGCGCTCCGCAATACAGGACCCGGTCGGCCCGCCGTGCCGACGGGAACCAGCCCTGCGTCCGTCGCCGGCCATCTCTTGCTGGGAGGAGCGCTGTTTTTAGCCATCGGCGCACCCTTGTTTGTCCACCAGTACCTCACGCATGGTTGGGCCATCATCGACCTGCTCTTGGGGCGCGGGCAATCGCGCTTCCTCGCTGACCTGGACACGGGTGGCCCCACCATCCTGCACTTTTGGTCATACTTCCCCCTGCTTTTCGTCGCCGTCCTGCCCTGGTCGGGTTGGCTTGTCCCTTCCGTCTTGCATGGGTGGCGGCGCTTGCGACGTACGGGAGCCGGCGCTTCCGTCCAGTACGGTGGGGCCACGGAACCCGGCACCGGGTCATCGGCCAGCTTGGGGCTCGTCCTTTTTGGGACTTGGTTCCTCGTGGCGTTCCTGCTGCCGTTTCTCATCCAGTGGCGGGTCATCAGGTACCTGCTCCCGGCGTTGCCTCCCCTGGCCGTCCTTATCGCCGATAGCGCGCACAGCGGCGGGCCCAGACTTACCCGTACGGCAGCGTGGATGTCCATGCTCATCGCCGCCCCTGTGGTCGTGGTGGTTGCAGTTGCCTACGCGGGTGCATTCCCCGAGGAGCAGTCCGTCTACGTCGGGTTTTTGACTCCGTTCCTCGCCGTCGTTTCCATCGCGGTTACGGGGTTCGCGGGCCTCGCCGTGATCGGCCGCCGCCCGCGTGCCGCATTAACTACCCTCGTAGTAGGGAGCCTCCTCGCCTACGCCGTCCTCTTTCAGTCGCTGGGGAATTACCGGGAGGAACTATTGCCTGAGTACGCGGCCTCGCGGGTGCTCGCGAGCCGCCCGGAGCCAGCGGTCATCGCCGGCTCGCCCATCGGGCCGTCGCTGGCGTTTTACGCGCAACGGGCAGGCGCCATGCGGCTGTCGTCACCGGCGGACGCCCGGAGATTCCTTGAATCCCATGGCTCTCTGCTCATCCTTGGCCCGTCCGCCCAGACCGGGTTGCTCGTGCGGGAACTGGGTACGTCCGGCGACCTGCTTTGGGATGGGGCCGGTTATGCAATTGTCCGCGCAGCAAAAACAGCGGCGGACGAGGATAAACGTCCGTCGCCGTGAGGGAACCCGCTTGTGGGTTGTAAGCGCTTACATCCTTTAAGCCAATAAAGAAGCCCGTTTTGCCGCGTGCCCCCTCCCCGAGACGGCCAAAACGGGCGCGGACGCATTCACTATCGCATCTTCGTGGTCCAGTCAAAACCGATGGACGGATCGTCGTACGGCAGTCGCTTCTCGTCGGGGTCTTCTCGGTTGTACGACTCGGTGGTGAAGTAGATGATGATGGCGGGTTTCTCCCCCAGCGTCCGGTACCCGTGAGCTACGCCCGCGGGGATGAGCAAGAGGATCGGGTTGTCCTCCCCCATGTAAAACACGTTGGTTTCGCCCCGGGTCGGCGAGTTCTCCCGCAAGTCGTGGAGCACGACCTGCGCGTTGCCGACAGGGAAAAACCACAGGTCGTCCTGGAGCTCATGATAGTGAAAGGCTTTGATCACGCCGGGATACGTCTTGGACATCGACGCCTGCCCAAAACGCCGCAACAACCCGTCGTCATCCCGGAGTATCTCCTGGAAAAAGCCCCGGTCGTCGCAATGCCGCACCAGTTTTTTCACTTTGACCCCGTCGATCACGCGTGTCACCCTCCCGTCTAACGCTTGCCCCGTTGCCGGACTATGCCGCGTTCCACAGCCGGACCCACGTACGCATCGGATTCTTGCCGGTACCGGCGCAGCAACTCCACGGCCGGAATGCGAAGAAACTCACCGTACTCCCTGCGGAATATTTCGCTCACACGACTGAACTCCGCCTGATAGGCCGCGTCTTGCTCGGGAGTGCGCTCTTTGCCTTCGGGCGGGCCGTGGTGCAGGCACCAGATCCGATCCGGCTCCTGCCGCGGGATGACGACCGCAAGGCCGCGGCGGATGAATTCGAGGCATTGCGGCCCCTCGTAGTAGATGAAACCGTCGTACAGATCCTCCCGCCACGGCACATCGTACTGGGTGACCATAATGAGCCCGTCAACCGCCGCGACCGGCAAAATCCGGGAACGGACCGGGCGGAAGTGCCAACGCCGGAGACGCCGGCGATTCCACTTCCCCAAGAAGCGACGCGTCATCGAGCGCCGGTATTCGAGCACTTGCCCGTGGCAGTAGAGACCGTTGTTTCGAAACCAGACGCCATTGACAGGCAGCCGGGTCGCTCCTACGACACCGATGAGCCCGATGCCGGGATCTGAGAAAATGTCCAGCACGTCGTAGAGCATGCGGCGCTGGAGGAGAAAAACGTCTTGGTGAAGGTAGACCTTGTATTTGGCGTTGCTCCGCCGCATGACCGCGTTGTAGGCACTTGGAAGTCCCTTGGCACCCGGCACCACGTGCACTTCGACGCGGAAGCCATCGGGTATCTCCAGCGCCTCGATGTACCTCCGGCACCAGAGATACTGCGTCGGCTCGCTGACGCAAGTGACAAACGCGACGGCCCTGTCATCGAGCCCGGCACCAGCACCCCGGCAATGCGACTCGCTCTCGCCGATGACCGGGCAATCGTTGGCGGCGGTCGTCATTGCCTCGGCCGCGGAAGCACGGGGAATCTTGTGAGCTGAAGTAACGCTCGATGAGAGAAGCAGTTCCTTTAGGTCGGGATGGTAACGGGGGAACCGCCCCGTAAACTGCGGTGTTGACACGGACTTCCTGTGTGGCGCGGACGGCGCATCCCAACGGCCCAGGATCACACCCGTGGCATCCGGCAAGTACTGGAACCGCAACTGGGCCTCTTGAGCGCGCTGGGCCCATTCCAACTCCCAGTCGCCGCCGTCATCCTCTACGAATCCGCCGATCTGAAAAAATGCTTCTGCCCTCAGCATGCATAGGGCCGTACCGGGATACGTGGCAACATGGGGACGGTCCATCGGTGGCGGCCAGAAGGAGGATATCCGGGTGCGCAGCCGGATCCGGTGACCCGGCGGGTCGTACAGGCCGCCGACGCAGCCGTCCACCTCCGGATGGCACCGGAGGAACTCCAGCATGTGCTTAAGGGCACCAGGCTTTGTCACGATGTCGCCCCACATGAGGACCAGAAGGCGACATGAAGCCAGCAAAACGGCCAGGCTTTCATTTAACGCCTGCGGAATCGCGGCCGGGGACTCGAGAGGTACCCAGCAGGCCTCGAGCGTATCTGCCGATATTCCTGCCGGTGCGGCCTTAGGCGGCGCGGGAGCGATGACCAGCACGTTTGCTGACGTGCCGGTCAACCGTGGGAGCTCCTCTCGAAGCGAACGCAGGCACTCCTCCAGGTACGTCGGCTCGCGGGCAACGACCAGCACCCCGACGCGGCGGTGCGGCCCATCACGTGCGTCGTGATAGCTGCTCAGGATAATGGGCGAGCCCATCCATTTACCGCCCCCGGCCTTCGAACACGGGCAAAACGATGCTCTCCGCGAGCCGGTTCGCCAGGGAGTAGGACTTGGGCGTTCCCGCGTCCGTCCACCATCCCTGCAGAACGTCGTACTCCAGGAGCCCCTGGGCCAGGTAAGCACTGTTCACGTCGCTAATCTCAAGCTCGCCACGGGCCGATGGGCGGAGCGTCCGGATCACATCAAAAACGTACCGGTCATACATGTAGATCCCGGTGACCGCGAAACGGCTCGCAGGCTGCGCGGGTTTCTCCACGATGGACACGATGCGTCCGTCACGCACCTCCGCCACGCCGTAGCGTTCGGGGTCCGGAACCTCTTTCAGGAGAACGCGGGCGCCGCCCGCCTGCCTGGCGAACGTCTCTACGTACGAGGTGATGGGGTCCTGGAAGATGTTGTCGCCCAAGATGACGACACAGCGGTCGTTGCCGACAAAGGCCTCGGCCAGCCCCAACGCCTGCGCGATGCCTCCGGCCTGATCCTGAACTCGGTATGTGAACTCCATCCCGATCTCGCGCCCCGAGCCCAGCAGTGAGACGACATCACCCATGTGTTCGGTACCTGTGACGACCAGCACCTCGCGGATGCCCGCCTCGGCGAGTTTGGCGATGGGGTGATATATCATCGGATACCGCCCTACGGGCAGCAGGTGCTTGTTGGTCACCTTGGTCAACGGGTATAAGCGGGAGCCTGTTCCGCCGGCCAGGACAACACCTTTCACGCTTACGCCTCCCAACACTGCCTAGGCAAGATTTCTGGAACAACAGACAGCCCGACAAGAACGTCCGGCTCAACATGAATCCAATCGGCCTATGCCGCCGTCACGAGGCGGCCCGCCGTCGGATCAAGCGCTCGCTGGCCAGAACGGTGCCGGCCATCCACCAAAACAAAAAACCAGTGTTGATGTTGAATATGACCGCGTCGACCTGGTCCCGCACCAAAACGGCGACGACACTCGACGCCACGGCCCACAACTGCCAGTCGCCGGTCTGGCGTATCCGCCAGACGGCCAGTAGCACCCGTCCGATCAGCACGGCGAACAACACGCCGCCGACTAGCCCGGTTTCGGTCAACGCCTGTAGCCAGGTGTTGTGAGGAAAGCCCACGTCCTCCTCGGACCGCCCGCGATTGTACTCATCCCAATGGTTGCCGAAGTTGGCCGGACCAACGCCGAACCAGATGTGGTCAAGGAACATGTCCCAGGCGATTTGGTAAACGGCGATCCGGCCCTCTTCAGCCGGATTGCTCGATATCCGCAGCCGTTCGGCAGCTCCGGGAACATACGACATCACCAACACGAAAACGATCATTGCGCCCATGACGGCCCCGAGCACGTAGCGGTTCCGGAGCGGTTCGCGTGCTGCCGGAACCAGGATGCAGATGCCGAACGCCACCAGCGCCAACCACGAGCCACGTGATTGCGTCAACACCATCGCGGCGATGGCGCCGGTGATGTATGGGACGCTCGCCCACCGCCACGCGTCTTTTCGGCCGACAAACCAGGCTACACCAAGACAAACAGCCAGCAACATCATGGTGCCGGTTCCGTTCGGGCCCGCTACGGTTTCGACCCGGTACCATAGGCTTTCGACGTGTCCAGCTTCCCAGAAGACCCAGCCTATATGCACGGCGCCCGCAACGACGGCTGGCCACAGGTATGCTCGAAACCACCCCGGGTGGGTATATTGGAGCACCGCCCCGTACAGAAGGCCAAAGGCCATAGACAGGACCATGCCCACCGTCGCGGCAACGCCCCGCCCCGGTTCAATCGCCAGGAGAGAGCTGACAAGCCCGGCACCACCAATCCCCAGGAGGACCAACACCAGGTAACGAAGAAGGCCGCCCAAGGAACGACCGGCACCACGTCGACGACCGTCGCCCGACCGCGTCAGAGAAGCAACAGCGCGGTGGTCGATCGCTAGGTGCAACAGAAGCAGCAGGATGCCCAGGCTGTTCCAGCCCAGGTAGAGGGAGCCTGCGAAAAACAACCACCAGCCGAGCCGGAAAAGCACCGGGTAGCGAAAGGCACTCTCTATGTTCGTCACTGATATCACATCACGTTTGGGACGCCGATCTCATTGCCACGATCGTCGCTACCCCGTGGTGTTATACGGCCCGCGCCCCTTTCCACGCTGCGGGGCCGGCTTCCTGCGTCCCTGACGTTTCCCAGGACTTGGCCAGCGGCGGGCGCGCGGAGCCAACCGTCCAGAGAGAGGCTGGCGACCGGCAGGCGGCGGTTGCCCGACCCTTTTCACAGCGGCGACGCCTGGTCACCGAGGAAACAGGTCGGGGTCCACCCCCCGCAAAGAAAGCAGAAACTCGTCCAGAGCCTCCTCCCAGCGTCGCATACGTATCCCTAGGCGTTCGAGTTTCGCCAGTCCCAACACTGAGTAGCTTGGCCTAGGCGCCGGCGCCGCAAGTTGACGGCTCTCAATCGGCTCCACGTCTACCAGGTTGGCCCAACCGGCGCGCTCCAGTATCCGCCGAGCAAATTCGTACCGGGAGCACGCACCTTCATTGGCCACATGAAACACTCCAAGCGACGGCGACGGACGAGCCGCCAGGCCGGCGAGCTCGATAAGGACCCTAGCTAAATCCGGCGCATACGTCGGCGACCCCACCTGGTCATCGACCACGCCGAGCGGTCCGCTCGCTTCGCCCCGATGGCGAGCGGCAGCTGCCCGGAGAATCGCCTTCGGAAAATTCGGACCGGACACGCCATAGACCCACGCCGTACGCGCAACGACTGCGCGGCCGCCAGCCTGCAGCACCGCTCGCTCCCCCGCCAACTTGCTCCTGCCGTACACGCTAAGCGGCGCCGCTGGATCGTCGGGCTCGTACGGCCGTCGCCGGGTACCATCGAAAACAAAGTCGGTGCTGACGTAGACCAGTAAGATTTCCCGCCGAGCGCAAACTTGCGCGATGCGTGCCGTGGCGTCCGCGTTGACCTGCCATGCCCTTTCGGGGTTTCGCTCGCAGCCGTCTACGTCGGTCCATGCGGCCGCATGAAACACTACCGAAGGGGCCAGTTCCGTCACCACCTGGTCCACGCGAGCCGCGTCCGTAATGTCCAGCGCATCCCGGCCTAGAGCATGGACCCGAATCCCGCGCGCCGCCAGGAGCTGCTCGAGTTCCCTCCCCAGCTGCCCATGCCCACCCGTTATCAACACGGTGGGCTGGGCGGCAAAATCTTCCCTCACCGCGCGCTCCCCCGGACCGAGTCTAGCCAACTCTCTCGCCTTTCGTACATGCGCTCGTAATAGTCCCGGTACGCGCCGGAACGGACTCGATTCAGCCAGTCCTGGTGCGATAGGTACCATTGCACCGTAGCTGCGAGCCCGTCTTCAAACGTCCAGCGAGGCCGCCAGCCCAGTTCCCGCTCGGCTTTAGACCAATCCATGGCATAGCGCCGGTCGTGACCCGGCCGATCGGCTACAAACCGAATCATGCTTTCCGGACGTCCGAGGATACGGAGGATGGTCCGGACGACCTCGATGTTCGGATATTCCGCCCCTCCACCGAAGTTGTACACCTCTCCAGGCTGACCGCGGCGAAGGGCCATATCCACGCCCCGGCAGTGATCCTCGACATGAATCCAGTCGCGCACATTCCGCCCGTCACCATAGACCGGCAGCGGCTTGCCCTCGATGGCGTTGGCGATCATGAGCGGGATGAGCTTCTCAGGGAACTGGTACGGTCCGTAGTTGTTAGAGCAACGCGTGATGACGGCCGGAAGCCCGTGCGTCTTCCACGCAGCCCGCACCATCAGGTCCGACGCCGCCTTGCTGGCCGCGTAGGGGCTGTTGGGCGCCAGAGGGGTCTCTTCCGTGAACCGACCATCGGGACCAAGCGACCCATACACCTCGTCAGTGGAAACGTGCACGAAACGCCGCACACCGCGCCGGCGAGAAACCTCCAGCAACACCTGGGTACCAATGACGTTCGTACGAAGGAAAGCCGATGCGTCCTCGATGCTCCGGTCAACGTGAGACTCCGCTGCGAAGTGGATGACTGCGTCAACCGGCGCCCCATAGGCCGACTCCGCCGTCGCGAACGCTTCCTCCACCGCGATGGCGTCCGCCACGTCGCCCCGGAAAAAGCGATAACGACCATCGTTTTCCAGGTCAGAGAGGTTTTCCAAGTTGCCTGCGTAGGTCAGCAAATCCAGGTTGACGATCCGGTCCTCCGGATGTTCCCGCAGGTAGTATCGCACGAAGTTGCTGCCGATGAAGCCTGCTCCGCCTGTGACCAGAACAACCACGGGCTATCCCACCTCTCCCCGACGTTGCCGCGACCGGGCAATAGCCTCGCGATACATGTCCTCATACTTCTCACCGAGCACCTGCCAGGTTGCGTTTTCGCGCGCCCACCGTGCGCCGCGGGCGCCTATGGTCCGCAAGTTCTCTAAGGGAGTCCGAGCCACCCGGACGAGCACCTCGGCCAAGGCTTCCATGCTGAAATCGGACGCAAATCCCGCGTCCGCCCGCTGGACCACATCCGCCATGTTGGAGCCCGGTGTCACAACGCACGGCTTCCCGAGCGCAAGCGCCTCCAGCACGGACACAGGGAGACCTTCCGAACGTGATGGGTAAAGAAACACATCACACGACGCCATCAGCCGGATCTTCTCTTCCCCGTACACCGGGGGCCACAGACGCACAAGCGGCTCCATGCCCTCCATCAAGTGCCGGACAACCTGTTCGTCGGCGTCCGAGTTAAAAGGCCCTGCCAGTACCAGCCGCGCTCCGGACGCGGCAAGCGGCGCCCTGCACAAGTCAACGGCCTGTAACAGCACATCCAACCCCTTGTACCGGACATCCAACCGTCCCAGGTACAAAAGCCGGAGCCGACACGGGTCTAAGTCGCCCGCAGCCCACGCTTCGTGGTCGATCTTCTCCTGCTTGACGCGCTCCGCCGACTCAAGCAGCAACGGCGGAACGCCGCTCGGGAGCACACGGGTCGGGACCCCGGGGTAAACGCTGGCAATCGCC
Source organism: uncultured Bacillota bacterium (assembly GCA_937916565.1). Lineage (GTDB taxonomy): Bacteria > Bacillota > Limnochordia > Limnochordales > ZCTH02-B6 > ZCTH02-B6. Next base: position 4,454 of record CALFSR010000234.1, on the reverse strand, counting down.
TGCTCCTCTGCGCTGTTGAGGGCGTGGATCAGGGCCGCCTGCGGAATAAGGTTACGCAATACCGTGCTTAGAAACAGGCGCTTGCGCCAGGCGTGATGGTGGAGAGCCGCAGGCATAAGCCCGCCGTGGGGAGAGACCAGATAAGGAAGTCCCGACTGGCGCAAGGGGCCAACCAGCGCGGCGTTCCCGGGGACCCAGACATTGTGGAGGTGCACAACATCGTATCGCAACAAGTCCCCCACAAGAGTCGAAAGTCGCGGGCGGGCCAGCATCTGCCGCCACCCGCCTCCCTCGGCACCGCCATAGCAGGCCGCTCCCATCGCCGTGAACCTCTCCTTGGTGTCAGGGTGCCATGGCGTGCTCGCGAGGATGCCCACTTCGCATCCTCGGCGCAACAACTCCTGGGTGAGACCCGTCAGGACCTCGACGACACCGGAGGGTAAGACGGCGACAGGGGCGATATGAAGTACAGCCGGACAAGCCGTCGATTCCTTCATCCGACCGCTCCTGGGGAAACACCGCCGCGACGGCCTGGCCCGTCTTGGGATGCGGCCGGACGTTCGGTGGAGCGTGGGAGGGCAGTCGCCATGCCACCGATTAACCCCATGACGAACCAGTAGTGCCTCCACGTGAGCACATCGAGCGTCATCGCGCATACGAGCAGAGCGATGCCGGCGGCGCCGAACGCTCGCGCCCGGGGGTCTGCGGCGCGTAGGAGCCGCAACGAGTCATATCCCTGGACCAACAAAAACCAGCACCCTACGGCGAGGCCCAACAGACCCAGTTGGACGCCCATCTCGAGAAGAGCGTTGTGGGTCGCCATATACCGCTCCAACGCGCCCCAGTATACCCTCGTACCAATGCCCGTTCCCGCCGGATGACCCCACAAGTGATCCCAGGCCATCTGCCAGATCTTCACGCGTCCAGTGCCACCTGTCTCAAGAGCGGAACTGATCGTAAGCCGCCCGGCCAGGGAGGACAGCCGACTGTTCTGGACGATCCAAAGCGCGACAACCGCAATACCGGCCATAGCCGGCAGGATCCGCCAAGCCCGCAGCCCATAGGAGATCACAAAGGCCACCGCGGTCGCCCCGACGCCGGTCGCCAGCGTCAAGACTCCCCCACGGGAATAGCTGAGGGCGATGGCCGCAGCGCCACCGAGAGCAGCCACCCCTGCCAGCAGCCGACCTGCCCACGCTTTCCAACCCGACGTCGGTGCCAGTGTCCAGGCAAGGACAACCGTTGTCGCCGCGGCAACGTAGCCTGCAAAGTAGTTCGGGTCTTCAAACCAACCTGTGAATCGACTCCGAACACTGTCAAGCTGGTCAAGGGTAACAACACCGAGGACGAGCAGACTTGCGATCCACGCCCAGCCCACGACGTATGCCGCCCGGGGATTCTTCCGGACCGCGAGCCAACCCAGAACGTACATCCCTGTGCTGAACAGGACTCTAAGGAGAGCGCGATCCCCGACCCGGATGAAGTCGGCGCTCTCGTACCCCTCTGGAACGGCAAACCATAGCTCCACCACGCTGATAAGCAGCCACAGGGGCAACATCCGCACGAGCAGGGGTCTCCACCCTGCCTTCTCGAGGTCCGCCGGGCTCTTTAGGAACGATAAGGCTACGACTCCGAAGAGCACGAGAGCCACGCAGTCATAGTACGGCAAACCGTACAGGCGGAACCGCGAGTCCACCAACAGGAATGCCATGATGATGGCGAAGACACCCGCCAGCAACGGCCAACCGCCCGCCGCTAGTTTCCGCTGGTGCCCCTCGGCTCCCATGCCGGCCGCGTCCAAGGTCGTGATCGCTCTTCACCTCTGCTTTCGCCAGAGCCCCGGCCCGACTGCCGGGGTCTGGAATACTGCCGGATTTACCTCACAACACCAACCGAGGCGAGAAGTAGCCCGAATAGTGACTTCACCCGTGTGGAGCCATGGCCGATCTTCAAGGAACGCATGTAGTACGTGGCAGCCTCGCGAGAGTTTCCTTGAAGGTGGTGATAACGGCCAAGGCTATATGCCTGCGCGGCTAACGCAGCTCGCTGCAAACTGCCCTCCAACGCAGGCAGGTGTTTGTCCAACAGACGGGCATTGTCGGCGAAAAATCGCTGCGCCTTGCTATAGTTTTCCTGATGCTCGTGGCGTATCAGCATTGGCTCCGCGCCCGGGTGGCACCACACGAGCCTGTTGTGCAGGGCAGCCCGCAGGGTCCACTCTAGGTCGTCCGAGCCCCCGCGCAACGTTTCATCCAGCAACCCAACAGCCGCAAAGACATCACGGTGCACCAGCATGGTTCCCCACGGCGCGAAGTTGCCGTCCTGGATCAAGCGCAAGGCTAATTCATGAGGTCCGCGTGGGGAAGCCAACCAACGGGCAAGCGGCGGGGTGGGCATCTCCCACGTACTGCCCGCAACGCGCATGTTGCCAAACAGGGCAGCCCGGGGAAATCCAGAGTCCCGGAGGTACCGCCACTGGCGCTCCAACTTGTCCGGTGCCCATTCGTCGTCCTGGTCGAGAAAGGCGATCCATTCCGTGTTGCAGGCGGCGATGCCGCGATTGCGGGTCGACGGAATACCCCGGTTTGGCTCGTGGCGCAGTACAACCAACGGGACAGGCGGATTCGGCGGCGGAATAAAGGGTGTCTCCGAACCGTCATCCACGATCACAACTTCCTTTGGCTCAAGGGTCTGCCGAAAGATCGAATCCAAGGCCCGGCCAATGAACCGGTGACCATTATAGAAGGGGATGACAACGGAAACATCGGCCGTATCCCTCTGGCCACGATTCAAGTCCACGCGTAATATCACCGCCAAGTACCGGTCCGCTCCAAAGTGGGAACTGGGTCCTTCAAGCCGTGCGGGCAGTGATGCGAGCGTCACGAACCTTTTACATTCAACGACGTGCGCCCGTGTCCTGTACGTCGCGCCTTGCATACTTGGTACTGTGCATGCCGGCAGCAACTCAACCAGCCTCGAGGGCACCCCACGAAAACCCACCCGTGTGACGGCGGTTACGGTTGAGGTAAGCGAAGCACAAGAGAACGTAGATGGTGGCAAACAGCACTAACCGAACCATGATATGGACGAATCCCATGCCCCCGATCCGTATAGCCAGGGCATAAGCCAATGCACTGGCCGCAACCATAACCGCCATCCCCTGCCACGGCATGGGGCACCCGATCGGGGTACGCCTGGCCATCCAGCAGACCAAGAAGAAGTACAACCCGTAGCTGAGCAAGGTCGTGTAGGCTGCCCCGACATACCCAAGGAGCGGAACCGCAACGAGATTGGCCCCAAGGTTGAACACGGCTGCCCCAAGCACCGCCAGCATCATCTGGTGCGTACGCTCACCGAGCTCAAGACTCTTGTGGGCAAGCATCGACACGTTCCAGAGCACCAAGCCCGCCATCACTGGACCGGTGATGATCCACCCGCCGTAAAAAGCCGGTCCAAGTACGATGGAGAAAAGCAGCGGTGCAAGCAAGGCCAGGGCGCCCGTCACGCCGCAACCCAAAAACAAGTACCATCCGGTCATCTCGCCGATGCCCGACCGGACGTCGGATGAGCGTCCCTCGGCCGACAGGCGCATAACGATTGGGAAAGCCGCAAAAATCACGGGTGCCGAGAGCAGCCCGCCGATCCCGGTTAGGATTTGGTACGACGCGGAGTAGACGCCGACGGCGTCGGCGCCCAGAAAAACACTGATGACGTAGCGATCCCCCACGCCGAGCAATTGCGCCCCGAAGAACCACCCCATCATGGGAAGGCCGTATGCTGCAAAACGCTTGAGTTCTTGACGAATAGGCCCACCATCCCGTTGTTGCCGCCCGACAACCGGCCCATGGCTGGCCGGTTCCATGTGCGCGTTAACCTCGCGCCACAAAGGCACAAACATCACCAGCGCGCTGAGGGCAGTACCCCACAACAGCGGCTCGACACTGGGGGAAATCGTCCACACGAGTACGACGCAGAAGACGAGTCTCAGCACAGCCCTTCCTGCGGTGTAGCGGCGATGAGCCGCTACATCCATGCTCGCAGGCAAAATCGGCACAACCACCGCACTTGCCGCTTCGAAAGGCAACCAGAGCGCTGCTGCCACTACCGCGCTCATTCCCCACGCCGGCAAACCGTATATAGCCAAGACGGCGGCCATCGCGGCCGCCGCCGATACGGACACAGCCAGCACCCGTCCGACAACCGCTCGGTACGTTACCATCCTGTTCTGAACCTGGAACTCGCTGTAGAAACGTCCGATGGGCTGGGCGGCCCACTCGGCCGCGAGAACGGTCGCTGGAGCAACGAGCGAGTTGATGAGGCTGTAGGCACCGTATACCTCTGGCACGAGCCACCGTGTAAACACCAGCGTGGACAAGAGGTTCGTAACGGCCGGAACGAGCATCGTCAGGAAGTAGGCTCCGGCGTCGACCGCGAATCGCCGGACCGTCCCTCCG
>CALFSR010000233.1 GCA_937916565.1 uncultured Bacillota bacterium | reverse complement strand
AGGCCCGCACCCGTTTTACCAGGTCGTCACGCTGTTTAGTTTTCAAGGACCAACCGGCCGCAATTTCCTGCCGCCGGAATCTAAGTATAGCACGGTCCCCCGGAGGGATCAAGGGCCTCAAGATTGCGAAAATCGGGTTGGCCGCCGCCAAGATCTTACAGCGCTTCCCCGCTTGTGCCGGCTCCAAGCCCAGCTAGAGCCAGCCTTCCCCCGGGAAGCCCCCGCAGATCCACGCCTTCGACGCCCACAAAGACGTGCGGCACACGCCCCGGAATGATGTGATTGGCGAGCACGATGTCTTGCGCGACCGGGAAGTCAGCGTCGATGTAGGGAGCCACAACCTTCATGTCGACGCGTACGTGAACGTAGAGCCGGTGGTGGATAACGTTGATGCCGGCGGACGTGAAGTCGGACCGGGGCTCGACGACGACCGAGCCGATGGGCACGATGCGGACGGGCACCGCGGGGCCCGCGCCGGCCAAAAGATCAAGCCCCGTCAGCTGGCCGAGCGGCACCGGCAACTCCACGCCGCCGAGCTGCTGCAGCGCATCGCCAATCGCATGCGCCGCGGCCGCCGCGATTTGGTTGATGCGGGCCATGTTGTAGTCGATGAGGACGAGTTGCCCCTGGGCGTCGGTCACCGGGCGAAACAGCGGCTCGCCGTCAATGAGGGGCAGCAATTCCTCCTGGACCGCGCCCGCGATGGCCGCCGTCCCGACGTTGACCGCTTTGGACGCGGCCCACCGCCTAAGGGGCGGCCGCACGACGGCGTCCGCCAACCACGATGCCGTCACCAGGAGCAACGCCGCCGCGACCGCGGCAAGCGCCGCCCGCTGGCCGCGCGACAGGCCCGCCCGCCTTTGCGGGCCGCGCCAGCCGCTGCCCCAGGCCAGCAGCCGCACACGCCTCCCCCCTCGCACACCTTGCCATTGATATGCGAGGGACCAAAATCGGGTGCGACGCTGTTACGAGGCGACCACGATCCGCGCGAAGCGGCGCTTGCCCACTTGCACGACGACGCCGCTTCTGGCCGGCCAATCGAACTCAGGATCGGTCACCACTTCGCCGTCGAGCCGCACCCCGCCCTGGGCGACGAGCCGCCGCGCCTCACTGTTGCTGGCCGCCAAGCCCGCCCGCACCAATAGCTGCGCAATCCAGATGCGGCCCTCCTTGAGGGACGCAGTATCCAGCACAACCTCCGGGACGTCCGCAGGTATCTCCCTCTCCTTGTGAACGCGGTCGAAGTGGGCCTCCGCGGCCAACGCGGCTTCTTCATTATAGAAGCGCATCACGATCTCGCGGGCGAGGCGCCGCTTCGCATCCCGGGGATGAAGGCTTCCGTCGGCGAGTCCCCGGCGAATCCCGTCCAGCTCCGAAAGGCTGACGGTGGTGATGAGCTCGTAGTACTGCATCATGAGCTCATCCGGAATGGACATCGTCTTGCCGTACATCTCCTCGGGCGGGTCGCTCAGGGCGATGTAGTTCCCGAGCGACTTGCTCATCTTCTCCTTGCCGTCGAGCCCCAGAAGGATCGGGGAGCAGACGCCCACCTGCGGAGGCTGACCCACTTCCTTCTGCAAGTCCCGCCCGACAAGGATGTTGAACTTCTGATCGATGCCGCCGAGCTCGACGTCGGCGCGGACCTGTACCGAGTCATACCCTTGCATAAGCGGGTACACCAGCTCATGGAGGCCGATGGGAAACCCGTTTTTCCAGCGGTTCTGGAAGTCTTCCCGCTCCAGCATGCGGGCAAGGGTCATATGGGACAAGAGCCGGATGACGTCGTGAAAGCCCATCTGGCCGAACCAGCGGCCGTTGTACACAAGTTCCGTCCCCTTCGGATCGAGGAATCGGAACAGTTGCGCCGCGTAGCCTTCCGCGTTGGCCAGCACCTGGTCATGGGTTAGGGGCGGCCGCGCCTTGTTACGTCCCGTCGGATCCCCCAGCGTCGCGGTGTAGTCGCCGATGATGAGCACCGCCTGGTGGCCGAGCTGCTGGAACGTCTGCAGCTTGAGCACCGGGATCAAGTGGCCAAGGTGCAATTCCCTCGCGGTCGGGTCGACGCCGAGCTTGACCCGGAGCGGCCGCTTCTCGCGCCTTGCGGCGACGAGCTTCTCCACAAGTTCCTCTTCCGGAAAGATCTCCTCCGCTCCACGGCGGATGAGCGCCAGTTCCTCCTCCAGAGAAACCGCTCCGAGTGACAAACCTTGCTGCATCTGGTCCTGCCGTTCCACTTCCATCACCCGCTGCGTCGGTTCTTCCAATGAATGGCGACATTATAGCACGTGGGGCGCGACGGCGGCAACGCGGGGGGTGCGGGCGAGGCGTAACAGGCGGGGCGGCGGCGCATTCGTCCCCGACCAGGCAGCCCGTTCGCTTACCCGGCGGCCGCCAAGCATGCTATAATAAGGCATGCATCGCACCTGCGACCGCCTCGGCCTGTCTCAGGCGGGCCGCGTCAAAACGGCGGCCCCCGGCAAGGCCCCCAGGAGGAAGGCTTTCGTTGGCACGCCGGAAGTTCCGCTGGAGCATCGTCATCGCGACCTTCCTCGTTTCCATCCTGGTCGGCGGCGCCGCGGGCATGGTGGCCGGTTACCTGCGCAGTGCGCCGACCCTCGATCAAGTCGTCTTTGACCAAGAACTGACGACGTACATCTACGATATCAACGGCCGCGTCATCGCCCGTCTTTACCGGGAAAACCGCATCCCGGTCCGCCTTGAGCAAACGCCGCGACATCTGCGGGACGCCATCGTGGCCATCGAGGACAGCCGCTTTTATGAGCACTTCGGTGTCGACGTGCGGGCCATCATGCGGGCCGTGGTGGCCGACGTCCGTCGCTGGTTTGGCGAGGACGGCTACCTCCAGGGCGGCAGCACCATCACCCAGCAGCTCGCGAAAAACGCCTTTCTCACCCACGAGCGCACTTTATCCCGCAAGCTTCAGGAAGCCCTTTGGGCTATCCAAATCGAGCGCAAGTACAGCAAGGCCGAGATCCTCGAGACGTACATGAACGAGATTTACTTGGGTCCTGGGGTCTACGGCGTCGAAGCCGCGTCCCAGTACTACTTCGGCAAATCCGTTGGACAGCTGACGCTAGCGGAGTCCGCCTTGCTGGCGGGCTTGACCCAAAACCCAGGTCTTTACTCGCCTTTCCGGGACCCCGAGTCCGCCCAGCGCCGGCGCAACCTGGTGTTGTCCCGCATGGCAGAGCTAGGCATGATCACGCCGGCCGAAGCGGCGGCCGCGCGGGCCGAACCCATCGTCGTCACCCAATCGAGCCAGCCCCGGAACCTTGCGCCCCACTTCGTCAACTACGTAATCCAGCGGCTGCTCGAACTTGACGGCATCGACGCGAACACGATCTACGCCGGCGGATTGCACGTCTACACGACCTTGGACCTAGATATGCAGCAGGCGGCGGAGGCTGCCATCCAGCAGGCGTTTTCGGACCCGACCAGCCTTCTGTCCCGGGTGACGGTCACCGATGCAAACGGCCTCGAGCAGCCGCAGGTGAGTCTCATCGCCCTCGACCCCCACACCGGCCACATCAAGGCCATGATCGGCGGACGCAACCGGGACGAGTTCAACCGTGCCGTCCAAGCCCGCCGCCAGCCGGGCTCGGCCATCAAACCCTTCATCTATCTGGCGGCGATCGACAAGGGGTTGACGCCCGCGACCATCCGCGTGGACGAGCCGTTTACTTGGACAAATCCCCAGACCGGTGAGGTGTGGCAGCCGCAGAACTTCAGCCGCACTTTCTCCGGCCCTATGACGTTGCGGCGGGCGCTCGAAGAATCCATCAACATTGTGGCCATCAAGCTGCTGGCTGAGGACGTCAACGTGCGCACCGTCATCGACCTCGCGACCCGGATGGGCGTGAGCACGTTGCAAACGTCGGGACCCCGCAACGACGTCAACCTGGCCTTTGCCCTCGGCGGGCTGACCAATGGCGTGCGCCCCATCGACATGGCCCAGGCATACGGTGTACTGGCCAATCAAGGCATCCGCACGGAGCCGATGGCCATCACCCGCGTCCTTGGGCCCGACGGGACGCTCCTTTATGAGTTCCGGCCGCGGCAGGAAGTCGTGCTGTCGGAGGTCACAACTTACCTTGTCACCGACATGCTCCGGGGGGTCATCGAGCGCGGCACGGGCCGGCGAGCCAACATCGGGCGGCCGGCCGCCGGTAAAACCGGCACAACGGATGACAACCACGACGCTTGGTTTGTCGGCTTCACGCCCGACCTTGTCGCCGCCGTCTGGATCGGCCACGACACGCCGACGCCCATGGAGTCGCCCTACGGCCGCGTTGGCAGCGGCGAAGCGGCCGCGATCTGGGGCCGCTTCATGCAGGCGGCCTTGGCGGGCGTGCCGCCGCGGGACTTCCCCAAACCGGCCGGAGGACTTGTCGAAGACGTCCTCATCGACACGGGCACCGGGCTTTTGGCCCATACGACGTGCCTGTTTATTCCCCGGGCGGATATGCGGTACGAGACGTTCGCGGCCGGGACCGAACCGACCGAACTGTCTCCCCGCTGCTACAACCCCTTCTGGTCGCCCGGATAAGGACACCCCAACGGGGGTAGGGCGCGACCCGTTGAAGGCCGCGCCCAGGCACCACACGGGCGGTTGTCGCCGGCCGGGTCAATCCCGCAGCTCGACCACGGTGACGCCGTGGCCGCCGGCAGTGGGCTCGGCCAGGCGGAACGACTTGACCCTCGGGTCGGTGCGCAGCATGTCCTGAATGACGCGGCGCAGTGTGCCCGTTCCTTTGCCGTGCACGACGCGCACCGTCGTCAAGCCGGCCAGCACCGCGTCGTCAAGGTACTTATGCAGCGCCTCCGTCGCCTCGTCCACCGTCATGCCCCGCAGGTGCACTTCGGGTGAGATGTGAGCCCGCTTTTCGGCGACAAGGCCCATACCGGCCGCCCCCGTGGGCGCTGGTGCGGGCTTCGGCGTAGCGGTGGGCCCGGCCGCGCCTTTTGGCGCCACCCGCAAGTCTTGCCACGGCACGCGCACCCGCAAGGCGCCCACCTGCACCGCGACGTGGCCATCGCCGGCGGGCGGCTCGGCAACGATCCCGACCTGCTGCAACGACGGCACGTACACGGCTGCACCGGCCACGAGCTCCTCCTTGGCCACCGGCCCGCCGGATTGAGCCGGTGCGCTCGCCAGCTCATCTTCCTGTGCATCTACTTGATCCCGGTAGCGCTCCAGGCGCCGCCGGACGACGCGGGCCCGCTCCAGATCGCCCCGCCTATGTTCGCGGCGCAACTCCTCGATGAGGGCGTCAGCCTCCCGGCGGGCGGCGGCCACCACGCGCCGTGCCTCTTCGCGGCTTTTTTCAAGTACCGCCTGGCGCCGGGCGGCCAGTTCGGCTTGGGCGGCCCGCAGTTCCGCCTGGAGCCGCTCGTTCTCCGCCCGCAGTTGCCGCACCCGTTCCAGCTCTAGCGCCGCTGCCCGCCGGGCCTCCTCAAGGTTCCGGATAAGGTCGTCGACCCGCACGTCCTCCCGCGCAATTCGTGCCCGGGCGTTGGCCAAAACGTCCTCGGGCAGGCCGAGCCGGGCCGCGATCTCCAGTGCGTTGCTCCGGCCCGGAAGCCCCATGATGAGCCGGTACGTGGGCGCTAGCGTGGCGACGTCAAACTCGACGCTGGCGTTCTGCATGCCGGGGCGGCTGTGCACGAACGCCTTCAGCTCGCTGTAGTGGGTTGTGGCGACCGCCCGCGCGCCCGCGGCGAGGATGTGGTCCAGAATCGCCATGGCCAGCGCGGCTCCTTCGGCCGGGTCGGTCCCGGCGCCGAGCTCGTCCAACAGAACGAGGGACCGCTCGTTCATGTCCCGCAGTATGCGGACGATGTTGGACATGTGGGATGAAAAGGTGCTGAGGGACTGCTGGATGCTCTGCTCATCGCCAATGTCGGCGTAGACGCCGCTGAAGACGGCGAGCTCCGTTCCCGGCTCCGCCGGTACATACAGCCCGGCCTGAGCCATCAGGCAAAAGAGACCTATCGTCTTGAGCGTCACTGTCTTGCCGCCCGTGTTGGGACCGGTGATAACCAGCACCCGAGCATCCCGGCCGAGCCAGACGTCAATCGGCACGACGCGGCCGGTAAGCAGCGGGTGGCGCGCCCCGGCGATGTGGATCCAGCCGTTTTCGTTAATGCGGGGCGCGACCGCCCGCATAGACCCGGCAAGACGCGCCTTGGCAAAGGCGAGGTCGAGTTCAGCCAGGACCGCCACCCCGGTCGCGAGCCCCTCCGCTTCCCGCCCGACCTGGCCGCTAAGCTGCCGCAAGACGCGCTCGACTTCCCGCTCTTCCTGCACCCGCGTCTCCTGCAGCTCGTTGTTGAGCTCGACGACCGCTATTGGTTCGATGAACACGGTGGCACCGCTCGCGGACGTGTCGTGAACGATGCCCGGAATCATCGACCTGTGCTCTTGCTTGACCGGCACCACCTGGCGCCCGTTGCGCACCGTGACCAGGGACTCCTGCAGAGCAGCACGAAGCGCAGGCGAGCGGAGAATCCCGTCGAGCCGATCGCGAATGCGGTTGTGCAAGGTGCGAAGGCGCGCCCTCAGGCGGGCAAGCTCAGGGCTCGCGTCGTCGAGCACCTGTCCTTCCTGCCCGATGCAGTTCCCGATGGCCTCCTCGAGCATAAGAAAAGTGCCCAGCCGCAACGCCCGCTCGGCCAGGTTAGGCCACGCGTCCGGATCCGCTAGCAGCGTGCGGCGGGCCTTGCGGATGGCCGCGGCAACCGCGGCGACGTCGAGGAGCTCCGCGCCCGACAGGACGCCGCCGAGGCGGGCTCGGCTAATCGCCTCACGCACATCCCGCACCCCTCCCAGCAGGTCATGCCCGCCCCGTTCCATGAGCTTAAGGGCTTCACCGGTTTCCGCCAGCCGCTTGCGCACAAGGCCTGCGTCAGCCGACGGCACAAGGGCTTCAGCCAACTCCCGCCCGGCGGCAAACGATGTGGCGGCCGCCAGGCGTTCGATAATCGCTGGGTACTCCAGCACCCGCAGGGAACGTTCATCCATGGGCGGATCTCCTTTCGCCCGCCAAAAGGTCAACGATGGCCGGCGTCACGTCCACCAGCGACGCCAACCGGGCCGCGGCGGCGTTTCGCTGGCGGCCGACCAACACCGCCGGGACGGGATTGAAGGTATGCGTGCGCACCGAAAGGTCCTCGACGTTGCCGTGGTCGGAGATGATCATCACCAGCGTGCGCTCCTGGTCCACCGCCTCCAGCACGCCGTCCAAAAACCCGTCCAGCACCTCGAGCCAGTGGTGCGCGGCGGCCCGGTCCTGCGCGTGACCGGCCTTGTCGGTCATGAAATGCTCAAACAGCGTGAAATCGTGGTCGGTCGCCAGCCGTCCAAGCCGCCGGCCGGCCTCCGCCGGCGCCACGGGGGCTACATCGTATCCCCGTTCCCGCAGCGTCTCGCCGGTCACGTCATGAAACACGGCCCGTCCGGCCAGCAGGTCGTCCAGCATGCGCACCGTCAGCCCGGCGCTGAGCATGGCCCACGTCGTCGCCGAGTGGCGCCACCGCCCGCTGTTAACAGCCTCGAAATACTCGTGCGTGAACGGGTTGGCGAACGTGGCGCGCAAGCCCGCGTCCCGCAGCCGCTTAAAGAGGCTGTGCTGGCGCAAGAGGTTCACCAACGTCGGCGTCGGCTGGCCGAAGAGGTGACGGCCAAGGGCGGCCGCGGCGTTGACACCGGTGAGCATCGTCGTCTGTCCCGTGGCGCTCTGAGGTAGGCCCGGCACGCCGAGGCGGGCGTCGACCGGTACGATGGTTGCCTCGCGACCCTCAAACAGAGGGCTGCCGGAGAAAAGCGAGCGCACGAGGGGTCGGCCGCCCGTCAAGCGGCGCAAGGTGGGCATCCGGGCCGTCACCAGCGGATTCTTGTCCGCGTCGTCGTCCCCGAGGCCGAGGCCGTCAATGAAGATCATGAGGATAGACACGCCCGTTCCTCCCTCACGACCGGCCGACTCCCGGCTCGCGACGGCCGTCCTTGAGCCTGGCCAGCATGTCCGGCAGCGGCAAGCAGTTGAGCACGTCCGCCTTGGCAAGCCAAGCCCGCCGGGCGACCATTACCCCATAGGCCATCTGATCAAGCCCTTCGGTGCTGTGGGCGTCGGTGTTCACCACGATCATGACGCCCCGCTCCCGGGCCCACCGGGCGTACACGTCCTTAAGATCGAGCCTGTCCGGACTCGCGTTGATTTCGAGCGCCGTGCCGGTTTCCGCCGCCACCTCGATGATGCGTTCCATGTGCAGCGAGTACGGCTCCCGGCGGCCCAGGAGCCTGCCCGTCGGGTGGCCGATGATATCGACGTGGGGACTGCGCATGGCCGCCACGATGCGCTCCGTCATGCAGTCCGCATCCATGTCCATCGACCGGTGCACCGAGGCGACCACGACGTCAAGCCTAGACAGCACCTCGTCGGGTAAGTCCAGCGTGCCGTCCTTGAGAATGTCCACCTCGCAGCCGCTCAAGATGCGGATTCCTTCGAGCCGGCTGTTGAGCCGCTCGATTTCCGCGAGCTGCGCCTCGATGCGCGCCGCATCGAGCCCCCGGGCAACGGTCAGCGACGGCGAATGGTCGGTGATGGCGATATACGCGTAGCCCCGGTCGCGGGCGGCCAGCGCGATCTCCTCAATCGTGTTGAGCCCGTCGCTCCAGTCCGAGTGGACGTGCAGGTCGCCCCGGATGTCGGCCAAGGTTACGAGTTCGGGGAGCTTGCCGGCCCGGGCTGCGGTGAGCTCCGACCCGTCTTCGCGAAGTTCGGGCGGGATGTAGGGCAGCCCCAGGGCGGCAAAGATATCCGCTTCCTCCGAGACAGGCACACCCTCCCCCCGGTCCACCCGGACAATGCCGTACTCGCTGATCTTGAGCCCGTGGTCCTGTGCCAATTCCCGCAGGGCCACGTTGTGCTCTTTGGATCCGGTGAAGTGGTGTAACGCCGCGGCAAACTGCCCGTCCTGCACCACCCGCAAGTCCGCCTGCATCCCCATCTTCAGGACAATGGACGACTTGGTTTCCCCGTGGGCCAGAACCCGCTCCACGCCCGGCAAAGCGACAAAGCACGCCATGACCGCCTGCGGCTCGTCGCTGCTGGCAACGATGTCGATATCGCCCACCGTGTCTCGTCCCCGCCGCAAGCTGCCCGCGATGGAGACCCGCTTGACCCCGGGCAAGGACGCGAGCGCCCGCACGAGCTGCTGTGCGACGGGCATGGCAACCCCTAGGGGCACCCGCTCCATCTGCCGGCGCAGCCGCTCGATGCCGCGCAAGATGTTCTCCTCGGAGCGCGCGCCAAGGCCCTTGACGCGGCGCAGGCGCTGGGCCCGGCACGCTTGCTCAAGGTCGTCCAGATTCTGGATCCCCAATTCCCGGTAAAGCAGCCGAGCGAGCTTCGGACCCACGCCGGGCACGCGAGTCAGCTCCCGCAACCCGGGCGGCAGCTGCTGGCGCAACTCTTCGTAGTAGGCCATCGTACCTGTGGACAGCCACTCGTCAATCTTGCCCTCGATAGCCTTGCCGATGCCCTCGACCTTGCCAAGCTCCCCGCGGCGCCACACCGCCTCGATGTCCTCGGGCAACAGCTCGACGCTGCGCGCGGCACGCCGGTACGCCCGCACTTTGAAAGGGTTTTCGCCCTGCAGCTCGAGGAGATCGCCGATCTCTTCAAGGATCCACGCAAGTTCCAGGTTTTTCATAAGGCCAGCACCCCGGCCAACCATTGATAAAGCACCGGTGACCAGCGCAGCAGCCAGCCGGCCACCATGGAGTCTAGCAAAGCCGGCGCCTGCAGGGAACCGCCCAGCTGCGCCCAGGCCACAAGCGCCACCGCACCCAGCAGCGTCGCTTCCGTAAGCCCCAGCAGCGCCCCAAGGAGCCGATCCCACAGCGCGCGGGACTCCCTAGACAGTGCCGCGGCCCGCTGCCCAAGAACTTGTCCTAGGACTGCCGGGGGGAGCAGCAGCGCCGCAAAGACAACGGGGCGTCCCAGCATGACGGGGACGCCCCCTGCCTCCGACAGTCTCGTCGCGAGCTGGCCGCTGAAGGCGACGGCCAGCCACAACCCAAACCCTGCGCCACCCAGCTCCGCCGCCGCACTCACGAAGCCGCGCCGGGAGCGGTGCACCATCCTGCCCGCGGCGAGGGCCCAGAAGACGGCGTCTAGCCAGTTCACGCCCTCATTTGGCCTCCTCGAGCAGCGCCAACAGCTCCCGGTTTTCCCGGCGAAGCCGCTCCAGCTCGTCGGCCAAGTGCAGGGCGGTCAAGATCGCGACCCGGTGCCGGGGCACGTGGCGGTACGCCGCCTGCAGCTCGCTGAACTTGGCGTGCACGATGGCCGCGATCCGCTGCATGTGCTCGGGCGCCGCATCGCCCCGCAGCACGTACTCCTCATCGCCGATGCGCACCTGTACCCGGTGTTTGACCGCCGCTTGCCCGTTGCCGAGGGACATGCACGTGCCTCCTCGCTGGTCGCTGCACGGGAATTCGTGCCTGTTTGGGGTGAATCCTCCCCAAAGCTCCGCCGGCAGCCCGTTACAGAGGCCGGTACGCTCTGGCGCGCGGGCCCGCCTCCTAGGCCTACCGGCGAAGCCGCACGTCAAGCTCCTGCGCAAGCGCCTCCTCAACGGCGGCCACCACGGCGTTGGCTTCGGCATCCGTCAAGGTCCGGTCCGCGGCCCGCAGCGTCATCGCGTAGGCAAGGCTCCGGTGGCCGGCGGCCACCTGCGGGCCCTCGTAGACGTCAAAGAGCACCAGTTCTTCAAGAAGCGCTCCCGCCGCCTCGCGAATGCACGCCGCGACCCGCTCCGCCGGCACGGCTTTGGGTACGAGGAGGGCGATGTCCCGCTCCACAGCCGGAAAGCGCGGCAGTTGCCGGTAGCGAGGGATTCCCGGCTGCGCCTTTTCGAGCACGCTCAGTTCCAGCTCCGCGACGTAGACGCGGGTTTCGCCTAGGTCGTACCCGTCGGCGACGGCTGGGTGCACCTCCCCGAGGATGCCTGCCGCCTCGCCGTCCACGATGACCGTAGCCTGCCGTCCGGGATGCAGGCTCGGATCTGATGAAGGCGCGAACGCGCCCTCGACGCCCAGACCAGCCAGGAGGGTTTCCACCGCTCCTTTAAGATGGAAGAACGTCGTCTCGCCGGCGTGGCTCCCCCATTGCTTTCTAGGCAGCGGGCCCATCATAAGAATGCCCACCCTGCGGCGCTCTTCGGGGAGCTCCGTCAAGGGCAACGATTTAGGCTGGTAAACCGCGCCGACCTCAAACAGGTGCACCGACCGCACGCCCCTGGATCGGTTGCGAGCGGCGGTCTCCAGGAGCCCCCCAATGAGCGACGTCCGCATGACCGCGTAGTCCTCGCTCAGGGGGTTGCGCAAAGGGATCGCCAGGCGGCGCGGGTCGTCCGCACTCCAGCGGAGTTTGTCGGCCGTTGCCGGATGGACAAAGCTGTAGGTGATGCACTCCAACAGACCCTGGGCCACCAGCACGTCCCGCACCCGGTCAAGCAGCGGCAGCGGCGCCGCCTGGCCGCCCACCTGAGCGGTCCCGCCGGGCCAGCTTTCCGGCACCCGGTCGTACCCGTACAGGCGCGCCACTTCCTCCGCCAAGTCGGCCTCCTGCTGGATGTCCTGGCGGAACGTGGGTACTGTGACGACGAACCGCTCCCCTTCCCGGGCGACAGACAGCTCCAGCGATTGCAGGTACGCGGCGATCTGGTCGTCGCTTATGTCCGCCCCCAGGAGCCGGCGCAGGCGCTCCGGCCGGCAGACGACCGTGTGAGGCGCCACAGGCTGCGGGTACACGTCCACCAACCCCCGCAGTACCCGGGCGCCTGCCAGCTCTTGCATGAGTTGGGCCGCTCGTAATGACGCCGCCGCGGCCGCGTTGGGATCGAGCCCTTTTTCGAACCGGTGTGACGCCTCGGTCCGCATGCCGAGCCGCCGGGCGGTGCGCCGTACGGACGCGGCCTGGAAGTTAGCGGACTCCAGCAGCACGCTGGTGGTGGCGCCGGTCACCTCGCTGTTCCCGCCGCCCATGACGCCCGCCACGCCGACGGCACGCTCGGCGTCGGCGATGACCAGCATGTCCGAGTCCAGCTCCCGTTCGACGCCGTCTAGTGTCACGAGCCGCTCGCCCGGCCGCGCCCGGCGTACCACAATCCGACCGCCGGCCAGTTGGTCGTAATCGAACGCGTGCAGCGGCTGGCCCCATTCCCACATCACGAAGTTGGTGATGTCGACCACGTTGTTGATGGGCCGCATGCCCGCCACCCGCAAGCGTTGCTGCAGCCATGCAGGGGACGGTGCCACGGCTAGCCTCCGCATGACCCGGGCTGTATAACGGGGGCAAAGATCGGGGGCCGCAACCTCCACTGCCGCCGCCTCCGCCGCCTCTTGTTCCTCGTCGACGTGCAGCGAAGGCAGCCGCAGGCGCCCACCGGTTAGGGCCGCCACCTCCCGGGCAACGCCGATCACCGACAGGCAATCCGGGCGGTTGGGGTAAATCTCCAGGTGCAACACCGTGTCATCGAGACCCAAGGCTTCAAGGAGCGGCGCGCCGAGCTTCGCGTCCGCAGGCAACACCCAGATGCCGTCGGCATCATCGCCCACCTGCAACTCCTTTTCCGAGCAGAGCATCCCCTCCGAGAGCACGCCCCGGAACTCGGCCGCCTCGATGCGGCGCCCGCCGGGCAGCACGCTGCCGGGCAACGCCACCGGTACCCGGTCGCCCACCCGCAAGTTGGTCGCCCCCGTGACCACGGTGCGAACCCCGCCGCCCACATCGACCCCGCAGACGAACAGGCTGTCCGCCGCCGGGTGACGCTCGATGCTCTCCACCCGTCCCACCACCAGGCTGGCGAGCTCCCTCGGGGCCAAGGGCTCCAGACCTTCGACCAGCACACCGGCCATCGTCAGCCGGTCCGCCAGTTCCTCCACAGGCCAGGGGATATCCACGTAATCCATCAACCACCGGTAAGAAACGCGCACGAGCCGGTCACCACCTTAGAACTGCCGCAGGAAGCGGATGTCGTTTTCGAAGAACAGGCGAATGTCGTCGATGCCGTACGCGAGCATCGCGATGCGCTCCACGCCCATGCCAAAGGCGAAACCGGACACCTTTTCGGGATCGTATCCGACGTTGCGCAGCACCTGTGGATGGACCATGCCGGAGCCGAGAATCTCGAGCCACCCTTCGTGCTTGCAGACGCGGCAGCCCGCGCCGTTGCAGATGATGCACTGAATGTCCATCTCGGCGCTCGGCTCGGTGAATGGAAAATAGCTTGGGCGAAAGCGTACCGGCCGCTTGCCAAACAGCTCGCGGGCCATGATGGACAACGTGCCCTTGAGCTCGCCGAAGGTGACCCCTTCGTCCACATACAGCCCCTCCACCTGGTGGAACATGGGCGAATGGGTCACGTCCGCATCAACCCGGAACACCTTGCCGGGTGCGATAACGCGCACGGGCGGCTGCTGCGCCTGCATGACCCGGATCTGCACCGGCGACGTCTGGGTCCGCAGCAGGATGTCCTCGGTGATAAAGAACGTGTCTTGCAGGTCACGGGCGGGATGGTCCGGCGGAATGTTCAACGCTTCGAAGTTGTACCAATCGGTCTCGATCTCGGGTCCTTCCACGACCTGGAAACCAAGCCCCACGAACACCCGCTTGATCTCGTCCAGCACTTGCGTCAGCGGGTGCCGGCGCCCCAGCACGGGCGCCCATCCCGGCAGCGTCACGTCCACGGCTTCCGCTTTGAGACGCGCCTCGAGCGCCAAAGCCGTGAGCTCCTGCTGGCGCGCCGCGAGCGCCGCCTCCACCTCATCGCGCGCTTCGTTGACGAGCCTGCCGACGGCCGGCCGTTCCTCGGGGGGAACCTGCCCCATGCCGCGCAACAGTTGCGTCAGCTCGCCCTTCTTTCCCGTGAAGCGGATGCGGACCTGCTCGAGCTCGTCCAGGCTTTGCGCCGCACGGACGGCGGCGATGGCCTGAGCCCGCACCGCCGCGATTCTTTCCTGCACTGCCGGTCATCCTTTCCTGGCAAATGGTCGACGGCTAAGCTGCAAAAGAAAAAAGCCGCCGATTCCGTCAAGGGACGGAAGGCGACTCTCCCGCGGTACCACCCTTCTTAGCCGCCGCGCCGGGCGCGCGGCGGCTCGCTCATTGCTTCCCCGTAACGGTGGGAACCGGCTCAGCCTACTGGGCCCCGACCGGGCCGTTCAGCCTGCGGCTTGGGAGCGAACTTCGGCCGCCTACGTTCCGAGGAGTGCTTCCAGTCCACGGCACTCCCTCCCTGGCGGTGCCAGGCGGCTTACTCCTCTCCCGCATTGCCTTTGGCGTGGGTTGTCTAGGCGATGGGCAGGGCGCCGCTCAGCTCAAGTTGGCCAAGGCCCTGAACTGGCGGTAAAGCAGGTACGCGGTGACCGATCCCGTGGTCTCAAACAGCCTCCAGAAGAAGTCGGCAGTGAGCATGGGAGCCACTCCCACCTTCCCATCGGTCTAGGTCCCTCGGTGCGCCCATTATATCACAGGGCGCGAACCGGTTACAACCGACCTCCGCGCCGCTGCCGCTCCGCCTCAAAGAGCAGCACTGCGGCCGTCACGGCGGCGTTGAGCGACTCGATCCCCGGTCGCATGGGAAGATGCACCACGCTTTCCGCGGCTTGCCGCAGGACCGGATTGACGCCATGCGCCTCCGAACCGATCACCAGAGCAAAGGGACGGCGCCAATCGAACGCGTCGTACGGCACGGCACCCCGGGCGTCGGCAACCACCAGCGTCAAGCCCAACGCCAGCGCGCCCGCGGCCGCGTCGGCGGGCGATAGCCGCTGCCGGTGCCGCACTAGGAAAAGCGCCCCCATGGACGCCCGCAAAGCCTTGGGCTCATATAAGTCCACGCTGCCCGCGCACGACCATACGGCCGCCCCGGTGGCGGCGGCGGTGCGCACTACGGTCCCCAGGTTCCCCGGATCCGCCAGCCGGTCGGCAATGACAAGAGCGGTGCAACCCGCAAAGGAGCCGTCTTCCTGCTCCTGGATTCGTGCGACGGCGACGATGCCTTGCGGCGTCTCCGTATCGCTTATGTGGGCGAGCACCCTGTCACTCACCGGCGTAACGGGCACGCCGGCACCAGCGAGCCGATCGAGCAACGCCCGGGTGCGTTCGGCCGCGGCCAGCTCGGGTACGACGAACACTTCCTGTATCTTCGCTCCGGCCGACGCAGCCGTCTCAACCAGGCGCACGCCCTCCAGGACACAAAGACCCCGCTCCCGGCGCTCCTGGGCGCGGTGCAGTGCGCGCACGGCCTTGACGCGCGGGTTGGCGGTGCTCGTCAACACGGGCGCCGATAGGCTGCCCCTCGTCACTTGTACTGCTCACTCCTCCAGGCTCGGCCCAGGACCGCCGGGCCAGCGGCCAATACCGACTGCGGCGATAAAGAAAAAGCACCCGGACGCCCGAGTGCTTATGGGCTGCCAGCGTTGGCTTTGTGCCCTTAGAGCCCCAGCTGCTGCCTGGCCACGTTGACAAGCTCGCCGAAAGCCTTGGCGTCGTGCACCGCCAAGTCGGCCAGCATCTTGCGGTCCACCGTGACGCCCGCCTTGTGCAACCCGTTGATGAGCCGGCTGTAGGAAAGTCCCTGGCTGCGGGCCGCCGCATTGATGCGCGCGATCCACAGGCGCCGGAACTCCCGCTTGCGGTTGCGCCGGTCCCGGTACGCGTAGGACAGCGACTTAAGCACCTGCTGGTTCGCGGCGCGGAACGTCCGGCTCTTGCGGCCCCAGTAGCCCTTGGCCAGCTTGAGAATCTTATTGTGGCGGCGCCGGGTGACGACGCCCCCCTTCACCCTCGACACGTCTCAGTAACCTCCCCCATGAAGCGCGACGCGCGACTTCGACCCCGGGTGCCCTGCCGTGGCCCCCGGGAACCACCCCAGCGCGCCGGGCGAACCTTATGCGTACGGAAGCAGGGCCTTGACGCGGCGCTGCTCGCTCTCGTGCAGCACGGACGCGCTGCGCAGGCGGCGCTTCCGCCGAGCCGGCTTGTGCTCCAGCAAGTGGCTGCGGAAGGCGCGGTTCTTCATGAACTTGCCCGTACCGGTCTTCTTGAAGCGCTTGGCCGCGCCCCGGTGGGTCTTAAGCTTAGGCAACGGAGTACCTCCTCACGATGGCGAACCTTGCGGGGCAGCCTGCGCTTTGGCTTCCTGCTGCAGCCGCGGGGCCAGGATCATGATCATCTGCCGCCCTTCCAGCCGCGGCGGCCGCTCAATGGCCGATACCGCTTGAAGCTGCTGGGCCAGATCCTCAAGTTTCTCACGGGCCAGATCTGCATGCACGATCTCGCGGCCGCGGAATCGCACGGTGATTTTGACCTTGTCCCCGTCGCGCAAGAACCGCTCCGCATTGCGCAGCTTGATCTGAAAATCGTGGTTGTCAATCTTCGGGGTCATGCGCAGTTCCTTGACCGTGATCACCTTTTGCTTCTTCCGCACGTCCCGCTCTTTCTTGCTCTGCTCGTAGCGGTACTTGCCGTAGTCCATGATGCGGCAGACGGGCGGCTGGGCGTTGGGCGCCACTTCCACCAGGTCAAGATTGCGCTCCTGCGCCAGTAACAGGGCTTCCCGGACGGGCATGATGCCGAGCTGCTCGCCGTCGGCGCTGATCACCCGGACTTCCCGTACCCGGATTTCCCCGTTGACCCTCAAGTCTCTGCTAATGTCCTATCACCTCCGCATTCTTCCCCACCGCGGCCTTGAAGCCGCGGCGTCCCGGCAATGACAAAAGCGGGTGCAATAGGCGCACCCGCTCCTAGAGTCCGTTCCCATACAACTAGGCGTTGCCCGAGGACGGCCTTGCTGAACCCTGGGAACAACCGCTCCGGCGTTCCAGGGTGAGAAGCGGGGTGCGCTTCTTCTTGTCTGCGGCTCCTGTCCTTGCCCTATCGTGGCCGGCGACTCGGCGCCAGCCTCTCCCCGTGGCGGGGGATCATGCGTTCCCCGCCTGACTAAGCGTTATTAGTCTATCACAGCGTTTCTGGGCCGTCAATCCAAAGCGCGGCTGGCGATCTCCTGGCGAATGCGCTCGAGGAATGCCGCCACGGCCATGCTGCCCTGGTCGCCCGCCTTGCGATGACGCACGGCCACGGTGCCCGACTCGACCTCCTTGGCGCCGACGACAAGCATGTACGGAACCTTCTGCACCTGGGCCTCGCGGATCTTGTAGCCGATCTTCTCGTTGCGGTCATCGAGCTCGGCCCGGACGCCCGCCTGCACCAGGGCCTGGTGCACCTCGGCCGCGTAGGCCGCGTGATCGCTGCTGATCGACAAGACCCTTGCCTGCACCGGCGCGAGCCACACCGGAAACGCGCCGGCGAAATGCTCCACGAGAATCCCGATGAAGCGCTCGAGAGTTCCCATGATGGCCCGGTGGATCATAACCGGCCGCTTGTGGCTGCCGTCGCGGTCCACGTAGTAGAGGTCAAACCGCTCGGGGAACTGGAAGTCCAGCTGCACCGTGGCGCACTGCCACTTCCGGCCCAATGCGTCGGTGACGTCGAAGTCGAGCTTGGGCCCGTAGAACGCGCCGTCCTTGGGGTTGATCTTGTACTCACGCCCGGCTGCCTCAAGAGCCCGCACGAGGGCCGCTTCGGCCCGGTCCCACGTCTCAAGTTCCCCCATGAAGTCGTCCGGACGCGTCGAAAGCTTGATGGTGTACTCCATGCCAAAGGCACGGTAAATCGCGTCGACCAGGTCGAGCACCTCGCGGATCTGCTCTTCGATCTGGTCTTCCCTCAGGAAGATATGGGCATCGTCCTGGTGCATACCCCGCACCCGCAGCGCCCCGTGGAGGGTGCCGGACGCCTCATACCGGGCGAGCGGACCGTACTCGGCGAACTTCACCGGCAAGTCCCGGTAGGAGTGCACTTTCTGGCTGTACAACAAGCAGTGGCCCGGGCAGTTCATCGGTTTGACGCCCATGCGCTCGCCGCCGGCGTCGATGAGGAACATGTTGTCCTTGTAGTGCGCCCAGTGCCCGGATGTCTCCCACAGAACCGTCCGGTAAATCCACGGGGTGCTGACCTCCTGGTAGCCCCGGGGCTCCTGCAGCTCCCGGGAGAAATCCACGAGAGTGCGGTACACCTGGTACCCCTTGGGGTGCCAGAACAGGAACCCCGGTGCCTCCTCCCGGAAGCTGAAGAGGTCAAGCTCCCGCCCAAGCCGCCGGTGGTCGCGCCGCTCAGCCTCGGCCAACATCTCGAGGTACTTGTCCAGCTCCTGCTTGCTGGCAAAGGCGGTCCCGTAGATGCGTTGCAGCATGGGCTTGTTGCTGTCGCCCCGCCAGTAGGCGCCGGCCACGCTGCGCAGCGCGAATGCCTTGATGCGGCCCGTGGACGGCACGTGCGGCCCGCGGCAGAGGTCGATGAACTCACCTTGCCGGTAGATGCTCGGCCGCGGGTCGTCGAGCTCCTCCAGGATCTCGACTTTGTACTTCTCCCCCCGCTGCCGGAAAAACTCGATGGCCTGAGCCCGATCCATTTCATCCCGGGAAAACGCGTAGTCTTCCTTTATAATGCGCCGCATTTCCTCCGTGATCTTCTCGAGGTCCTCCGGGCTGAGCGGGCGCGGCAGGTCAAAATCATAGTAAAAGCCGTTCTCGATGGGCGGCCCGATGGCTAGGCGCGCCTCCGGTATGATGCGCTTTACCGCCTGGGCCATAACGTGTGCGGTGCTGTGACGCAGCACCTCAAGCCCCTCGTCCGTGTCCGCGGTCAAAAGCTCAAGCTCCGCGTCGCGCTCCAGACGGTGGAACAAGTCCACCAGCCGCCCGTTAACCCGGGCCACGAGCGCCTCCCGGCCGATGCGGCCGCCGATGTCCTTGGCCACGTCCGCGACGGTCGTGCCCGGGGGATACTCCCGGATTGCCCCGTCCGGCAGCCGTACGGACACCTTGCCGCCCGGCGCATGTTCGTCTGCCATGCTGCCTCACGCTCCTTGCAAATTGAAAGACTCCCGTCCCATGCGGGACGAGAGTCCTCCTCTCGCGGTTCCACCCGGCTTGGCGGCGCGCATGATCGGCGTGCCACCCACCTCATTGCGGCGGTAACGGCGCCGACCGGCCCGGCCTACTAGGATGCGGCGACCGCGGTCGCCTCCGTTCGGCGGGCGGCTTGGAGGGGGTTTTCCGGAGTTCCGCCGGCCGGCGCTTTCAGCCACTGGCGCCGGCTCTCTGGGCGGCGGGGCTTCCCCGTACTCGTCCTCCGCATCGCCTGTCTGTCGACTTGGCCGCGAATCCCGGCGCCCTAGCGTGTCGCCCGAAGCTCGAGGAGGCGGCCCAGTCCTTACATTGGCATTATTATATTGACCGCTTTGCCCGCTGTCAACGACCTCGGCGCCCTTGGAACGGTCCTTCCCGACCGCCGCGGCCAGCTCACCGCTGGCGCCGCTCCCTACCCCGGGTTCGACGCCCTTAGAAGAAGCAGCGTCAAGCCCATCTGGCCGAGGCCGATGAGAAATCCGAGCACCGCCCCGAGGACGACGATGGCCCGCAACTCCCGGCCGGCGAGCCGTATGACCAACGCCTCAAGCTCGTCAAGGTTCAACGCCAGGATCTTTTCGGCTACAAGCGCCTCAAGGTCGATCGTCTCCTCGACCCGGCCACGGACCCGCTCGATGAGGGAGTCCATAAGCAGGCCGGTCTCCCGGGCGACCACGTCCTGGACGTACCCAACCAGCGCCGCCCGCCATTGGGACGGCAAAAGGCGCGCCATGCTCCCCTGCAGCCGCTCCTCGACGTGCCGGCTGACCGCTGCGACGAGCTCCTCCCGCAGGCCAGGGATGTCAACGCGGTCGAGCACCTCGGCCAAGGAGATGATCTCCTCCGCGACCGCGCGCCCGATCGACTGGGCCAGCTGCTCTTGCCGGCTAGGCAGCAAGCCATGCACCGTCACGCCCAGCAGTGGGATCCGGATGGGACGGCGGGGACGAAACAGCATGCGGATGGCGATCAGGTTCGTCACCCAGCCGATGTCACCGCCTACTATCGGCATGAGCCAGAAAGACAACGACATGGCCCTCGGGCACCTCTCCCCGCATCCAGCCAAGCAAGCCGGGTCATCCGTGACCGGTGAACCTCGTGTTGATTCCGGCTCGACCTTCGGTTTCCTGCGGGACTAGCCCCTCCTCCGGTATGCCCGTCCGGGCGACTGCCCATGCCATCCGGGACATCTGGGCACGCGCAGGCAGAT
Source organism: uncultured Bacillota bacterium (assembly GCA_937916565.1). GTDB lineage: Bacteria > Bacillota > Limnochordia > Limnochordales > ZCTH02-B6 > ZCTH02-B6. The sequence continues at coordinate 1,560 of CALFSR010000233.1, read as the reverse complement.
GTCTCCACCTGGAGAAGCATGGCAGGGAAGGATACCCCGCCTGTAGAAAGTCAGACCGGGATTCGGGGGCAACGATTCGGGCTTTTTGGGCGGCCCGCGCACCCCGCCCCAGGACAACATTTTGTCGGACTTAATCAAACGGAGGAGGATGGTCTATGCGAAAGACAAGCATACTGCTTGCAGCGTTGCTGGTCTCGCTGCTGGCCGTCTCGGTGGGCGCCTTGGCCCAGGGCTCCCTCGCCGTCGTCTACGACGTCGGCGGCCGCGGGGACTTGAGCTTTAACGACATGGCTGCGCTCGGCGCCGACCGGGCCGCACGGGAGCTCGGCGTGCGCGTGACCGAGGTCGAGAGCGCCACGACGGCGGACTTCCTGCCCAACCTGCGGACGCTGGCCCGCACCCGCCAGCACGACGTCATCGTCGGCGTCGGCTTCCTGATCCAGGACGCGATGGCCCAGGTCGCGGAGGAGTTCCCCAACCAGAAGTTCGCTCTCATCGACGGCTTCGTTGATGCGCCCAACGTGATGTCCATCTCGTTCGCAGACCATGAGGGCAGCGCGCTGGTGGGCGCCTTGGCGGCCATCACGACGCTCGAGGCCGGCGGCGACACGGTCGGCATCGTGCTCGGTGTCGAGATCCCGATCTTGTTGCGCTTTGAGGTCGGTTACCGTGCCGGCGTGCGCTGGGCCGTTGACCGCTACAACGAGATTCACGGCACCAACAAGCAGGTTCGCATCCTCTACACCTACACCGGCGCGTTCGATGACCCCGCCCGCGGCAAGACGGCCGCCGAAGCTATGCTCGGTCAGGGCGCCACGGTCGTGTACGCGGTGGCCGGCGCCACCGGCCTCGGCGTGTTCGAGGCTGTGGAGAGCGTCGCCCGGGCACAGGGCAAGGAGGTCGGACCGCCCTTCGCCATCGGCGTCGACTCCGCTCAGGACTGGATTGCTCCCGGCTTCATCCCGGTCTCCATGGTGAAGCGGGTGGACAACGGCGTGTTTGAGGCCATCAAGCGTGCCTTGGACGGCACGTGGCAGGGCGGCGCCGTGACGCTCAACCTGGGCGCGGGCGGCGTGGCGGCCAGCACCATGGAGATGCTGGACGTGTTCATGGATGAGGCAGTTGCGGCTGGCAAGATGCAGCCGGAGGAGCGGGCCACGCGGATTGCCGGGATCAACGCCGCCCGGACCGCGGTCCCGCAGCTCGCTTGGGATCTCCTGAACGAGCTGGACGGCAAGATCCGCTCCGGCGAGTACGTCGTGCCGGAAGCCCTGGATCGCGACACCGCTGAGTACTGGCGCGGGGTGCTCTCCACCTATTAAATCGCTGGTCTGAGGTGGCCGCCCGTCGATGCGGGGCGCCGACCGACAAGGAGGCAGGGAAGATGCCTGATCGTTCGGCGCCCCCCGCGGGCGCTGCCGGACAGTACAAACCAGTCAGCGTGCTCGCCGGGGCGCCGCCTTGGCTTGAGATGCGAGGCATCACCAAGGTGTATCCCAGCGGGACCCGGGCCCTGGAGAACGTCGATCTCGTCCTGGCCAAGGGTGAGATCCACGGCCT
>CALFSR010000232.1 GCA_937916565.1 uncultured Bacillota bacterium | reverse complement strand
TCGAGGAGTGGCTGGCGCAGGAGCGTTCCAGGTGGGAGAGCCGCGTGCTCGGCGTCTTTGAGAGGCTGGTCGAGATGGACGCGGCCGAGCAGCGCTGGAACGACGTGTTGGAACTTTGCCTGTGGAGCTGGGCGAGGACGACGCGCTGGCGGCCTACGAGGCGTTGCTGGCGGCCGACTTTTTCCGCCCGCATGACAGCCGGGGCGTGGCGTTTGTGCACGACATCGTGCGTAGGGCGGTGACCGACACCTTGAGCCCGCCCCGCAGGAAGTCCCTGCACCGGCGTGCCTTTGCGGCCCTGGCCCGGGCGACGACGGGCAGGGGAGGGCAGGCGCCGGCGGAAGACTTGTCCTACCACGCCATGGAGGGTGAATTGTGGCCTGAGGCGGTCCACTGGGGTCAGGAAGCGGCCCACGCGGCCGAGCGGCTTTTCGCCTACGCCGCCGCGTGGCGCCAGCTCGACCGCACCTTGGCGGCGCTGAAGCGACTCCCCGACGGGCCCGAGCGGGCCGCGACGGAACGGCGGCTGCGCGCCTGGCGGGCTCGGCTTGAGTACTGGTTCAACCCCGAGCAAGTGGAAACCACGTTCGACGACGCCCTGGCGCCGGGGCAAGCGGGCGCCGCCGGCGGGGTGGATGAGCCCCCCGACGTGCTGTTGGCGCGGGCCGAAGTCCTGTTCATGCAAGGGAATGTGGATGGGGCCGAGCCGCTTCTCAGGCGCGCCCTCGCTCTGGCCGGCGAGGAGGAATCCGTCATCCGCGGTTTCGCCCTTGGGGGTTTGGGCGCCTTGTGCATGATCCGCGGCGACTTTGGCCGGGCGGTGGAGTTGCGGAGAAGGCCCACACCGCCAATCTGGTGGACTGTGCGCACGCCTTTAAGTCCCTGGCGTTTCTGCAGCTCGGCAGGCACGCAGAGGCGGCGGAAGCCGCCCGGGCGGGCCTCGAGATGGCCCAGGCACGAGGTCTCAAGCTCGGGCGGGCCCTGTGCACGGAAGCCCTCGGCCATGTGGCCTTAGCTCAGGGTGAAGCGGACACCGCGCGGCGCCTGCTGTCGGAGGCCATCGCTGAGCTGGACGCTATTGAAGCCCGACCGTTTGCCGCCATGGCAAGGCGCCGGCTTCCGCACGACTTGAAAGAAGCCCTCGAAATCCCGGCCATGTAATTCTCGCGTAATTCAATTGTCGCGTCCCCCTTTCTAATCTATCCGCGGTAGGCCGGTGCGAGCTCGTCGCCCGGACGACGGCGGTGAGGTCACCATCTACGTCACCCGGCTCGTCTTTGCGGGCGACGGAAGGTACGGTCGAGATAGCCCTCGCCGAGGGAGTGGTCGAAGGCTGGCAGTTCCAGCTTGCACCTGGCACGCGCATCAGGCTTGAACGGCTGGCGGCCATCGCGCAACGGGTGGCCCCGCCGCAAAAGCCCCTCACCAGCAAGGGCTCGAGCGAGTGCTCTTGGTTATGAACGACCTTGGGGGGGTCAGCGCCCGCTCGACCCTGCAGGTGGGGGATACTCCCGGCACGTCCCGCATCGTGGTGTCGGTGGAAGAAGGCAAAGTCATCACCGGCAGCCTGTCAGTGAACAACCACTGCTCGGCTTGCGCTACCCCTTCATCCGCTCGCGCGAACGCAATCTTTACGGACAGCTTCGGTTTGAAACCAATGCGTTCCCTGGCATTCGTCCCACCGGAGTCCCGATGTCTGACCCTGGTCCACGGGGATCCAAGATGTGACAATGAGATCGAGCCCTGGGCCATCCCGCCGTGGGCGGTGGAGAGGGGCGACGGCGCCTAGCAGGGTCGTTGCCATTGCGGGCGCCAGGGGGGCTCGGTTGACGTCGAGTCACGCAGGCAAACGGGTCAAGCTAGCCGGGTTCGTCCCGCGGGCCCAAGAGAAAGGGTGGATCGCGATGTTCAGGAAGATTCTCGTGGCCGTCGACGGTTCGGCCAACGCGTGGCGAGCGCTTGAGCAGGCGATCGGCATCGCAAAGGCCATGGGCACCGAGACGCTGGGCCTGGTGCACGTGCGCCCGTCCTTGGCGACGCTGGCGTACTCGTACGGGTTTGACGGGGCCGGTTCTCCCTACGCGACGTTCGCGGAACGCATGGTGGCGGAGATGCAGGAGCTCGAGAGCCGCTCGCGGGCGCTCTTACACGAGGCGGAAGAGCGGGTGCGGCAGGCGGGGCTTGAGCTTAACGTCGTGCGGCACGCCGAGGAGGGTTCGATCGTCCGGCAGATCCTTGAGGTCGTGCGCCGGGAAGGCTACGAGCTCATGGTCATGGGCAGCCGCGGCATGGGCCGGGCGGCGGGCCTCCTTCTCGGCAGCGTGAGCCAGTCGCTGGTGGCGAACTTGCCGTGTTCGGTGCTCATCGTCGAGTGCCGCGGCGAGAAGGAGGCGGCCGGCGCGGAGGCTGCGGGCAGCGGCGCCGAAAGCTGACCGCCGTGCGGAAAGGGTGTCCCTGATGATGAAACGGATACTGGTGGCCATCGACGGTTCGGCCACGTCGTGGAAGGCCTTTGACCATGCGGTCGCGCTGGCCAAGGGGACGGGCGCCGAGGTGTTGGGCGTCATTCACGTGCGGCCCTCGCTCATGACGCTGTCCTACGCGTACGGGTTTGACGAGGCGGCCATGTACCACCTCAATCTGGGCCGGCGGATGGAGCAGGAGTTGCGGGAAGGGGAGGCGCGCTCCCGCGGGTTGCTGCAGGAAGCCGCCGACCGGGCCTGGAAGGCGGGGCTCGGGGGCGCTCACATCGTCACCCATGCGGAAGAGGGCTCCATCGTCCGCAAGATCTTGGACGTCGTCCAGCGGGAAGGCTACGACCTGCTGGTGCTCGGCAGCCGCGGCGTCGGGCGGGCGGCCGGGCTGTTATTGGGAAGCGTCGCCCAGTCCGTCGTAGCCAACCTCCCTTGCTCGGTGCTGGTTGTGGAGGCCAAGGACGAGGCCGAGGCCGAAGACGCGGCGGAGGCCGAGGCCGCGGGCTGAGGCGAGCCTAACCGCGAAGCACCTTGGGATAAGCCAAGTGGGCGACGGTGAGCCGAGCGATGGACGGTGAGCCGACTTGACGGCGAGCCGTAGAAGGAAGTGTTAGGCCGGCCGGTGACAACCGGCCGGCTTTCTGTTTACGCGCCGAGCCTTCCGTTTCGGAGGTTTCCTGTGTCCGCCAGAGGGCCCGGGCAAGGAACAGGCGCCTCACCGCCGAACTGCTTCCCATTGCGTAGTTCCGGGGAGCGGTCGTAAGCAAGGAAAAGGGAGGCGCAGCCTGTGTTCGACGTCGGCCTCATCCGGTGGCTGCAGTCGTTTTCCGCGCCGTGGCTGGACAGCTTGGCCGTGTCCATCACCCACGTGGGCAGCCACTATGCCTATATGTTCATCCTCCTGTTTATCTACTGGTGCGTGGACCGCAACGTCGGGCGCCGGCTGACGGGTCTGTTGCTCACGTCCTTTTGGTTTAACGGCATGATCAAGGAGTACCTGATCCTGCCGCGGCCCGACCCGGCCCTCGTGCGCCACCTGGTGACCGAGCTGAGTCCTGGTTTCCCGTCCGGCCACGCGCAAGGCGCGATGACCATGTGGGGGTATTTGGCCATCGCGTTCCGGCGGCGTTGGCTGACCGTGCTGTGCGTGGCGATGATTCTCCTTATCGGCGTGTCGCGGCTTTACGTCGGCGTCCACTTTCCCGGCGACGTACTGGGCGGGTGGGTCTTGGGCCTTGTGTTCGTGGCCGGCTATGAGTGGCTCGCTCGCCGGGGCGTCGGGAGCCAATTGTCCGTCCGCATGAGGCTTTTGCTGCTCTTCGTGATCCCGTTAATCCTATTTCCGCTGTATGACACGGGAACGGCGGAGCTCATCATCGGCTTTTTCATCGGTTTCATGACGTCCGAAGTGCTCGCGGGCCAACTCATCCCCTTCCGCGAGCGGGTGCCTTTCGGTCAGCAGGTGCTGAAGCTCCTCATCGGGTACGTGGGCTTTTTCGCGCTGCTCGTGCTGCATATGCTGTTTGTCCCGGTGGGGCTTCCGTCGGTGTTTGGCTACGCCATCATGGCCCTTTGGGTTACCATGGGCGCGCCGCTCGTGTTCCGGCGGCTTGGTCTCGCGGGCGGGGTGCCCGCACCAACGGTTAACGCGGTCTGGCGCGGCTACATGCAGCATTACGTGGCCACCGCGGCGGTGCTACTGGTGCTTGTGGCGGCGAGCACGGTGTACGTGCACCAGGCGGTGCCGGTGGTGGCGCGGCCGGCGATCCTGCAGAAGGACGGGGTGCAGGTTATCGGCCACCGGGGCGCGGCCGGGCTGGCGCCCGAAAACACGCTGCCGGCCTTTGCCGCCGGGCTCGAGGTCGGCGTCGACATGATGGAGCTTGACGTCTGGCGCACCCGGGACGGGGAGGTCGTGGTCATGCACGACGAGAACGTCGAGCGGACGACCGACGGCCGCGGCCGGATTACGGAGATGACCTTAGCGGAGGTCAAAACGTTGGACGCGGGCTACCGCTTCACGCCCGACGGTGGGAGGACGTACCCGTGGCGGGGGCAGGGCGTCACCGTGCCGACGCTGGTGGAGGTGCTCACCGCGTTCCCCGAAACCCGGTTTCTTATCGAAATTAAGGACGGCCGGCCGGGAATGGCCCGGGCGGTGCTGGCCGCCGTGGATGAAGCCGGCGCCCGGGACAGGGTGATGTTTGGCTCGTTCCATGACAGCGTGCTGCAGGAGCTGCGGGCTTTGGCCCCGGGCGTCCCGACGGGCTACGGGTGGAACGAGGCCCTGCGGCTCTTCATCTTCACGAAGCTGGGCTTGGGCGCGTTTGTGCCGCCGGCCGCCGATGCTCTGCAGGTGCCCGATACGTGGCGGGGCTTGCGGGTGGCGACGGTGGGCTTGCAGCGGGTTGCGCGGGACAAGGGCGTCGCGCTGCACGTGTGGACGGTCAACGACGAACAGGACATGCACCGTTTGATCGGCGTCGGGGCGAGCGCCATTTTGACCGATTACCCCGATCGGCTGCAAGCCGTGCTCACGTCGCTGGAGGGGCGTGACGTGGAAGGGGTCCTGTACTAACAGGGATAAGCCGGCCGCCTGCGAGCCCGGGCTGGGCTGTTGGGATAGGAGCTTTTTCGCCGGCGGGAGCTCGCCCCGGGGCGGCCGTACACGAAAACCAATCTACTGTAAAGAAACAGGTGAGCGTTCGTTGCACAATCGAGGCCGTATCGTCGTCTCCTGCCCGGACCGGCCGGGCATCGTCGCAGCGCTGTCGCAGTTTCTGTTTGCAGCGGGCGCGAACATCATCCACTCGGACCAGTACTCGACCGACCCGTGGGGCGGGCGGTTCTTTATGCGCGTGGAGTTTGAGCTCCCCGACCTGGCCGCGCGCTCCGAGGCGCTCCGGCGCGGTTTCGCGGCGCTGGCGGACGGGTTCCGGATGGAGTGGCAGCTGAAACCGGTGCTGCCGCCCAAGCGCATGGCCATCCTGGTCTCCCGGGAGGAGCACTGCCTGGTGGACCTCCTCTGGCGGTGGCAAGCCGGGGAGCTCGGCGTGGAGATCCCCATGGTCATCAGCAACCACCCGCACCTGGCCGACCGGGTGAAACCGTACGGGATTCCCTTTTATCACTTGCCCATCGAGCCCGGGGAAAAGGCCCGCCAGGAGCAGGCCATGCTTGAGCTTTTGCGGGACAAGGTGGACTTCATCGTGCTGGCCCGCTACATGCAGATCCTGTCGCCCGAGTTCTTAGAGGAGTACCCCCACCGGGTGATCAACATCCACCATTCGTTCTTGCCGGCGTTTGTCGGGGCGAAACCGTACCACCAGGCGCACGCCCGGGGCGTAAAGCTCATCGGTGCGACCGCCCACTATGCCACCGCCGACCTGGACGAGGGGCCCATCATCGAGCAGGACGTCATCCGCGTCGACCACCGGGACGACCCGGACAGCCTGCGGCGCAAGGGGCGGGACATCGAGCGGCTGGTACTGGCGCGGGCCGTCAAGCTGCATGCCGAGGACCGGGTGATCGTGTTCGGGAACAAGACCATCGTGTTCGCATGACGTTGCCGGGCGAACAGGGGGCGCATGACGTTGCCGGGCGAACAGGGGGCGCATGGGCTCGGCGGAAGCACGGCCGCCGGGACGGCAAAAAACGGCTTTCAGCCTCGCCATGTAATCGCCATGTAACCGGCGTGCATCCGTCCATGCGGCATTCTTTGAGCATAGAGGTCCCTTCCTGCAGTAAGCCCCCGGAGGGGACCCCGCATCCGGCGGCGGCGCGAGCGATCGGTCCCAAAACCCCAACGCCCCACGACCCTTGTTCCTGGGACCGGCCGCACCGCCGCCGCTTCTTTCGCCGGCGACTCCCGGTCGCGATGGCCCTGCTGCAAGGCACAGTTGTCTGCCTTCCGCGTTCCTCTCGACTTAATCTCAAAGTTGGATAAAAAGGATACAAACTAGGCGAAGCCCGTGCTCTTGCGAGAAAGAAGGCACCACGTGTCGGGACGGCTGCGTCGCCAGGTGGCGGCGGTCGGTGGCCCGGGGCCGGTCGGCGTGCGGCGGGGGCGCAGGCGAACCCACGCGATTACACGTCTGCGAAAGGGAGGAAAGGGTATGGGCATGAGTAAGACAGGCGCCGGTGTGCGGCAAGCGCGTACAGCCGCCGCGGGCCGCCATCTCGGGGCGGCAATGCTGGCTGTCCTGTTGGTGATGACGGTTGCTGTCACGGGATTCGCGGCTTACCGGCCGGTCATTATCGGCACCAACGGCATCGTAATCTCCAACCATCCGCTGGCTACGTTTGCAGGCGTTGAGACGCTGCAAAAGGGCGGCAACGCCGTCGACGCCGCGATCGCGACCGCAGCGGCCCTCGGCGTCGTCGAGCCGTACTTGTCGGGTCCGGGCGGCGAAGGTTTCCTCATGTTTTACGAGGCGGCCACCGGCCAGATTTACTTCTTGAACATGACCGGGCGGGCACCGGCCGCGCTGACGCTCGAGCACTTCACCGAGCAGGGCGCTAGCCGTTCCCGCGGGCCTTTCGCCTCGTTGATTCCCGGTGCGGTGGCCGGCTGGGACATGGCCCGGGAGCGGTTTGGACGGCTTTCGCCCGCGGAGATTTTGGCCCCGGCGATTCGCCTGGCGGAGGAAGGCTACCCGGCGACGGAGATGGCGGCCCGGGAGCACCGCAATGCGCAGGGCTATTTCCTTGACTGGGACGAAGCCGGCGCGCAGGCGTGGTGGGGCGGGGCCCTCAACCCGCCCAACGTGGGCGACATCATCCGCAACCCCAAGATCGCACGGACGTACCGCACCATGGCCGAGGAAGGCTTCCGGGCGTTTTACGACGGCTGGATCGCCGAGGAGATCGTGCGGTTCAACAACAAGCACGGCGGCGTGTTCTCGCTGGACGATTTCCGCAACCTCGAGGTGTACTGGGAAGAGCCGCTGCAGTCCACCTACCGCGGCTATCACATCTTCACGCCCCGGCCCAACTCGAGCGGCGGTCTCGCGGTGCCCCAGATCCTCAACATCATCGAGGGCTTCGATATCAAATCCCTCGGCGTCAACACGCCCGAGTACATCCACATCATGATCGAGGCCATCAAGCTGGCCGCGGCCGACCGGGACGAGTGGGCGGGCGACCCGCTCTTTATGGACGTCGAGATCCCCTACGACATCCTGCTCTCCAAGGAATACGCCGCCGAGCGGCGGGCGCAGATCGACCTCAATCGGGCGGCGGCGGACGTCAAGGCCGGCATCGAGCAGCCCGGCACGAGCCACATCACCGTCGTGGACAAGGACGGGAACCTGGCGTCCATGACGATGACGCTCGGCTCCGGCTGGGGCAGCGGCATGGTGGCGGGCGAGACCGGGCTCATGCTCAACAACGGCGTCAACTGGTTTGAGGTGGATCCGACCAGCCCGGCGGTGGTCGAGGGCGGCAAGCGCACCCGGTGGAATATGGCCCCGGCCATCCTGCTGCGGCCCGACGGCCAGCCCTACATGGCCATCGGCGCTTCGGGCGGCACCGGGATCTGGCAGACGATCCCGCAGGTCATCACCAAGATCATCGATTTCGGGATGAACCTGCAGGACGCGGTGGAGTCGCCGCGGTTCACCTACAGCCTCTCGGGCGTGCGCATCAGCGTCGAGACCCGCTTGTCCGATACGTTTGAGGCGCTCACCGCTCTCGGGCACCAGGTGAGCCCGCTGGGCGACTGGGCGACGAGCGCCGGCAGCGTCCACGTCATCGTGGTCAATCCGGAAACCGGCGCGAAGTTCGGCGGTGCCGACCCGCGGCGGGAAGGCTACGCGATCGGCTGGTAAGGCGTGCAGCGGGGAACGGCGTCTTTTCAGGCGGCGTTCCCCGCTCTACTTACGGCATTCCCCGGGGTGCAGGCCATGCGGCCAGGGCCGTTCTCTATAGCGGTGCCGGCTAGCCCGCCTTGAGCGGAGGGAAGCGGTGCGGAGGTTGGGGGCAGCCGGAGGAGCGGTGGAAGCCGGGTTTCCGGCTGCTTCCCTGTGTTTCTCTGCAGGAAACAACTGTAAGATGCTATAAGTATACGGCATGCATACAAGGATGTGGCTATCTCCTGCGCCCAGCGGGCCGGCGGCGCCGTCAGGCGGGCGGCCGCACGTGCGCTTTTGGGCGGGCCTCGGCCTCATCGTTTTGGGAGTCTGGATGCCGGCGCTGCTGCCCATTGAGGCGTCGCCGGCCATGTCCCACCTGTGGCAGGCGCTTCGGGCCGTGGACACCGCCCACGTGCTCATTGCCGCGGCCTGGCTCGTCGTGGTCAACACGGTGCGGGCGCTGCCCATCTTTGTGGGGACGCTGCTCGCCACGGAAGGGGCGGCAGGGTGGCTGTACCGGCACGGGCGCTCGTACCGTCTCGCCTACGGGTTGCCCGTGCTGCTTATTCCCCTGGCGTATCTCGGCATCAACGAGATGCATCGCCTCGACTACCACTTCGGAACGCCGGCGCTGCTCGGCATCGTCGGCATGCTCCTCATCCAGCGCCTCGCCTGGAATACCCAAGGGTTGCCCAACAAAACGCTCATCTTTGCCTTGTTTATCTTTGGCCTTCAGTGGCTGCACATCGCCCCGGCTTTGTCGGTGTACGGGTTCGGCGCCGGGTCGGTTTCCCGGGACATCAAGATGGCGGCGCTAGTAATGGGCGTCGATGGGCTCCTCAACCAGGTGGCCTTTGCCAGCAGCGCCTTTACCATCGGGCTCGCCTTTGTCATGGCCAAGTTTATGGTCGACAACGCCCGCCACTTGCACCTTGCCCGCCTGCAGCAGCGACAGGAACGGGAGCTGCTCGAGCGGCGCCTGGAGATGATGGAAGCCCGCAACATGCGGGAGATGCGCAACCTCGTGCACGACCTGCGGGCGCCTTTGAGCGGCGTTCAGTCGTTGCTCAACACCCTTGCGCAGCGGGAGAAAGATCCCGAGGTCAGGCGCCAGCTGCGCAAGACGGAGCAGTCGGTGGAAAACATGCAGGGCATGGTCCAGGAGATTCTCCATGCGGACGCCCGCCGCATCGTGCCCGGCGGTCAGCTCCTCGAGAGCGTGCGCCAGCAGTTTCCGGGCGCGGAGGGGCGGATCGTGTTTGACGTGCCCGCCGGACTGCCGCCGGTCCGGGTCAACTTGATGCGCATGACCCGGGCGCTGGCCAACTTGATCCAAAACGCGCTGGAGGCGCAAGGGGACGAGGAGCGGCGGCCGGTCACGGTGCGGGCAGGGGTCTTCGGAGACGCGCTGCGCATTCGCGTCCGCGACTACGGGGCGGGCATGGATCCCGAGGTCCTGCGGCGGCAGGTCCAGCCGGGCCGGTCCACCAAAGGCGGCTCGGGCCTCGGCATCCCCTTCGCGATGAGCGTCATCGCCGGTGGCCACGGCGGGACGCTCGACTTTGTGACCCGGCCGGGCAAAGGCACGCTGGCCTTGGTGGAGCTGCCCGTGGCGATGGTTGACGAGCCGATCCCGGGCGGAGTCCCGGCGCCAGCGGGAGACGTTCTGGCGCCGGCGGGCGGAGCAAAGGCACTAGCGATTGGCGTTCAGGCGCCGGCGGGCGGAGCTCACTCGCCGACGGGCGACGATGCGACGCCGGCGGGCGGAGACGACGCCGCGGGCGGGGTGCAAAGGGAGCCCGGGATGCCGGCCCTTCGGACTCCGGCGCCCCCGGCTCCCGGGACCCCGGCGCCCGGGACGGCGCCCGCGACTACTGCGCCCGGCGGGCGGGACGAAGGGCGAAGACGGAGCCGGCCCTACAGGGTGCTGGCCATCGACGACGATCCGGCGGTGCTTTTTGCGCTCCATGCCCTGGTGGAGGAAGCCGGCTGGGATCTCATCCCGTGCCAGTCGCCGGCCCAAGGGGTTGAGCTGTGGCGTGGGGGCGGGTTTGACCTGGCCATCCTCGATTATCGCATGCCGGAGATGGACGGCCTGGAGGTTTTGTGGCACCTGCGGCGGCACGACAATGAGACGCCCATCATCGTCCTCACCGTGGACGACAGCCCGGCTCTCGCCCAGCGTTTCCTGGATCAGGGCGCGAGCGACTTTGTCTTGAAACCCATCAAGCCGGTGGACTTGATGGCGCGCCTGCGGGTGCACCTGCGCAGGCAGGGTCAGGTTCCCAGTGCTCCCGCCGACTTAAGCCGCCTCCTGCAGGAGAAAGGCGTCGTCACCCAGACGCTGGAGACCGTCGTCGAGTGCCTGCGCCGGGCCCAAGGGCCCCTGCACGCCCAGGACGTGGCCGCGCAGTGTCACATCGCCCGGCCGACGGCCTACCGGTACCTGGCTCTCCTTGAGCAGCACGGGCTTGTGCGGTCGACGATGCAGTACGGCGCGACCGGCCGGCCTCGGAAACTGTACACGTGGCGCGGGTGAGGGCAGAGCGGGCGCCACTTAGTGTACCTGCGCGCGGTCGTCGCTCTTCCTGCCGGGGCGGTGCTTGACTGGCGCTCGCTTGCCTGTCATCCGATGCTGCGGGGTCTTGGGCCCCCGGGCGCCTTTCGTCTTCCGTTCTTGCCTTTCGCCTTCGGTCCTTGCCTTTCGTCTTCCGTCCTTTTTCTCGCCGGGTCTCTTTCTGTGAACAAAACGAGCCAAAGTAGGCGGTGCACACGCAGTTGCGGAAACGTGGCAACAAGCGTGCACCGGCGCGCTGCATTCGTCAATTCACAACAAGGAGGGAGTCGTGACGTGATGCGCAGGGGACAGGGAGAACGGAGGGGAGCCGATCGGTTTGCGGCCCCGGGACTGAGGTTCTTGGTCGTCGCCTTGCTCGTGGGTGGGCTCCTGGCTGGAGCGGTCGCACCGGCATGGGCCCAGGCGACCCGGCCCATCGTGGTCGGCACGTTCGGCATGGTGGCGTCCAACCACCCGCTGGCTTCGATGGCCGGTATGCGCATTTTGTTCCAAGGCGGCAACGCGGTGGACGCGGCCGTGGCCACCGCGGCGGCCTTGGGCGTCGTGGAGCCGTACCTGTCGGGTGCCGGCGGCGACGGTTTCATGATGATCTACTGGGCGGCCACCGATGAAATGTACTTCCTGAACTTCTCCGGGCGGGCGCCGCGGGCTCTGACGGCCGCGCATTTCGGCGACCGGATTCCGCCCCGCGGGCCGCTGAACGCGCTCATCCCCGGCGGCGTGGCGGGCTGGGAAGCGGCCATCAAGCGGTTCGGCAGCATGAGCCTGCACCAGGTCCTGCAGCCCGCGATTCACCTGGCGGAGAACGGGTATCCCCTGACCGAGTTCGGCGCGGAAAACCACCGCAGCGCCCAGGCGCTCTTCCTGGACTGGGATGAGGCCGGCGCCAAGGCGTGGTGGAATGGTTCGTTGGAGCCGCCCAAGCTTGGGGACATGATCACCAACCACAAGCTGGCCCGCACGTACCGGATCATCGCCGAGAAGGGCGCGGACGCGTTTTACCGGGGCGAGCTGGCCGAGGAAATCGTGCGGTTTATCCAACGCCACGGCGGCGTGTTTACGCTGGAGGACATGGCGAGCTACCAGCCGCGCTGGGAGGAGCCGCTGCACACCAACTACCGCGGCGTTGACATCTACACGCCACGGCCCAACTCCAGCGGCGGCCTGGCGGTGCCGCAGATCCTCAACATCGTTGAGGGGTACGATCTCAAGTCCATGGGCGTCAACAGCGCCGACTACATCCATGTCATGGTGGAAGCCATCAAGCTGGCCGCGGCGGACCGGGCCGAGTGGAGCGGCGACCCGGACTTCATGGACGTGGAGATCCCGTACGACTTGCTTTTGTCTAAGGAGTACGCGGCCGAGCGCCGGGCGCTCATCGACATGAACCGGGCCAACGCCAACGTGCCGCCGGGCGTGGAGCAGCCGGGCACGAGCCACCTGTCGGTCGTGGACCAGTTCGGCAACATGGTTTCCATGACGGTGACGCTGGGCTCCACGTGGGGCAGCGGCGTGGTGGCCGGTGAGACGGGCGTTTTGCTCAACAACGGCGTCAACTGGTTTGAGCTCGATCCCAACAGCCCCGCGTACGTCGAGGGCGGCAAGCGGACCCGCTGGAACATGACGCCGACCATCGCCTCCAAGGACGGCCGGCCGTTCCTCGTGCTGGGCACCCCGGGCGGCGACGGCATCTGGCAGACGATCCCGCAGCTCATCACCAAGCTCATCGACTTTGAGATGGACGTCCAGACGGCCATCGAGTCGCCGCGGTTCCGCTGGAGCATCGGTACGCTGACGGTGCGGCCCGAGTCGCGCATCCCGGCCGATGTCCTGGATGAGCTTCGCGCCCGGGGCCACAACATCCAGCTCTATCCGGACTGGACGACGGGCGTGGGCGGCATGAACGCCATTATCGTTGACCCCGAGACGGGCGCGATGATGGGCGGGGCTGACCCGCGGCGGGACGGCTACGTTGTAGGCTGGTAACGCTGGCTGCGGCCCGGCGTGCCGAGGAAACCGGGCCGCAGATAAGGCCGGAGGCCGGGCGGGGC
>CALFSR010000231.1 GCA_937916565.1 uncultured Bacillota bacterium | reverse complement strand
ATCCCGCCCGCGATGCCGCCGCTCATGCCTGCAACACCTTGCACTTCCGTGGCGGCGAGCCCCGCCACGATGGCCACCACTTCGTTGGCTATCCTCAGTTCGCCCAGTTCGGTCCGCTCCGTCTCCGCCATTTGCCCGGCACCTCCATGCCTGACGCTGCGACACCGCCGGCGCCGCGCCATACCTTTCGTGACGCAAGGCCCGGCTTCTCGCCGCTACGACGCAGCAACCAGCTTACGCCGCTCGATAAAGTCGGTGGAAAGCTCTCCCCGCTGGAACGCCTCGTCGTCCAGCACCCGCAGGTGAAATTCGATGTTGGTGCTGACGCCCTCCACCAGGAGGTCCATCAAGGCCGCCCGGGCCCGCGTGATGGCCTCATCCCGGTTTCGCCCGTGCACGATGAGCTTGGCGAACATGGGGTCGTAGTAGGGCGGGATGACGTAGCCCGAGTACGCCCCGCTGTCAAACCGCACCCCCGGGCCGCCCGGCGGCGAGAGCAAGGTGATCTTGCCCGGCGACGGCATAAAGTTACGGTCCGGATCTTCGGCGTTGATCCGGAACTCGATGGCATGCCCGGTCCAGGTAATCTCCTCTTGCCGCCACGGCAACGGCTCCCCGAGGGCCACCAAAATCTGCTGCTTCACAAGGTCAATGCCGGTCACGGCCTCGGTCACCGGGTGCTCCACCTGGATGCGGGTGTTCATCTCCAAAAAGTAAAAGTTCCCGTCCTTATCCAAGAGAAACTCCACCGTGCCCGCGTTGGCGTAATTGACCGCCTGGGCCGCCCGCACCGCCGCCTCGCCCATGCGCGCCCTGAGCTCCGGAGTGACCGCCGGCGACGGGCACTCCTCCACCACCTTTTGGTGGCGCCGCTGGATTGAGCATTCCCGTTCGCCCAGGTGGACGATGTGACCGAACTCGTCGGCGAGAACTTGGATTTCCACGTGGCGAGGCCGCTCTAGGTACTTCTCGATGTACACCGCCGGGCTGCCGAAGGCCGCCTCGGCCTCGCTGCGGGCGATCTGAAGCGCCTTGCCCAGTTCATCCCGGCTGGCCGCGATGCGCATTCCTTTGCCGCCGCCGCCGGCTGCCGCCTTGATCAATACCGGAAACCCGATCTCCTCAGCGACCGCCATGGCTTCGGCGTCCAGCGTCACCGGCCCGTTGCTGCCCGGCAAGGTGGGAACACCTACTTGCCGCACCGTCTCACGGGCCACGGCCTTATCGCCCATGCGCTCGATGCTGTGAGCGGCGGGCCCGATGAACTTGATGCCGTGGGTCTCGCAGATCTCGGCAAAGTGCGCCTGCTCGGCCAGGTAGCCGTACCCCGGATGGATGGCGTCAACGCCGGCCAAAACGGCCGTGCTCATGATGTTGGGTATGTTTAGGTAGCTTTTGGCCGACGGCGGAGGACCCACACAGTAGGCTTCGTCCGCCAGGCGGACATGCAGGGCCTCCCGGTCCGCTTCGGAGTAGACGGCCACCGTGCGGATGCCAAGCTCCCGGCAGGCCCGGATGATGCGGCAGGCGATTTCCCCGCGGTTGGCGATGAGCACCTTCTCAAACAAAGGCTTGTCCCCCCGCTCGCCGCCTTACAGCTTTTCCAGCACAAACAGCGCCTGCCCGTACTCCACCGGCTCGGCGTTTTCCACGAGGATTTCCGCGACGCGCCCGCGGACCTCGGATTCGATCTCGTTCATGATCTTCATGGCCTCGATGATGCACAAGGTCTGACCCGCCTCCACGACGTCGCCGACCTTGACGTAGGGCTCCGCGTCGGGCGCCGGGGCGCGGTAGAACGTGCCCACCATAGGTGCCGTGATCTGGACGAACCGATCGTCGCGGGTGTCCCGCCGGCTTTCGGCGGCGGGCTGCGCCGGTGCCGGGGCAGGCAGCTGCTCCACGGGCTGCACGGCGACGACGGGCCGGGCGACCGCGCTGTTCTTGCGCATGGCCACCTTTAACCCCTCGGTCTCCAGCTCAAACTCGTCGATGTCGCTCTGGGAGATCAGTTCGATCAGTTCCTTGATCGGTTCCAGGTTCAAAGGCCCTGCCTCCTTGGGAGCTGCCTCCTTTAGGAAGTCCTTCTAGGGAAGTCCTTCCTTGTAATCTTACCGTCCCCCCGATGCGGCGTCAACGATGCTGACGGCTTCCCGCCGGACCCCGGCGAGGCGCGCCGTAAGCTCGCCGATGCGCTCGGCCTGGCCCGCGTCCAAAACGCCGTCGACCACCACGTGGGCGCCCCCGCCGGAGACGACAACCACGGCGTCGAAGCCTTGCGCGGCCAAGAGCCCTTCGATCTGCGCCTCCGCCTCCTCCGCGGCCCACAGCGCCATGAGCCGTTCCTGGGCGTCATGCCGCCTATCCTCGCTGGCGCTCGGGTCGGCAAGGATGGACTGCAGGATCTCGGCTTGCCGGGACCGGAGCCTCTCCCGCTCCAGGCGAAACGCCTCCAGAGGATGGGCGCCAGCGGGCGTCACGGTGACGATGGCGCCCGCCTGCACGGGTTGGGCCGGCTGGAGAAGTGGGGCCGCGACTCCCGGCGACGAAGAGCCCCCGGCCGCGTCCTCCAGCGACGCTGGACCGGGAGCGGCGGCCGTACCCGGCCGGAGCAGGGCGAATGCCGGTACGGCCTCCTCTTCCGCCAGTTCGCTGCTTAGCCGCGTGCGCTCGCTGGCAAGAAGCAGCAGCGCACCTCCCACCGCCAGCAGCAACAGCGCCAAGAGCAGTCTCCACTCCGGCCGGGACAAGGCAAGAAACCGCACCCGCCCGGTCTTTGCCGTCAAGCGTGCGTTCGTGACCTGTACATGCATGAAGCTTCCCTCCCTGCTTGCGAACTTGCTTTCGAGCCTACCTCGAGCCTCGTCTCCCCGCGCTGCCCTTTCGTGCCCCTAGGGGTCCTGGGCCAGGACGTACACCCGATGCGCCGGCACGCCGAGCAGCGTCGAAACCGCCCGCATTATCTCCCGGCGGATCCGCCCGTCCGCCGCGCCGTCGGCGACGACCACCACGCCTTGGATGGGCGGCATGCGCTCGAGCACCACCAGCGCCTCCTCTTGGCGCCCTTGGTCACGCCGCAGGATCACGGGCTGGCTGCTGTGGCGCTCCTCGATCACGGTGCGGGCGGCGGGCGAGTCCTGAGCGCGCGGTTCCTCGCTTACCCGGCGTTCACGGCTCACCTGCTCGGCCAGCACGAGTTCCGGTCCCGCGGCCACCGTGACGCTGACGTGCACCCTGTTCACGCCATGCAGCTGCAACAGTGCGTCCCGCACGACAGCTTCCAGCTCCCGGGCATACCCGGATGACGCTGGCGCCATGGCGGGCACCGCCGGCGCCGCGGCCGGTACGTAGTCGCCAAGCCCGCCGTGCGTCCCCAATGAGCTCTCCCCGTCCCCGCCGCCGGGAGACTTGAGACTCATCAGGATGACGCCAAGACCGATCAGCAAGACGAGGTAGCGGGTCAGGCGGGCTTGACCCTCCGGCAGGCGAGGCCACCTCCCCCCGGCTTCGTCCTGCCGCCACCAGCGGCTCCACGCCTCCGACAGCTTGCCCACCACGGCCCTCCTCCTCACCAACGGGAAACCCGGATATCGACGCGCTCCTCGGGCAGTCCGAAAAACTGCGCCACAACGCGGCGCACCCGAATCGTGTCGGGCGACGCGCGCCCCAAGTCCCGGAAAGTCAACTGCACCGCCCGGGGCGCGCCGCCGCTGTCCCAGTCCACGTGCACGTAGGCGGGCTCGACTCCGGCCGCCAGGGTGGCCACGCTGGCCACCTGTTCCGGAACGCGTTGGGCGACCTGCGCGAGCACCCGCCGCTGGGCGGCGGCCGCGAGCGCCTGGCCCGCGGCGACAGGCGACCTGGATGCCTCGCCCACGGCGGCTGCAGGCGATTCGGGTGCTGGGACCAAGCCGCCAAGACTATCCCAAATAACTGCTTGTAGCCCGGCGTCCAATCGCAACACCTGCAGACCGGGTGCGAGCAAGGCGATCACGATCACGAGCCCCATGACCAGCCGGGCGTATCCTCGCAGGCCCGACTCGGGCAACAGCAGATGAGCAACGTTAACAAAGAACACCACCACGACAAGGCCCCGGACTACGTCTACGAGCCACGCCACGCGAGCCGCCTCCCTACCGGACGACCGCCGTCAGGTTTCCGACGCCGATGACCACCAAGATGGCGACGAAGAACATCACAGCCGCGGTCGCCACCGCCGCCGCCAGCACCGTGAGGGTATCAGCCATGGTGCCCAAGGCGTCCACCAGGCGCACGTCGCTGATGGGCTGTACGAGCGCGGTGGCCACCCGGTAGATGACGACCAGCGCTCCGATTTTGGCGAGCGGAAAGGCGAGCGTGACAAGCAGCGCCATGAGGCCCAAGGCGCCAAGGGCGTTCTTGACCAGGAGCGACCCTCCGACCACGACCTCCACCGCATCCGCCATCATGCCGCCGACGACGGGAACAACCGCTCCCGCCAGGAATTTGGTCGCCCGCAGCGCTACGCCGTCCGCCACCGGGGCGATGGCCCCCCGCACGGCCATGACGCCGAGAAACACGGTGAAGGCGAGCCCGAGCACCGTCACGGCGCCGTGCCGCAGCAGTCCCGCAAGCTTAGACAACGGAAACTCGGTCACCATGTGGCCTACGACGCCCACCACGGCGGCCAGCAGCAGGAGCGGCAGCACGACCCGGTCCACGATGCTGGCGACAAGCGTTACCGCGGTGATGAGCAGCGGGTGAAAAAGCGCCGCGCTGGAGAGCGCCCCCACCGCGGCCAGCATGGTGGACAATAACGGCAGGAGCGCCAACATGAGCCCGCTCATGTCGCTCAGCGTCTCACGTCCGATACGGCTGGCCAAGGTAAAACTCCGCAGTCCGAGGTACACGACGACCATGTAGGCCACAAGGAAACCGAAGTCCGTCGCGGAGCGGGACAACGAGCCGGCCACGTGCTGCATCAAAGCGCAGAGGATGGCAACGACCACAAGTTGCGTTAAAAGCCGCGACTGGACGATCACCTCGGCCCACAGGTACTGCAGCCAGTCCCGGGCTAACCCAACCGGGTCGAGGCGCAAACCGCCCGTGGGGTCCAGGAGGAGCTCCCGGACGCTGCCCGCAGGCAGTTGGCGGCGGACCTCCTCATCAAGCCCGGCCAAAAACGCGTCGAGCCCGCTGGTGTCCAAGAGCCGCAATTGCTCGTCCACAGCCTCCTGCACAAGACCCGTCGCCTGGCCATAGGCCGCTCCGGCTGCTCCGAGGAGGATGGGCAGCACCAATGCGACCAGCCGCCTGCTAACGGCGGACATTCTTGCCACGACAAGCGCCCTCCGTAGGACCGGGGGAGGCGTACCGTCCCGCCTCATCTTTGTGCTCCTCCCTGCGCGCCGGTTCGCGGCGCAGCGCGCCGCACTGGCTCACCATCCGCATCGAGCCGCCGAGGGGTCTCCGCGGCCCGCCGTTACGGCAGCAGGCCCAGTAGAGCGTCGAGGATAGCCATCAGTACCGGCAAGGCCAAAAGCAAGATGATCACCTTGCCGGCAAGCTCGATGGCACTACCGAGAGCTTCCTCCCGGGCGTCGCGGCATATTTGCGCCCCGAAGGCGGCCAAGTACGCCACGCCCATGACGCGCAAGGCGATGTCCAAGTGCGCGGCGTTGACCTGGGCGCGGCGCCCGAGTTCCGTGAAAACGCTCACTACCCGTCCGAGGGCGGGCAGCAACAGCACAAAGACGCCGGCGACGAAGGCGATCAGGAGTTGGGTCGCCATGGCCGGGTAGCGGTCGCGCAAGATGACGAGCAAGATGGCCGCCACCAGCCCAGCCCCCACAACCCGGGCCATGTCCTCCATCGTTCGCGCCTCCCTCGCATCGTTACCACCAGCGGAATACGGTTTCCACGTCGCGAAACAGCCGCCCGATGAGCTGGATCAGCCACAACAGCACGATGACGACCCCCGCGAGGCTCAGCATCTGGGCTTGCTCCTGCCTGCCGGCCTGGGCGAGAAAGATGTTGAGGATGGCGATGATGATGCCGATGCCTGCAATCTGGTAGATCATCGTAATGTCCACCGCCCGCGCGCCTCCCTCAATAGAGCAGCAAGACAAGGGCCGCGCCCGCCCCGGCGCCCAAGTATCGCCAGAGCCGCACGTGCACGTCCCGCTCCGCCTCGGCTTGGGCCTGCAGACGCTGGAGCTGCGCCAAGGCCAGGCGCAGGTGCTTCTCTTGATCGGCGGCGTCCGACCGGCCAAGGCAGTTTCCCAGATCCGCCAAGACGGCTTCATCGTCCGCCGTTAGGCACCATCCCGGCGGGTCCGCCAGGGCCCGCCGCCACGCCTGGGCGGTACCTGCGCCGGGCTCGGCCCGCAGATAGGAGGCCGCGGCGGCGAAGAATCGGCCTACGGGCGCCGGCGTCCGGCGGGCGACCCGGTCCAGCGCATCGGGCATGGGCGTGGCACCGTAGACGATCTCGGTCAGGAGCATGGCCAAAGCCGACTGCAATGCCCGCAGC
>CALFSR010000230.1 GCA_937916565.1 uncultured Bacillota bacterium | reverse complement strand
CACTGGCCGGCCTTTCGTGCTGCTTAAGGCGGCCGTTAGCCTTGACGGGCGGATTGCCACCAGCACCGGCTCATCCCGCTGGATCACGGGACGCCTGGCCCGTGCGGCCGTGCACCGCCTGCGGGCCCGTTATCCGGCCATTATGGTAGGCGCCGGTACGGCGCTCGCGGACGACCCTGAACTGACAGCCCGGACCGAGCCACCGGCTCCCCGCCAGCCCCTGCGGGTTGTGGTCGATTCCCGCGCCCGCCTGCCGATCTCGGCCCGCATGTTGCGGGCGCCCGGCACGACTGTTGTGGCGACGACGCCCCTCGCCCCGCCGGAGCGGGTGCGGGCGCTTGAAGAAGCCGGTGCGGAGGTGCTAACGTTGCCCTCAAGCGCCGGCCGGGTTGATCTCCCGGCGCTTCTCGATGCGCTTGGCCGCCGCGGGATTACCGGCGTTTTGCTGGAGGGCGGTAGTACCCTCAACGGCGCCATGCTGGCGCAAGGGCTCGTGGATAAGGTGATGTTTTTCGTCGCGCCCATGCTCATCGGCGGCCAACGGGCCCCCGGTGCCATCGGGGATCCGGGTGTACGGGAGCTCTCGGAGGCGGCGCGGCTTACCGGCGTGCGCTGGCAGGCTTACGGTGCGGATCTGTGCATTTCCGGCTACGTCGCCCCCGCGGGCGCGAAGGGCGCCCTGGGCGGCGGCGATTAAGGAGGCTTGGCCCGTGTTTACCGGTCTTGTGGAAGCGATGGGCGAAGTGGCGGCCCTTGAGGCACTTCCCGGCGGCGCCGGCATGCGCCTTGTTGTGCGCTCACCGGCCGTCGCCAAGGAATCGGCCATCGGGGACAGCGTGGCAGTCAACGGCTGCTGCCTGACGGTAACTGCCCGGGATGGCGACACGCTGGCCTTTGACGCGGTACCGGAGACGCTGGCACGCACCAACTTGGGCCGGCTCCACGTAGGATCCCCGGTCAACCTCGAACGGCCGCTTCGCTTAGGCGATCGGCTCGGTGGACACCTGGTGCAGGGCCACGTCGATGCCGTCGGAGAAGTGCGCTTGGTCTCCCCGGAGGGCAGCTCGGTGCGGATAGCCATCGACGCCCCGGGAAACGTCCGCCGGTACCTCGTGCCGAAAGGCTCCGTGGCGGTGGATGGCGTGAGTCTGACGGTGGCGGCCGTGACGGAGACAGGTTTCGAAGTGGTGATCATCCCGCACACTGCGGCGGTGACGACGCTCGGGCGGGTGCGCCCAGGAGACGCCGTGAACTTAGAGGCCGACGTGGTCGGCAAGTACATCGAGCGGCTGCTCGCCCCCTACACCCCCACGGCGGTGGATTCCCCCGTGGAGAGGAGCTGATGTCCCGTGGCGAACCCAGGGCGACGACCGGTGTTTGACCGCATCGAGGACGCGATCGAGGATATCCGCGCCGGTAAATTCGTCGTCGTGGTGGACGATGAAGACCGGGAAAACGAAGGCGACCTGATTATGGCCGCGGAGAAGGTGACCCCCGAGGCCATCAACTTTATGGCCCGCTACGGCCGGGGGCTCATCTGCGTGCCGATGACGGGCGAGCGCCTGGAAGAGCTCGACATCCCGCTCATGACGACCCACAACACCGAGGCCATGAAGACGGCCTTTACCATCTCGGTCGATGCGCGCCAAACCCGCACTGGCATCTCGGCTTACGAGCGGGCGTTGACGGTGCGGACGCTCATCGATCCCCACACCCGCCCGTCGGATCTGGTGCGCCCGGGCCACATTTTTCCTTTGCGGGCCGTTGAGGGGGGGGTCTTGCGCCGCGCCGGGCACACGGAGGCAGCCGTGGACCTCGCCCGGCTCGCGGGGCTATACCCTGCGGGCGTATTGTGCGAGATCATGAACGACGACGGCACGATGGCACGCGTTCCGCAACTGGTGGAATTTGCCCGGCGGCACGGCCTGCGGCTCATCACCATCGCCGACCTCATCCGCTACCGCTTCCAGCACGAGCGGCTCGTGCAGCGGGTGGCCGAGGCGGACTTGCCCACGCCCTACGGGCGGTTCCGTGTCATCGGGTACGAAAGCATGCTGGACGGCCAAACCCATGTCGCTCTCGTGCTCGGCGACGTGGCCGGCCAACAGGACGTGCTGGTGCGGGTACACTCCGAATGCCTGACCGGCGACGTCTTCGGCAGCCTGCGTTGCGACTGCGGCGACCAATTGCGCGCGGCCCTCACCCAGATCGGTGAAGCCGGCGCCGGCGTGTTCCTTTACATGCGCCAGGAAGGGCGCGGTATCGGCCTCGTCAACAAACTGCGGGCGTATGCCCTACAGGATCAGGGGCAGGACACGGTCGAAGCCAACGTGTCGCTCGGCTTCCCGCCGGACAAGCGGGACTACGGGATCGGCGCGCAGATTCTCGTCGACCTCGGACTCTCTCGCATCCGCCTGTTGACCAACAATCCGCGGAAGATCGTAGGCCTGGAGGCCTACGGGATCGAGATCGTCGAGCGGATCCCGATCCGGATCCCGGCCAACCCCTACAACGAGCGCTACCTAAGCACCAAGCAGCAGAAGCTGGGTCACTGGCTGACGGACTTGGAAGCGGCGACTCGCCCGCGCGCCGTAGAGCACCGGACCGAGGACGGTTCAGCCAGGGAGCGAAAGGAGTCGGAGCATGCCGCACATCCTTGAAGGCCATCTTAACGCGGCCGGTCTGCGTTTCGCCGTCGTCGTCTCGCGCTTTAACGAACTTATCACAAGCCAGTTGCTGCAAGGCGCCCTCGAAGCGCTGCGGCGGCACGGCGCCGCGGACGAGGACGTGACCGTGGCGTGGGTGCCGGGCGCCTTTGAGATCCCGGTCGCGGCTTCCCGCATGGCGAGAACGGGCCGCTTTGACGCCGTCATCGCCATCGGCGCCGTCATCCGCGGCGCGACGGCCCACTTTGACTACGTCGCGGGCGGGGCGGCGAGCGGCGTCTCCCAGGCCGCGCTGCAAAGCGGCGTGCCCGTTATCTTTGGCATCCTTACCACGGACACCATCGAACAGGCGCTGGAGCGAGCCGGAACGAAGGCTGGCAACAAAGGCTGGGACGCTGCCGTGGCAGCCGTCGAAATGGCGAATCTGATGAAGCGGATTGACGACGAGCTCGGCTAGACCGGGCCCTCCGGCTGCAGGCTGCTCGGGCCACGCGGGGCTAAGGCTTGCTTCAGCGTCCCGCCGGGCT
This sequence comes from uncultured Bacillota bacterium, assembly GCA_937916565.1. GTDB lineage: Bacteria > Bacillota > Limnochordia > Limnochordales > ZCTH02-B6 > ZCTH02-B6. The sequence continues at coordinate 17,463 of CALFSR010000230.1, read as the reverse complement.
ACCCGGCGCGCCCCATGCCGCGGCGAGCGCCTGCCGTATCCGGCTGAAACCGACAACGGTGTCATGGGAAAAGATGACGGCGGCGTCGGCGCCGGCGGAGCGGGCAGCCGCGAGCTGCCGGGCGAGGGTCTCGGGGCTATCGGGATACAGGTGCGCCCCGAGCCCCGCGTAGACGGCGACACCAGAGCCGCGCGCCAAGGAGACCGCCTCGGCCAGCTGCCGTGCGACACGCTCGGTGTCTTGGCTGTAGGCCATGGGCACAACGGCGTCCACCAGGCCCAGGCGTATCCATGCCGGCCAATCTTGCAGCCGGTTGTCGACGGCGTCCCGGACGTCGGCGTGCACCGCCACGGAGAAGCGCACCGTAGGGCGGCGCTCCTTGATCCCGGATTGCAGGCGGGCGATGAGGGCCGTCACCTGTTCCCGGCGCCAGGCGTCCCACAACGCCAATCGTCCTTGAAACGCGGCCTGCCCCTCCCGGCGAATGAACCCGGCCGCGTCCCGCTCCATCGCGGCGGGGTCGAAACCGTGCTCGGCCGCGAAACGGGCCACGGCCTCGGGGTGGTAGCCGAACCGGCGGGACGGGTAGCGCGCGTAATCCAGGTGGACGCCGGCCACGGGATACCGCTCGATGACTTCCAGCACCGAGCGGTAGACGAAATCGTGCACCGCCGGCACGCCCGGATCGAGCATGCGGGCAGGGACGTGCACCAGCGCCTCCTCGAGGCTGTACTCCCACAGCGAGCGGCCGTCCCGATCCACCGTCACCCAGTCGGGATACCGGTTGAGCACATGCCTGGCGTCAGAAGGCGCATCCGCCAGCGAGGCGGCGGTGAAGGCATTGATCCATGCGTGCACCTCCAGACCGGCCTGGGCCGCCTTGTCCAACAGGTACGCTAAGGGATCAAGCCCCACCTCGATCTCGGGCGCCGGCGGGAGAAAGTCCGAACGGTAATAGGCTTCGGCGCGGCCGTTGACTTGAGCAAAGAGGGCTGTAGCGCCGGCCGCGCGGGCCGCTTCGACGACCTCATCGATGCGGGCGCGGCTGGTCAGGGCGTGCCGCACCACCCACACGCCGCGCACATCCGCATGGGGCAGTGCCGGACGGGCAAAAAGGAGCGCCCGCCGCGCGTCGCGGGCGCCGAGCACAAATCCCGTCCCGATGGACACGACCAGCACCGTCAATAGGAGCAGTTTCCGACGGCGGGACACGGCCGCCCTCCTTCACGCCGATGCGGCAGGCCGCCGCGCAAACCGGCCAAGCCCGCTCACGGAGCGATAGCGGCGGTAGCGTAGGCAACGACGCCCTCGCCCGCACCCACGAAGCCCATTCCCTCATTCGTCGTCGCCTTGATGTTGACCCGCTCCGGGCTTACCTCCAGGACCGCAGCGATTCGCTCCCGCATGGCCGGGACGTAAGGACCAAGGCGCGGGCGCTCGAGGACTACCGTGGCGTCCACGTTGCCCACCCGCCAGCCGGCTTCGCGCAACCTCTGCACCACGCGCCGCAGCAGCTCGAGGCTGGATGCGCCTTTGTAGGCGGGATCCGTGTCGGGGAAATGGCGGCCGATGTCACCCAGGCCGGCCGCGCCCAGCAACGCGTCCATAATCGCGTGCAAAAGCACATCGGCGTCGGAATGCCCGTCCAGCCCCATCTCATACGGGATCTCCACCCCGCCCAGCACGAGCGTCCGGCCGGGCGCGAAGCGGTGAACGTCGTAACCTATGCCAACCCTCACGGGGCACTCCTCCGGCATCCGGCCGCCCGTCGCTGCCGCCGGGGCACCGCCGGGAACGGGCCGCACGGCCACGTCCGTCGGCCGGCTTGGCAGCGCCCCCCGCAGGCGCGCGCTGAGAAGCGTCTCCGCCAGCAAGAGATCTTCGGCGGTCGTGATCTTGAGGTTGTCGTACGCGCCCTCTACGACGGCCACCCCGTGGCCCAAGCGCTCCACGAGCGCCGCGTCGTCCGTCGCCTGCCAACCGGCCGCCTGTGCCTGGCGGTGAGCCTCCACCAGCAGCGCCCGGTGAAACGCCTGCGGCGTCTGGACAAGGCGCAGGCTAGCCCGATCGGGCGTCGCCTCGACCCAGCCGTCCCGGACCTGCTTGACCGTATCCTTAACCGGCACGGCCGCCGTGGCCGCCCCGTGCCGCGCCGCAGCGGCCAGCACCGCATCGAGCAGTGCCGGCTCGAGGAGCGGCCGGACCCCATCGTGGACGGCCACGAGCGATACGTCAGCCGCCACCGCAGCTAGACCGCGCGCGACCGACTCCTGGCGTTCGGCGCCGCCCGCCACCACCTGCACAGGCTTGTCCCATGGCACGGTGAGGAGCCACTGGGTACAGGCGTCCACGTCTCCGGGCGCCACGACTAGGATGAGCTGTGCGACAGAACGGGCCGCGGCGCACGCCTCCAGCGTCCACCGGACGATGGGCTTGCCCAGGAGCGGCAAGTACTGCTTGGGCCTGCCCCCCGGCCCCATGCGATGGCCCTGTCCGGCCGCCGGAATGATGACCGCGGCCTTATGCATGCAATCCTCCTGGCGAATCACCTGGTGTTCATTCGAGTCCGGCGCCGCAAACCCTGCACGCCGGCGGGCTCAAAGTGCCCGTTCCGCGGCCTTCGGTTTGGCGAAGATCATGCGCCCCGCCGCCGTCTGCAGAACGCTGGTCACCATGACCCCGACCGACTCACCGATGTAGCGCCGCCCGCCGTCGACCACGATCATCGTGCCGTCATCCAAGTATCCGACGCCCTGGCCCTGCTCCTTGCCATCCTTGATGACATGCACGACCATTTCTTCCCCGGGCAGCACGACAGGCTTGACGGCGTTCGCCAGCTCGTTGATGTTGAGCACTTCGACCCCTTGCAGTTCCGCCACCTTGTTGAGGTTGAAGTCGTTGGTGAGCACCTTGGCGTCGAGGCGCTGCGCCAGGCGCACGAGCTTCGCGTCAACCTCGCTGATATCATCGAAGTCCCTGTCGACGATCTCGACGGCAACCTTCGACTCTTTCTGCATCCGGTTCAATATGTCCAAGCCGCGGCGGCCGCGGTTGCGTTTAAGAACGTCGGATGAATCGGCGATGTGCTGCAACTCTTGGAGGACAAAGCCGGGGATAACCAGAGTACCTTCGATAAAGCCCGTGCGGGCGATGTCGGCGATGCGGCCGTCAATGATGACGCTCGTGTCAAGAATCTTGTACTGGCCGGAAGCGGCCGCACGGCGCGAACCGCCGCGCGACGGCACGTTGAGCCACGCGGCCAGGTCGTCCCGCTTGCGCAGTCCGACCAGCGCCCCAAGGTACCCTACGGTCGCCGTCAGAACCAGCGGCCCGTATTCGCCCACTAGGGGCAACCGTTCGGGCAGGCTCAGCGCGGCCAGAACCGCCAGGACGAGCCCCCCGGCCGTCCCCAAGGCGCCCGCGACGATGTCCGCCAGGGGCGTACGCTGCACGCTGGCGGACAGAGTTCCAAGTCCGTGCACAAGCCGCGTGCCGGCCCACCAGCCGAGCAGCCACCCGGCCAGCGCGCCCGCCGTGGCACCCAGCCACGGCCAACCGGCAAAGCCCGGGGCCGCTCCGGTCAGGGCAGCGGCAATGCCGTCGAAGGAAGCCAACCTGTACCCGCCTGCCGCGCCAACGACAAATGATAAGAACCTTATGAAACGGACAAGCACGCTTGCAGGCCTCCCCCCTGTTCAGTTGTCATCACCCTGCCGCTGCTAGTTTCGACGCGTCGCCGCGCGCCTATCCCCCGCAGCGGCGGGCGTTGAATCGAGCCCACCTCCCGGTTTCCGACAGTCAGCCCGCTAGCTCAACAACTCGCTGAGCTGGCTCTCAACCTGCTCCTCAGGCACGTCCTGGGCGAGCACCAGTTCGCTGATTAAAATTTGGCGAGCGTTCTCCAGCATCTTGCGCTCGCCGGTGGAGAGGCCTTTGTCCCGCTCCCGCACCGACAAGTTGCGGACGACTTCGGCCACCTCAAAGATGTCGCCGCTCTTGATCTTTTCCATGTTCGCCCGGTAGCGGCGGTTCCAGTTTTGGGACATGGAAGTCGTCTCGCCCTGGAGCACTTGGAACACCTTGCGCACGCCCTCGGCGTCGATGACTTCTCGCAGTCCCAGTTCCTCCACGCTGCTCATGGGGATCATGACCCGCAAGTCACCGATGGGCATGCGCATGACGTAGTAACGCTCGGACCGGCCAAGGACCTCTTTCTCCTCGATGGCCTCGATGATGCCGGCCCCGTGCATCGGATAGACGACCTTGTCGCCCACCTTGAATTCCTTGCGTGACTTCAAGCCCCATCATCCTTGGCTTTAACGTAGCTAGTAGAAATTGTACCATCAAGAGCCCAAAAATGTCAATGTGAACGCCTTTATGGCCGCGCTGCACCTGTCCGCACCTTGACAGTCATTGCTGGCGGTTCTATAATAAAGGTGCTTTTACCCCCATCCCGGCTGCCGCAGCAACACCCGCCGAGAGCAGCGAGGAGCGTGACCGTTCGTGAGCACCCAAGCTCCGCAGTCCCAGCCCGTGCCGGCGACCGCTGCCGGCCAACACCAGGCGGCAACCGCGACCGAAACCAACCTCGCAGCGGATTTTCAAGCGGCCGTGTCCCAGTACCTCATTCGCCACCGCAGCATCCTCGACATCTTGGCAAAGCTGCAGGAAACGTCCGCCCGCGTCCAGCGGGCTGTTTCCCGGGCTGTCACCGAATGCGGATGCCTGGAGGTGCATGCCCAGCGGCAACAGGTGCCGCCGGGCATCTCCTATTGGGAGATGCGCTCCCACTTCAGCACCCATCTCGACGGCGCCCTGTGCGAGCAGTGCCGTGACGTGCTTGAGACGGAACTCGGCCACAACCTTTTCTATTTCACCGCCCTGTGCGAGGCGCTCAACCTTCGCAGCGACGAGATCTTACGCCAGGAGATGAAGCGGGTCACGACCCTCGGGGTCTTTAACCTCACCTAGCCGCGGCGCCTTGCCGCCCCCGCTCGGTAGGCGAAGCGGCGTTACAGGTGCCGGTCTAACAGTACCTGCTCCCGCAGCCGGCGCAAGCTCTCCTTGATGGCCCTGGCCCGCACCTCGCCGATGCCCTCCACACTGTCAAGCTCTTCTAGCGTCGCCTCATAGATGTCGCTCAGGTTAGGAAACCGCTGCACCAGGTTTTCGATGACCGGCATGGGCAAGCGCGGGACTTTGGTAAGCACCCGGAACGCCCGGGGCGTCACGGGCGTGTCGAGGTTGTTCATGTGGGACCCGTACCCGAGACGGCGAGCAATGAGCGACAAGTCGAGGAGATCTTCGGCGCTCCACTCGCTGAAGGAGTCCCATACCGCCTGGGCGCCTTCCTCCCCTTGGGGCTGGTAGTAGTCCCGCACGATGAGGAAGCCCTCGTTCTCGATGTCGCTCACGAGTTCGTCGAGCTGCATGCGCACGAGCCGTCCCTCGCTGCCGAGCTCGGCGATGTAGCGCTCGATCTCCTTGCGGATGCGGCTCACCATCTGCGCCCGCTGGACGCACGTCGCGACGTCATACAGCGTCACGAGCTCCTCAAACTCGAGCGCGGTGAGGTTCGTGAGCGCCTGCTTGTACACGGCCTTGTACTTCTCCAGCGTCTGGAGGGCCTGGTTGGCCTTGGCCAGGATGACGCTGATGTCCCGCAGCGTGTACTTGGAGTTGCCCTTGTATAGGCTGATGACGTTGCGGCGCTGAGAGATGGAGATAACCAGCTGGCCCGTTTGCTTGGCCACCCGCTCGGCGGTGCGGTGGCGGGCACCCGACTCCTGGCTCGGGATCATCGGATCCGGCGTCAAGTGGGTGTTGGCGTAGAGGATGCGGCGCCCGTCGGAGCTCATGATGATCGCGCCGTCCATCTTGGCCAGCTCGTACAGCGCCGCCGGAAACATCTCGACGTCGATCTTGAAACCGCCGTTGACCAGGTCCAGTACGGCCTGGGTGTCGCCCACCACGATGAGGGCACCCGTCCGGGCCCGGAGGATCATCTCCAGGGCGTCATAGAGCATCGTCCCGGGCGCCACCATCCGTAGAGCCTTCAGTATCTCCTCGTCCATCGGCAGGTCGTCCCGCACCTCGTCACCGCCTCTCGCCCGCGCTCGGCAAGAGCGCGTCCACGGTCCACAACGCCTCCGCCACCGTCGCTACACCCACGCACTCTATTCCGAGCTCCGCCGAGCGCCAGGTCCCGTTGCCCTTAGGCAGCACGCAGCGGCGAAAACCAAGCTTGGCCGCTTCCTGCAGGCGCCGCTCCCCGTGTCGCGTCGCCCGCACTTCCCCGGCGAGCCCGACCTCGCCGAACACGACAATCCCTGGGTCAACCGGCTGGTCCAGATGAGCCGACGCCACCGCCAGTGCAATCGCGAGGTCGACCGCCGGCTCCTCCACCCGTACGCCGCCGGCGGCATTGATATACACATCCGCCGAGTGGAGCGGAAACCCGCACCGCCGTTCGAGCACGGCCAGCACGATCACGGCCCGTTGGTAATCGATCCCGGCCACCTGGCGCCGGGGCGTGCCTCCAAAGGGCGCCGGGCCCACCAACGCCTGCACCTCCACCAGCAAGGGCCGGGTCCCCTCCAGCAGCGCTGCGACCACCGTCCCGGGCTGCCCGGCGGCCCGCTCCTTGAGAAACAGCTCCGAAGGATTTGGCACTTCCCGCAGGCCGCTGTCGGCCATCTCAAAAATGCCTACCTCGCTGGTGGACCCAAAGCGGTTTTTGGCCGCGCGCAAAGCCCGAAGCTGCGTCTGGCGCTCGCCCTCCAGGTACAGCACCGCGTCCACGGCGTGCTCAAGCACCTTAGGTCCAGCGATGGCACCCTGCTTGTTGACGTGGCCGACAATCAGCACCGGGATGCCCTCCTCCCGGGCGAGGCGGGTAAGGCGGGATGCCGTCTCCCGGACCTGGGTGATACTCCCCGGTATTCCTTCCACGTCCGCCGCGGCGACCGTCTGGATGGAGTCCACAACGAGCCAACGGGGTCCCTCGGTGCGGGCGGCAGCCACGACCGCGTCCACATCCGTTTCGGGCAACACGCGCAAGGCGTCCGAGCGCACCCCCAGCCGGGCAGCCCGCAAGGCCACTTGCTGGGCGGATTCCTCGGCGCACACATACAATACCGTTCCATGCAGCTGCGCGAAGGAGTGGCTGGCCTGCAGCAGCAGGGTAGACTTGCCGATGCCCGGCTCTCCGCCCAGGAGCACGACGGATCCGGGCACCACGCCCCCACCCAGCACCCGGTCAAGCTCCGTAATGCCTGTCGGGCGGCGGCTTTCGAGGGCGGGATCCACATCGCTCAGCGGCCGCACGCTCGCCCGTGTCCGCGGGGATTGGTAAGGCACCACAGGCGTGTCGGGAACGAGGCTGTTCCACGCCTGGCACGACGGGCAGCGACCCAGCCACCGGGGCGATTCGTACCCACACTCCTGGCAGGCAAATCTCGTCCGGGCCGCCCTGGTCGCCATACTGCCCTCCCGTTCGCGCACGAGGGTGCCCGGAAAGCGGCGTCCCGTGCGATTCATATTCTATTATAGCATTCGGAAGCCCCGGCCCACAACCGGAGCGAGGATGGGCAGGACGCCGGGGCGGGCATAATGGGCCGCCCGGCGCCTTGCGGCTCCGGGCGGCCCGCTGGCGGTCTTGCGTGGGTCCTGGACTATCCTACTTGACCTCGGCCAGAGCCTTTTTCTCAAAGACGATCTGGCCCTCCGCGTCCGCGTCCACGAGGATGGTGTCGCCCTCGCTGAAGCGGCCGCGCAGCATCTCTTCGGACAACGGATTCTCCACCAGCCGCTGGATGGCCCGGCGCAGCGGCCGCGCCCCGTACTGCGGATCGTAGCCTTGCTCGGCCAGGACATCTTTGGCCCGGTCGGTAAACTCGACGCTGACGCCCCGGTCCTTCAGCTCCTGGACCAGCGTCCGCAGCATGATGTCGACGATCCGGCGCAGGTGCTCCTTGCCCAAGGCGTGGAACACGATAACCTCGTCGATGCGGTTAAGGAATTCCGGCCGGAACGTCTTGCGCAGTTCGTCCGTAACCTTCTTCTTCATATCCCGGTACGACTGCTGGCCGTCCTCTACGGTCCTGAAACCGATCCCGCCCTGGCGCTGGATTTCGTGGGCGCCGACGTTGGAGGTCATGATCAGCACCGTGTTGCGGAAATCGACGGTGCGGCCCTTGGCGTCCGTCAGGCGCCCGTTCTCGAGCACCTGCAGGAGGACGTTGAACACCTCCGGGTGCGCTTTCTCGATTTCGTCAAAGAGGACGACCGTGTACGGCCGGCGCCGTACCTTCTCGGTAAGCTGCCCGCCTTCCTCATAGCCCACGTAGCCCGGCGGAGACCCGACTAGGCGGGACACCGTGTGGCGCTCCATGTACTCGGACATGTCGAGCACCACCATGGCATCCTCATCGCCGAAGAGGGATTCCGCCAAGGCGCGGGCGAGCTCGGACTTCCCGACGCCGGTCGGGCCCAGGAAGATGAAAGAGCCGATGGGCCGCTTCGGGTCCTTGAGGCCCGCGCGCGCCCGGCGAATGGCCCGGGACACGGCCTCGATGGCCTCGTCCTGCCCGACGACGCGCTTGTGCAGCTCCTCCTCGAGGCGCAGCAGGCGCTCGGTTTCCTCCTGGGCGAGCTTGGTGACCGGGATGCCGGTCCAGCTGGACACGATCTGAGCGATGTCCTCGGCGCTCACCGTGCCCTCGGTGCGGCTGCGGCTGTTCTTCCAGTCAAGCCGCTGCCGCTCGAGCTCCTCCCGCATGCGCTGCTCTTGATCCCGCAGCCGTGCCGCCTTCTCGAACTCTTCGTTTTTGATGGCGGCCTCCTTCTCGACCCGGGTCTCCTCGATCTTGGCCTCAAGCTCCTTGAGCTCCGGCGGTGCCACCAGTGCCTGCAGGCGCACCTTGGAGGCGGCCTCGTCGATCAGGTCAATCGCTTTATCGGGGAGAAACCGGTCCGTGACGTAACGGTCCGACAGCCGTGCGGCGGCCTCGAGGGCCTCGTCGGTGATCTTCACCCGGTGATGCGCCTCGTACCGGTCCCGCAAGCCCTCGAGGATCTGGATGGTTTCCTCCACCGAAGGCTCGTCGACCATCACCGGCTGGAAACGCCGCTCGAGCGCCGCGTCCTTCTCCACGTGCTTGCGGTATTCGTCCAGCGTTGTCGCGCCGATGCACTGGATCTCCCCGCGGGCGAGGGCGGGCTTCAAGATGTTGGACGCGTCAATAGCGCCTTCGGCCGCGCCCGCGCCGATGATGGTGTGCATCTCGTCGATGAAGAGGATGACGTCGCCCGACGCCCGGATCTCATCCATGACCTTCTTGAGGCGCTCCTCAAACTCGCCGCGGAACTTGGAGCCCGCGACCAAAGCGCCCAGATCCAGCGTGACGACCCGCTTGCTCGTCAGCGTTTCGGGCACGTCGCCGTTGACGATCTTCTGGGCCAAGCCTTCGGCGATGGCCGTCTTGCCGACGCCCGGTTCGCCGATGAGGACCGGGTTGTTCTTGGTGCGCCGGGACAGCACCTGGATGACCCGTTGAATCTCCTTTTCCCGCCCGATTACGGGGTCAAGCTTGCCCTCGCGCGCGAGGTCCGTCAAGTCCCGGCCAAACTGGTCCAAGGTCGGCGTCTTGCGACTGCGGGCGCCCTTGGCGGGTTGGCCCGCAGTCCCGCCCAATAGCTCTACCACCTGACGGCGCACCTTGTCCAGGTCGGCGCCGAGGTTTTTGAGCACCTGGGCTGCGACGCCCTCACCTTCCCGGATGAGCCCGAGCAAGATGTGCTCGGTGCCGATGTAGGTATGGCCCAACTGGCGGGCCTCGTCAAACGCCAGTTCCAGCACGCGCTTTGCCCGGGGCGTAAATCCGATTTGGCCTTGGGGCGGGCTCTCCCCCTTGCCGATCACCTTTTCCACTTCGGCCCGCACCTTGTCCAGGCTGATGCCCATGGCCTGCAACGCCCTGGCAGCCACACCTTCGCCCTCGGCCGCCAAGCCCAGCAGGATGTGCTCGGTGCCGACCACGTTGTGGCCCAGCCGCCGGGCCTCCTCCTGCGACAACACGACGACCTTTTGCGCCCGCTCGGTAAACCGGCCAAACATGCCCCTCACCGTCCTTCTCCTATGTGTTCTCGCCCTTGCCGGCCACTATGCGCTCCCGAACCATGGTGGCCCGCAGCTCGTCCCGCTCGGCAGGCGCCAGCTCCCGCCCCACCCGGTTCTGCAGGTGTGCCGGGCGGATAAGCACCAAAAGCTCCTGCAGGATCTCCGGTTTCACTCCTGGGATCAACCCAAGGTCGATGCCGAGCCGCACGTCCGAGAGCAGCTGCATCGCTTCGTGGCTCGACAGCAGCCGGGCGTGGGTCAAGACGCCGTAAGCTCTCAGCACCCGGTCCTCAAGCGCGACCTGGTTGCGCTTGAGAATCGTCTGCCGGGCTTCTCGCTCTTGATCGATGACTTGCCGGGTGACGTTAATCAAGTGGTGCACGATCTCGCTCTCCGCGTGCCCCAGCGTCACCTGGTTGGAAAACTGGAAGATGTTGCCCACGGCCTGGGTGCCTTCGCCGTAAAGCCCCCGGACCGTCAGGCCGAACTTGCCTACCGCGGCGATAATCCGGTTGATCTGGTCCGTCATGGCCAGGGCCGGCAAGTGAACCATCAGGCTCGCCCGCAGCCCCGTCCCTACGTTGGTCGGGCACGCGGTGAGAAACCCGCGCGTCTCCGAGAACGCATAGGGCAAATGCTCCTCGAGCGCCTGGTCAACCCGGTCGGCCACGTCAAGGGCGAGCGGCAGCTGCTGCCCGGGCATAAGCACCTGGATCCGCACGTGATCCTCCTCGTTGACCATGACGCTGACGACTTCGTCGTCCCGGAGGATGACGGCTTTGTGCTTCGTACCCTTGGCATGCTGCGGGCTGATAAGGTGGCGCTCCACCAAGATTTGCCGTTCCAGAGCGCTCAAGCTGCTCATGGACACAAGCTGCCCAAGAAACGGCTCCTTCGCCACCGCCTGCCGGCACAGGTCAACGACGTGCGCGAGCTGCTCGTCCGTGGCCACCGCCGGGAACGGTACACCGGCGACGTTGCGCGCGAGCCGCACGCGGCTGCCAAGGACGACGTCCCGGTCGGGGCCGCTGCCCGTCATCCACTCGCTCACCGGACGGTTGACGATGTCCTTGAGCGACATCACCGCGACCTCCTCAACCGTTGCGACTCCCGGCGTCGGTCTCAGCCTGCTCCAGCGACCGCAGGCGGTCCCGCAGCTCCGCCGCCCGCTCGTACTCCTCTTTCGCGACGGCCGCCTGCAACTCCTGCCGCAGGCGTTCCACCTCCCGGCGGCGGCGCAGGGCGCTGCCTGCCCGGGCGGGGACCTTGCCGGTGTGGGTCGTACCGCCGTGAATGCGGCGCAGCACAGGCTCAAGCTGCTGGTCAAAGGTTTCGTAGCACTGGCTGCAGCCAAGGTGCCCGAGCCGCTTGAAGTCGGCGAACGTCAAACCGCAGTTTGGACAGCGCACCCGGGAGCGCGCCGGAGCCGCGCCGAACCCGCCGCCCGCCTCCACGTCCAGGAGCCCGCCCAGCAACTTATGGACGCTGAAGACAGGCTCGAGCCACATGCCCTCACCCTCCCGGCGGGCGCACGCCTCGCAAAGGTGGGACTCGCGCTTCTCGCCGTTGACGATCTGGGTCACGTGCACGGTAGCTTCCGCCTGCTTGCAGGCATCGCACAACACCCCGGCCGCCCTCCCCTCATCCTATGCGATCCCGCCCGCCCGGCGAGCTGGACAACATCACTAGCATGCCCTTGACCACGGCCGCCCGCAATAGGCCGTCCAGGGGAGGATCGGCCCAGTCGGCTTCCTGCCGCAGCACTTGGCGCATGAGGGCAGCTTCCCGGCGCGTCAGCCACCCGGCCTGCTCGAGGGAGCGCAAGAGCCCCTCAGCCTGGCCCGCGGAGAGCGTCCGCCCGACTCGCTGCCACACCGTGTGCACGCCGGCCGGCTCCGGCCGCGGATGGCGCGCGACGATGCGGATGTAGCCACCCCCGCCCCGCCGGCTCTCAACGAAAAAGCCGCGCTCGGGCGTAAACCGCGTCGCCAGCACGTAGGTCACCTGGGAAGGGACGCATGCGAAACGATCGGCCACGTCCGCCCGGCGTACCTCCACGCAACCGTCCTGGGAGTGCAGCAATAGATGCATCAGATAGGCTTCGATGCGATCGGTCAGGCTGCTCATGGCTGGCCGGCCGCCGCCCCTCCTTTTTTGACCTTCTTTGACCTTGTGGCTCGATTATACCACAATCGCCCATCACCGCAAGAGGTCCAGGCGTCATTCACCGTGCACGGGCGCCCACGGCGTGAAGGAAAAAACGAGGAAACGTTGGGGGATTAGGCTCCCGCCGCGAGCCGCTTCACCGCGTCCACCAACGCGTCGATGTCACCTTCGGTGTTGAAGGCGTGCACCGACGCCCGCACGGCACGCGGCTTAGGAAGCCAGCGGACCACGATGCGGTGTTCCTCCCAGAGGCGGGTCACCGCCTGCTCGGCATCGAGGGTTTCCAGGCGAAACACCAGAAGCCCCGACCAGAGGGCTTCTGGGGCAGGCGTCAAGATCTCGACGCCGGGGACGCGCCCGAGGGCCTGCCGCAGGCGGGCGACAAGACCGAGGATCCGCGCGCGGGCGGCGTCGACCCCCAGCTCCTGCCATAAGCGAGCCGCCTCGCCGAGGGCCGCGAACGAGGGAACGTGAAGGCCGGCGACCTCAAACCGCCGTGCACCCGGGTGGAACCGGAACTGTTCCGCCGGGCGATCCTCGTGCATGACCGACGCCCAGCCGAGCAAGGTCACAGCCACCGCTTCCAGGGCCTCCCGGTCCACATAGAGAAACCCGGTGCCGTCGGGCCCGAGCAGCCACTTCTGGCCGGCGGCCGCGTAAAAATGGCACCCGAGCGAATTCAGGTCGACAGGCACCTGCCCCGGACCTTGGGCGCCGTCGACAAGCAGAAAAACACCTCGGCTCCGGGCCACATCGGCCACTTCGGCCACGGGGAGGACGGCTCCCGTGTTGTACGCGACATGGCTCATGCAAATAAGCCGCGTCCGCTCAGACAGCGCCTCGATCACATCGTCGACTCTGAGCGCGCCGGCCCGGGAGGGAATGTACCGCACCGCGACACCCCGCTGCCGCGCCAGGTGAAACCACGGGAGTAGCCCGGAAATATGCTCAAGGTCCGAGACGAGCACCTCGTCGCCTTCCCGCCAACCAAGGCCCGCCGCCACAATGGCGAGTCCCTCGCTGCAGCTGTGGGTGAGACAGATCTCGTCCGTCCCGGCCCCCACGAGCCTAGCCAATGCCTCCCGTACCCGCTCGAGCTCGCCGGCGGCTTCCGTCAGGACGTCCACCCGGCCGGGTCCCTGCTCGCCCAGGCGGCGGGCCCAAGAGACCTCCGTCGCCAGCACCCGCTCGGGCGGAGGCCCAGAGACACCGGTGTTGAGATACACCTGCCCTTTGAGGGCGGGAATCGTTTGTCGCAACATAGACCAGTCGGACACGCTGCCTCACCCCGTCGTTTAATCCCTCAGCCGCGGGTCGAGCGCGTCCCGCAAGCCGTCGCCTAACAGGTTGAATCCAAGGACCACGAGCATGATGGCCACGCCCGTCGCGGTCGTAATGTGGGGCGCCACGAGCAGGTACTGCCGGCCCCGGCTCAAGATCGTCCCCCACTCCGGCTCCGGCGGCTGGGCGCCCAGTCCGAGAAAGCCGAGGCCGGCCGCCCACAGGATCGACGAGCCGACCTGCAGCGTAGACTGGACGATGACCGGTGCGACGCAGTTGGGCAAGATGTGCTTGGCGATGATGACCACGTCGCTTGCCCCTGCTGCGCGCGCCGCCTCCACAAACTCCTTCCGCTTCACCGCCATGGCCGAGCCCCGTACAAGCCGCGTGTAGACGGGAATCGACACCACGCCGACCGCGATCATGACGTTCTCAAGCCCCACGCCCAGCGCGCTCACCAGCACGATGGCCAAAAGGATCCCGGGAAACGCCAGCATCACGTCGATGACGCGTTGCACGACCAGGTCCACCCACCCGCCGTAGTACGCGGAGACGGCACCCAAAGGCACGCCGACGGCAATGCCGATGGCCACCGAGATGAGTCCGATGCGCAGGGAGATGCGGGCGCCGTAAAGGAGGCGGCTGAGCATGTCGCGGCCAAGCTCGTCGTTGCCCAGCCAATGCTCACTGGACGGTCCTTGCAGGCGCTTGCCGAAGCTGGACCGGAGCGGATCGTGGGGTGCAATCCACGGCGCGAGCACCGCCAAGGCAACGAACAGGACGATGATGGCCAACCCCAGCATGGCCAGGCGGTTGCGGGCGAGCCGCCGCAGCACGTCGCGCCAGGGCGCCCCTGCACGGGTCGTCTCAGGAGCCGGACCAGCGCCGGCGCGGGCATCCACCGCGTTCCCCACCGCTGCCACCCCTCCTCAGTCGTAACGAATCGTGGGATCGATGTACGCGTACAGCACGTCAACGACCAGGTTGATGAGGATGAACCCGAGGGCCACCGTCAGTACCGAACCTTGCACGACGGGATAGTCCCGGGCGGTGATGGCCCCCACCATCAGGCGGCCGATGCCGGGCCACGCAAACACCGTTTCCGTCAAGACCGCTCCACCCAGTAAGTTGCCGAATTGCAGTCCCGTCACGGTCACTACCGGGATAAGCGCGTTGCGCAGGGCGTGGCGCAAGACGACGAGCCGCTCGGGCACGCCCTTCGCCCTGGCAGTCCGCACGTAATCTTGCCGCAGCACCTCCAGCATGCTTGAACGGGTCATCCGGGCGATAATGGCCGCCGACGACAGGCCCAGGGTAATGGAAGGCAGCACCAGATGCCGCCAGGTGCCGCTGCCGGCCGTGGGAAACCAGCCCAAATGCAGCGAGAACAAGAGCATCAGCATAAGACCGAGCCAGAAAACGGGCATGGACACGCCTACCAGGGCGATGAACATGCTGACCGCGTCGACCCACGAGTTGGGCTTGACCGCGCTCAGGACGCCCGTCGTGACCCCGATGAGCGTCGCGATCGCCATCGCGGCGACCGCCAGCTGGATGGTAGACGGCAATGTGTGTTTGATCTCATCCAGCACGGGCAGCCGGGACATGGTGGACCGCCCCAGGTCGCCCCGCACGAGGTTTTCTAGAAAGATGAAGTATTGAACCACCGGGTGCTTGTTGAGGCCGAGCCGTTCCCGGATCATCTCGACGGTTTCCTGGGTGGCGGCCTCCCCGGCCATGATCCGGGCCGGATCTCCGGGAATCATGCGCACCATGGCAAAGACGACGATGGAGACGCCGAGCAGCACCGGAAGAACGAGTGCCAATCGGCGCAGGACGTATTGGGACACCGGCTTGCCTCACCCCGTCGAGAGAAGGAGGGATCGCGCCGGCGATCCCTCCTCCCCTTTGCCTTACGCTCGTCCGAGCCGCCAGCGGCGGCCCTCCGGGCCCAGGGCAGATAGCCGCGGCCCGCAGGCGGCTTAGCGGATCCGTGCCCCGCCGGCGATGACCCGCTCCGTCGGGTGGATAATGACGCCCTCCACGTTGGAGCGAATGGCCGTAATCTGCGTTTCCGCGTGCAGGAACAACCACGGCGCGTCCGCCATAATGATCTCCATGGCCTCCTGGTACGCGGCGAGCCGCACCGCGTCGTCGGGCGTCGTGCGGGCCAGATCCAGGAGCTCGTCCACCCGCGGGTTGCTGTAGAACGCCCGGTTGGAACCGGTCGGCACCCACTGGCTCGAATGGAAGAGCGGATACAGGCCGTAGTCGGCGTCACCCGTCACCGTGCCCCAGCCGAGCATGAACATGGGCACCACGTTCTCATCCGCCGGCATGTTGGTCGCGGCCAGGTACGCGGCCCACTCCAGGGTAACGATCTCAGCCTGGATGCCGACTTCGGAAAGCTGCGCCTGAACGGCCTCGGCGACCTCGAGGTCCTTGAGGTACCGGCCGGCCGGCGAGTAGAACTGGACGCGGAAGCCGTTGGGATAGCCGGCTTCAGCCAGCAGCTGACGAGCCTTCGCCGGATTGTACTCGTATCCGCCGATGGCCGTGTAGCCAAAGATTCCGGGCGCGATGGGCGCGTCCGACGGCCGGCCCATGCCGCCCAGGATGAACTCGTTGATGGCTTCGTTGTCCACCGCGTAGTTGAACGCCTGGCGGACCCGGACATCGGTGAACGGATTCTTGGGCTGGTCCGCCCGCTGGTAGGTGTTGAACCCGATGTAGATCGTCCGCACGCTGGGCGTGAAGACGACGTTCACGTTGGGGTCCCGCTCGAGCAGGCTCACCATGTCGGGGGGCACCCGGACGGCCACGTGGGCCTCGCCGGTCTGCACCATCAACATGCGGGCGCCGTCCTCGGGGACAACCCTGAACATAATCTCATCGATATCGGGCGTTCCACCCCAGTAGTCGGGGTTGCGCTCCAGCAGGATGTAGTCCTGGCGCTGCCACTCCTTGAACTTGAAGGGCCCGGTCCCGACCGGGTTGCGCGCATAGTCTTCCCCGTAACGCTCGATGGCGGCCGGGCTCTGCATGCCGATCGCGCTGTGGGTCAGGTGGGCGAGGATCGGCGCGAAGGGCGCGTCAGTGGTGAAGCGCACCGTGTATTCGTCCACGACTTCCACGGTCGTGATCGGGCTGATCAGGAACCGGAAGGTGACCGCGTTGGCCGGGTCAAGAATGCGCTCCAGGTTGTACTTAACGGCCTCCGCGTTGAAGGGCGTGCCGTCGTGGAAGCGGACGCCCTTCCGCAGGTGGAGCGTCCACGTGAGCCCGTCCGCCGAAACCTCGTAAGACTCCGCGAGGTTGGGCACTATCCGCCCGTCGGGCGTCAACTCGAACAACGGTTCAATGACGTGCTCGGCCACCGTCGCCGACGGCGAGTCAGTGATGTAGTGGGCGTCGAGCGTGACCGCGTCCGTGCCGGAGGCTACAATGAGGCGCCCTTGGGCCAAAGCGGGGCCCGCCAGCAGCGCCACGGCCACGCCGAAAATCGCAGCCAGCTGCAAAACGCGGCGAACCAGCTTCATCCATCAATCCCTCCTAGTCCTGCAATCTAGAGTCAAAGGAAGAAAGGTTGAGGCTGGCATGTCCAGCCATGTTGCCGACTGCTCCCCGCACCGATCCCTCCCTGGCCGCTGGGGCGGCAAGTTCAATGGAACCCACCTTTCGCCAAACATCCACCTATTACCTGCTTATATTCTGTCAGTTGTGGATTCCACGCGACGATTGAGCGGAAAATGGAGGTTTCGCCCTTTAGCAGGGGATAACGAGATCCTCAAGCCGCCGGGGATATGTGGTGATCGAACGGGCGCCACCCTCGGTGATCACGACCGTGTCGGAGTGGCGGAAGCCGCCGAGCTCCGGGACGTAGATCCCCGGCTCGA
>CALFSR010000229.1 GCA_937916565.1 uncultured Bacillota bacterium | reverse complement strand
GGGCGCTGGTGCAGGAGGCGACGCCGGCGCCGGAGCCGGCGCCCGCTCAGTAGGCGACGTCTCTGCAGGAGCCGACGGTGCCGCAGGAGACGACGCTGGAGCAGAAGCCGCCGCCGGCGCAAGAGCCGGAGCGGCAGGGAGCCCGCCGGTCCGCCAGCGGCGGTTGCTGTCGCCCCCGGAGGCGGCGGCGGTGTTCGCCGAAGTCTACGCCATGGCGGCCGACTGCCTGGCCTACGCGGGCGACGATGTGCGGCGGCGCATCCAAAGCGAGATCCTGCGCTGGACGCCGGAGAAGCTTTTGGCCGAGGCGGAGCGGTTTGCCCGCGTCTACCGGCCCATCTCCATCCTGCCCCCCGACCAGTACCTAAGCATCGTGCTCCAGGCGACCGAAGGCTGCACGTGGAACCGGTGCACCTTTTGCAGCTTTTACCAGGACCGGCCGTTCCGGGCCAAGTCCACGGAGGAGTTCGCCGCGCACGTGGAGGCGGTAAGGGAATTTCTCGGCCAAGGCGTCCTGCTGCGCAAGGGTGTCTTCCTCGCGGACGGAAACGCCCTAGCCCTTTCCCAGCCGCGGCTTGAGGCGATGTTTGACGTCGCGCGCCGCGCGTTTCCCGGCCACGCCATCTACAGCTTCGTGGACCTGTACACGGGCGAGCGGCGGCCCGTCGGGGACTGGCGGCGCCTCGTGGAGCTGGGCCTGCGGCGGGTGTACGTCGGCATGGAAACCGGCCTCGACGAACTCCTGGCGTTTCTCAACAAGCCGGGCTCCCGGGACGAGCTGGTCGCCTTCGTGTCCGACCTCAAGCAGGCAGGCGTCCAGGTAGGTCTCATCGCCATGGTCGGCGTCGGCGGCGCGGAATACCGGGAGGAGCACGCAAAGGCCACGCAGTCGGCTATCGAGGCCATGCCCCTCGGGCCAGGCGATCTGGTCTACCTGTCACCCTTGGTCGAGCACCCCGGGTCC
This sequence comes from uncultured Bacillota bacterium, assembly GCA_937916565.1. GTDB lineage: Bacteria > Bacillota > Limnochordia > Limnochordales > ZCTH02-B6 > ZCTH02-B6. Next base: position 2,625 of record CALFSR010000229.1, on the reverse strand, counting down.
GTCTACGCGGCCCGGCGCCGGGAAGCGTCGCTCACGCCCTTGAGCGAGGATGAAGTGGAGGCGGAGCTGAAGCGGCTCGCGCAGCGCCTGCGGGCCGCGGGCGTCAAAGTCGCCCGCTACGATATTCGCGAGTTCCTCTATTAACCCCGGCCGTTGATCGCCGATTCAACGCCCACTAGTCGGCCCCGGGGACGACGTTCGCCGTTCCTCGACCACCGGCAACGTTTCCGGGCCCGTTTCTGCGCGTATTTGTATATCTTCGAGCACAATGTTCTGTTATTATCGAGTCTAAGAGGAATTGGTCTCTCCATCAAGAATAGTCTTGTGTCCGTATGGCGGGGCCAATTTCCTGTGAGGTCTCTATGGAGGTGGAGCGGTTTTGGCACGGTCGAAGCTGCGTACAGCCCCTCTGCTCGCCGCCGTCGTGGCGGCGGCTGCGCTGGTGTTTGGGCTCGTCGGGCCCGCGCTGGCGCAAAGCGTCCCGTCGTCCTTGCGCATCATGGCACCTGCCAGCCCCGGCGGCGGCTGGGACCAGACGGCCCGCTACGCCCAGATGGTGTTCCGTGAGGCGGGCATCATTCCCGGCACGGTGGAAGCCTTCAACGTGCCCGGCGCCGGCGGCACCATCGGTCTAGCCCGCCTTGTCAGCACCGAGCGGGGTGCGGGCGATCTCGTGATGATCACCGGCCTGGTCATGGTCGGCGCCATCATCACCAACCAGTCCGCGGTCGACCTGTCCCAGACGACGCCGATCGCGCGGCTGACCGCCGAGTACGAGGTCATCGCGGTGCCGGCCAACTCGCCCTTCCAGACGCTGGACGACCTGCTGGAGGCGTTTAAGGCCAACCCGCGGGCCATCTCGTGGGCAGGCGGCTCCGCCGGCGGCGTGGACCACATCCTCGTCGGCCTCTTGGCCAAGGAAATCGGCGTGGCGCCCCAGGACGTCAACTACATCCCCTTCTCCGGCGGCGGCGAGGCCCTCGCGGCCATGCTCGGAGGCCACGTGTCCGCCGGCGTGACCGGCTACGGCGAGTGGGCGGCCCAGATCGAGGCCGGCAACTTGCGGGCCCTGGCCATCACCTCGGCCGAGCGGGTGCCGGGCATCGACATCCCCACCTTGATCGAGCAGAGCGTCAACATCGAGCTTGCCAACTGGCGCGGCGTCGTGGCCCCGCCGGGCATCAGCGCCCAGCAGCGGGCGGCGCTGGTGGCCGCGTTTGACCGGCTCAACGCGACCCCCCAGTGGCAGCAAGTGCTGGCCGACAACAACTGGAACGACTTCTACCTGTCCGGGGACGGCTTCGCGGCGTTCCTCGAGGAAGAGAACGCCCGGGTGACGGCCGTTCTCAAGGAAATCGGGTTGGCTCCGTAGGCAGCGTGGGAACGATGAAGGACTCCCAACCGATCCATACGCCGGCTCCCGCCCCCCACGGGCGGGGGCCGGCCCCGGTCCATGCCGGGGAGCGGCCACTTACGGCGTGGCTCAACCGGGACGTGCTGCTCGCGCTGGGCGTGCTGGGCTTGGCGGCCTTTTTCTTTGTGGGCGCGACCCGCATCCGCATCTCCCCCGTCTACGCCCACATCGGCCCGCGGTTTTTCCCCTTCCTCGTTTCGACGGGCCTGGCCCTGTGCGGCGCCGGGCTGCTCATTCAGGCGGTGCGGGACGTGCTCCAAGGACGCCGCCCTGCTCCGCCCGAAGGCGAGACCGAGGACCCGCCGCTTTACTGGGGACCGATGCTCCTCAGCCTCGCCTCGGTGGTGGCGCAGATCGTCCTTTTGGAACGAGCCGGGTTCGTCATCAGCTCGACGGTGTTGTTTGCCGGGATCGCAGCGGCTTTCGGCAGCCGCACGCACTTGCGCAACGCCGTCATCGGCTTCATCTTGTCGTTCGTCACGTACTGGGCGTTTACCCAATGGCTTGGACTGCGCCTTCCCGGCGGCGTCCTGAGGCCTATCCTCGCCTGGCTGGGGGGCTCATGAGTTGGAGACCCTAGGACTGCTCCTCGACGGTTTCTCGGTCGCGCTGACGCTCCAAAACTTGCTTTGGGCCTTGGTGGGCGTCACATTGGGCACCATCGTCGGCATCCTGCCCGGCATCGGCCCGGCGCTGACGGTGGCGTTGCTATTGCCCGTCACCTTTGGCCGTGACCCCATCGGCTCGTTCATCATGTTCGCCGGCATTTACTACGGCGGCATGTACGGCGGGTCGACGACGGCAATCCTGCTCAATACACCCGGCGAGAGCGCGTCCATCATCACCGCCATCGAGGGAAACCTCATGGCCCGCCGGGGACGGGGCGGCGCGGCGCTGGCGAGCGCGGCCATCGGCTCCTTCGTCGCCGGCACGCTGGCCACCATCGGGCTCACCTTTATGGCCCCCGTCATGGTCAACCTGGCCCTGCGCTTTGGCCCCGCGGACTACTTCGCCCTGATGGTGCTGGCCTTCACGACGGTGACGTCGCTGCTCGGATCGTCGCTCCTGCGGGGCTTGACGAGCCTGCTGTTCGGCATGGCCTTGGGGCTCGTCGGCATCGACCTGCAGACGGGCCAGGCCCGGTACACCTTGGGGCTTCTCGAGATGCTGGACGGCATCGACGTGGTCATCGTCGTCATCGGGCTGTTTGC
>CALFSR010000228.1 GCA_937916565.1 uncultured Bacillota bacterium | reverse complement strand
TTCCCTTGGCGCGCCTGCTTGCACCCGACGGCGACAGCGGGGGCTAGTCCAGGCGGGGGAGGATTGACATGCGGCGCCTGACGGCGGAGGACATTCAAGCCCTCATTCGCCTGATGGGGGATTCCGATGCGCGCACCGCGGCCTTTGCTCGCGACAAGCTGCTGGAGGCAGCCGTCGAAGACGTCCTGCCCCACCTTAAGGAGGCGGTGAGCGACGCGGATCCCCTGGTGCGCGGTCGCGCCCGCCTTTTCCTGGAAGAGCTTCGCCTCGCCGACCTCAACCAGCGCTGGGAGAGGCTCGCCGGCCAGTCCGACAGCGTCCTCGACCTGGAGACCGGCGCTTTTCTCGTGGCCAAGTACCGCTACCCGGAAGTGGACATGGAGCCGTACCGCCGCTGGCTCGACCAGCAGGCCGACGCCATCGCCGTCCATTTCGACCCCGCCTTGAGCATGTACCGCACCATCGGGCTGGTCAACATGCAGCTGTTTGAGAAGGCTGGCCTTCAAGGGGACGACGTCCGCTACTACGATCCGGACAACAGCTGTCTCAACCGGGTCATCGACCGCAAGCGGGGCATTCCCATCACCTTGTCCATTATCTACATCCTCGTCGGCCGCCGGCTCGGCCTGCCGCTGGACGGCGTGGGGCTCCCCGGCCATTTCCTCGTGCGCTACTCGGGCCAGGAGGAAAGCGTCTTTATCGACCCGTTTCACCGGGGCCGCCTGCTCACGCGGGAAGACTGCATCCGCCACGTGCGGGCCATGGGGTACCCCTTCCGCGAGCACTTCCTCAAGCCCCTCAAGGCCAGGGCCATCCTCGTGCGGATGCTGGGCAACCTGCACCGCATCTACGTGGAAACCGAGCAGCCGGTCCAGGCGGAGCACATCAAGGGCTTCCAGGACATCCTCACCCAAAAGGGTTAGCCCGCCGGCCCGGAGGGGATGGCGCCGAGCGGGGCGCCTAGGCGCCCAAACCGCCTAAAGGAAGGGATTTTTGTGCCCATTGACCTGCACACGCACTCCACGGCGTCGGACGGCACGCTCCCGCCGGCAGCCGTCGTGCGGGCCGCCCACGCCCTCGGGGTGAGCGGCCTGGCCCTCGTGGACCACGACACCATGGACGGCGTGCCCGAAGCGATGGCCGCGGCCGAGGCCCTCGGCATCCGGCTCGTCCCCGGCGTCGAGCTCAATACCGACCGCACTCGCGGCGAAGTGCACATCCTCGGCTACTTCATCCCCTTGGACGCGTCGGGCTTTCTCGCCATGCTCGCGCGCCGGCGGGAAGCCCGGGTGCGCCGGGGCGAGGAGATGGTGCGCCGCCTGCAGGCCCTCGGGTTTGACATCACCTTTGACGATGTGCTGCGCATCGCCGACGGGGGCGCCATCACCCGGCCCCACGTCGCCCGGGCCCTCGTCGAAGCCGGCTGCGTCCGCTCCGTCGAAGAGGCGTTTGCCCGCTACCTGTACACCGGCGGCCCGGCGTACGTGCCCCGGGAACCGTTCAGCGCCGTGGACGCAGTGCGGGCCGTGCTCGACGCCGGCGGCGTGCCGGTGCTCGCCCACCCGGGCCGCCTGTCGGATGAGAGCATCATCCCCGAGCTCGTGGACGCCGGCCTGCAGGGCCTTGAGTGCTATTACCCCGAGCACAAGCCGGCGGACACCGAGCGGTTTCTTGCGATCGCGGAAAAGTACGACCTGGTGGTGACCGGCGGCACCGACGCCCACGGGCCCGGTTCGAGCCACGACACCATCATCGGATCGGTGTCGGCCCCGCCCGGCGCCATCGAAGCCTTGTGGGAGCGGCGGGAGCGGCTCCTGCGGGGATAATCGGCGGTTGGACCAGGCGTGGCGCGAGCGCCGCGGCGAGATTCCCCCGGCAAGCCCGCGCCCCGGGGAGGAGGAATGGCGATTGGCGACCGGTCTCCAAGTGGCGGCGTCAACGTGGACCTTCCGCAAGCAGCCTTTGTTTGAAGCGTTGGACATCGTACACCTGCTCGGCGTCACCCACGTGGAGCTATGGGGCGACGGCACGCACCTTGACCCGCGGCTTGCGCTGCCGGAAACCGAGGAAATCGCGGCGGCGCTGGATCGGCTGGGGCTGGCCGCCCACAGCCTCCACGGTCCTTTCCGGGGGCTGGACCTGGCGGCGGCGGACGAGGAGGCGCGCCTTGCGGCGGCGGCGACCGTCGGACGGGCGCTCGAGATGGCCGCCGGCCTTGAGTGCCCCTGCGTCGTCGTCCACCCGTCGGACGGGACCCGGCATGCGCCTGGCCCCGAGAGGGAAGGCGCATGGCGGCGCACCGTCGCTTCCTTGAGGGATCTGGCCCGCCGCGCCGGCGAGCTGGGCGTCACGGTCCTCATCGAAAACTTGCCCGACCCGCACGGCGGCGTCATCGGCGGCCGGGTGGCCGACCTGGTAGCGCTCATCGAGGCGGTGGGAAGCCCGCAGGTCAAGATCTGCCTAGACACCGGCCATGCCATGGTGAGCACGGGCGGCTGGGAAGCGGAGCTTTTGGCCGCGTGGCCTCACTTGCGGAGCATCCACGCCTCCGACGGCGACGGCACGGCCGACGCGCATCTGCCTCTCGGCCACGGCGCCATCGAGTGGCACCGCCTGCTTGGGCATTTGGCCCAAGGCGGCTACGGAGGCGGTTTCGTGCTGGAAGTGGGCGGGGGCGAGGAAGGCGTACGCCAATCCTTGGAACTCGTCCGGCGGCTGAGGGGCGACTGAGCGGTGGCGCTGTCCGCCTATGAGCAGGAGCGGGCGTTGATGGCCCGCGTCGCCTGGCTGTACTACCACCAGGGCTTGACGCAGCAGGAAATCGGCGACCGCCTCGGGCTTTCCCGGGTCAAGGTGGTGCGGCTGCTGGCCCGGGCGCGGGACGAAGGCATCGTCCAAATCCGCGTCGACCACCCCTCCTTGCGATACGTGGAGCTGGAGGAGCGGCTGCAGGAGGCCTTTGGCCTGGCCGGCGCCGTCATCGTCCCCACCGGCGAAACCGAAGAGCAGACCCGGGAAGCCATCGGGCAGTTCGGCGCGATGTACCTGGAGCGCAGCCTCGTGCCGGGCGACGTCATCGGGACGGCCTGGGGCGTAACGTTGCGGGCGGTGGCGCGGCACCTGCGGCCCCTCTTGCTGCCCGGCGTCACGGTGGTGCAGCTCATGGGCGGGCTCAACGCCGGCGGCTTGAGCAACCCGCTGGACATCGCCCGGGCCGTGGCGGACAAGCTCAACGGAAACCTGCACATGCTCTACACGCCGGCTTTTGTGGACAGCGAAGCAATTCGCGATGCGCTGCTCTCCGACCACCGGGTGGCCCAGACGCTCAAGGCGGGCGCGTCGGCCACCAAAGCCCTCGTCGGCATCGGGGACGTGAGCGGGGAGAGTTCCCTCCTGCGCTGCGGCGCCCTGACCGCCGCCGAGCTTGAGGAAGCCGTACGCCGGGGCGCGGTGGGCGACATCCTCGGCCGTCACTTTGGCGCCGGCGGCGAGCCCATCGATTCGCCGCTGGCCGGGCGGGTCATCGCCTTGCCCCTGGAAACGCTCCGGCAAATCCCCCAAGTGATCGCCTTCGCCGGCGGCCTGCGCAAGGCCGGCGCCATCCTGGGCGCCTTGCGGGGCCGCTACATCCACGTTCTCATCACCGACGAAGCCACCGCCAAGCGGCTCCTCGAGAGCCGGTAGCCCCTGCCGGGCAGGAGGCACCGCCCGGGCCCCGAATACAAGCGTGAGCCAGTGAACATTTGCACCGGCGGGAGACATAAGTTCGCGGTGCGCGGCCGATCGCCGGACGGCGTCCGGCAGGCGCGGGCCGCGGCGGGGGGTCACCCATGGCGACTCAGGTGACCATGCCCAAACTGGGCATGACGATGGAGGAAGGCACCGTCCAGGTCTGGTTCAAGCAAGAAGGAGACCCGGTGCACAAGGGCGAGCCGCTCCTCAGCGTCTTGACGGACAAAGTCGACATCGAGGTGGACGCTCCGGCGTCGGGCATCCTGCGCAAGATTCTCGTGCCCGCCGGGCGGACGGTGCCCATCGGCACGCCCATCGCCGTCATCGCCGCCGAGGGGGAGCCGCTCGATACGGCGGAACTGGGCGGCGAAGGCGCGGCGCCCAAGGCCGCGGGCAGTGAGCCCGCGGCGGGTTTCCCCACGGCACAGCCTGCTGCGCCGGCCGCGGCCGGCGGCACCGGGGCCGCGCCTGAGACAGTGCCCGGGAAAGTGCGGGCTACGCCCGTCGCCCGGCGGCTCGCCGCCGAATGGGGCCTGGACCTCGCGGCCATCCCCGGCAGCGGGCCCAAGGGCCGGGTGACCCGGTCCGACGTGGAAGCCTTCGCGGCGAAGCGGCCCACGGCCCCGCCGCCTTCTCCGGTTCAGCCGTCCATGCCGCCCTTGCCTTTCGCTGCGGCCCCGCCGTCCGCTCCGGCCGAGCCCTCCATCCGGGCTAAGCGGTCCATCCCGGCCCAGGTGCCGGGCATCGCCTTCGTGGAGCCTGCTAAGCCGGTGCAGCCGGTGCCGGGCAGCGCAGAAACGGTGCGGCGCATCCCCTTGAGCGGCCTGCGGAGGGTCATCGCCCGGCGCATGAGCCAGAGCGCCTTTACCGCGCCCCACGTGACGCTGACCACCGAAGCGGACGTCACCGAGCTTGTCCGCCTGCGGGAAATTCTCAACGAAGAGGACCGCCGCCACGGCGGCCCGGGCGTCGGCTACCTCGACCTGTTTGTGCGCATCAGCGCCCGGGCGCTCATGGAGCACCCGCCCATGAACGGCCGGCTGGAGGGCGAGGAGATCGTCATCGAGCCCGACGCCCACATCGGAATCGCCGTCGCTATGCCCGATGGGCTTGTCGTTCCCGTCGTGCGCGGCGCGAGCCGCCTCAGCCTGGGCGCCGTCGCCCGCGAGCGGCGCCGGCTCGTGCAGGCGGCCCGGGCCGGCAGCCTGTCGCCGGACGATCTCCAGGGCGGTACGTTCACCATCACCAACCTCGGCCCGTGGGAGATCGACGCTTTTACACCCATTATCAACCCGCCCCAAACCGCCATCCTGGGCATGGGGCGAATCGTGGAGAAGCCCGCCGTCTACCGGGGTCAGGTGGTCGTCCGCAGCATGATGACGCTTAGCCTCTCCTTTGACCACCGGGTGGTGGACGGCGCGCCGGCGGCGGCGTTTTTGCAGCGCATCAAGCAGCTGGCCGAGAGGCCGGAGCTGTTGCACCTGTAATTAGTGGCAGCGCCCACAGGACGCGGCCGCGCCGGCCGGCACGCCGGCTGACGCCGTGGCTCGTGTCACGGTAGGCGCTACAGCCGGCGCCATGGCTGGCAGCACAAACCCGGCGTCAGGTTTCCAGGCTCCGAAAGGGGGATTGGCATCGTGGCGGAATCCGTGGCAACCCGCACCCATGCGGTAGACCTGCCGCCCGAACGGCTCGTGCATATGTACCGCCAGATGCTGCGCATCCGGCATTTTGAAGAGGAGGTCGACCTGCTTTTCCAGGCCGGCCGCATTTGGGGAACGTTCCATCTTTACATCGGCCAGGAGGCGTCGGCCGTCGGCGCCATCGAAGCCCTCGAGCCCGGCGACTACATCACCAGCACCCACCGGGGCCACGGCCATTCCATCGCCAAAGGCGCCTCCATCCCCCTCATGATGGCCGAGCTGCGGGGCAAGGAAACCGGCTACTGCCGGGGCCGGGGCGGGTCCATGCACATCGCCGACGTGGACGCGGGAAACCTCGGCGCCAACGGGATCGTCGGCGGCGGCATCCCCATCGCCACCGGGGCGGCCCTCGCCTGCAAGAAGCTGGGCAACGGGCGGGTCGTCATGTGTTTCTTTGGCGACGGAGCGCTGGCCCAAGGGGCGTTTCACGAGGCGGTCAACTTCGCGGCCGTCTTTAAGCTCCCGGTCGTGTACGTGTGCGAGAACAACCAGTACGCCATGTCCATGCCGGTGACGCGGGGCCTTGGCAGCACCGACATCGTCGCCCGCGCGGCCGCGTACGGGCTTCCCGGCGTTTCGGTCGACGGCAACGACGTGCTCGCCGTTTACGCGGCCGCCAAGGAGGCCGTGGCCCGGGCCCGGCGCGGCGAGGGGCCGACCCTCATCGAAACCCGGACGTACCGCTGGCGCGGGCATTCCAAGAGCGACGCGAACCGCTACCGCACCCGGGACGAGATCGAGGCCTGGAAGCAGCGCTGCCCCATTCGCCGGTTCGGCGACGTGCTCTCGTCCATGGGCTTGTTGACGGAAGCGGACCGCGAGCGGATAGCCGGCGAAGTTGAGGCGGAGATCCGGGACGCCATCGCCTTTGCCGACAGCCAGCCGGACCCGGATCCGGCCGAGCTGGCCGACGGCGTTTACGCATAAGGGGTGCGGGCCATGCGAGAGATCACCTACGCGCAGGCGGTGCGGGAAGCGCTGGCCGAGGAGATGCGCCGGGACGAGCGCGTCTTTATCATGGGCGAGGACATCGGCGTCTACGGCGGCGCCTTTGGCGTGACGCTGGGCCTTGTGGACGAGTTTGGCCCCGAGCGGGTCATGGACACGCCCCTCTCGGAGGCGGCCATCATCGGCGCGGCCGCGGGAGCGGCGGTTTTGGGCATGCGGCCCGTGGCCGAGGTGCAGTTCTCGGACTTCCTCACCATCGGCGCCGACCAGCTGGTCAACCAGGCCGCCAAGATGCGGTACATGTTCGGCGGCAAGGCGCGGGTTCCCATGGTCGTGCGCACGCCCGCGGGCTCCGGCACGGGCGCGGCCGCGCAGCATTCGCAGAGCCTGGAAACGTGGTTTATGCACATCCCGGGCCTCAAGGTCGTGGCGCCGGCGACGCCTTACGACGCCAAGGGCCTTCTCAAGAGCGCCATCCGGGATGACAATCCCGTGGTGGTGTTTGAGCATAAGCTGCTGTATAAGACCAAAGGACCGGTGCCCGAGGAAGACTACACGGTGCCCATCGGCCAGGCGGCGGTGCGGCGTGAGGGTACCGACGTCACCGTCATCGCGACGTCCGTGATGGTGCTGCGCAGCTTGGCCGCGGCGGATCGGCTGGCCGAGGAAGGAATCTCGGTCGAGGTCATCGACGTGCGCTCGTTGCGGCCGCTGGACGCGGACACCATCATCAAGTCCGTCTGCAAGACCGGCCGGGCGGTCGTCGTGCACGAGGCCAACAAGTTCGCCGGTTTCGGCGGCGAGATCGTGGGCACCCTGGTCGAGAGCGAAGCCTTTGACTACCTGGACGCGCCCGTGCGGCGCCTGGGCGGCAAGGACGTGCCCATCCCGTACAACCCGCAGCTCGAGCGGGCCGCGGTCCCTCAGGAAGACGATATCGTCGCCGCGTGCCGCAGCCTCTTGCGGGAAAGCCCCCGCTGGCGAGTGCGGGCGTAAAGAAGGGCCGCGGGCACGGCCGCCCCGGCCGCACAGCTGGCCGCCGCGGGAGGAACGCCCGGTCGCGGCGCCGAACCCCTGCACACCTGCGGGCGCGCATCGCCCGGGCGGGAGGAGGCGGATACGCCATGCTGGGCGGGTACGACCGGTACGTGACGACGGTGCTCCGGTGCCAAGCATGCGACGGTGAGCGGCCCCACCGCGTGCGCCTCGGCCGGGAGGGCATCGTGGAGACGAGCTGCACCGCCTGTGGGCGCACCTTGGCGGTGCCGCAGCGGCGCAGCGCCCGCCTCGCCCTCGGCCCGTTCGTGCTGGGCGGCGGCGCCCCCATGCTCGTCCATGGCCGGGTGCCGTTCGGCATCCCCGCGGGAGAACTCGGCGCCGCCGTGCGAGCTTTGGCCGCGGCAGGCTGCCATGTGGTGGAAATCGAGGCAGGGCTAGTGAGCGACCCTGCCCTCCGCCGGATTGTGTCTGAGGTGCCGGTAGCGTTCGTGGCCGACGCGGGTCGCCGCCTGGTGGACGCGTGCCGCCTCGTGGCTGACCCTGCCCTCCGCCCGGCGGGCGGGGTGGCGGCGGTCCGGTGGGTGTACGACGGGAGCCTGGAGCATTTTTCCGTGCTGTGGCAAGCGGCCGTGCGCCGCGGCGTGCCGCTGTGGTTCGCCGTGCCCTTGGACGAAGTGCCGGCGGCCGGCGCCGCATCCGCCGTCGCCAGGGCCGTTGCGGCCGTCGACGATGCCGTCACCGCCGCCGCGGGAGGAGGCGGTGACGGCGAAGCGTCCCTCGTGCTCGAGTTTACCGGGACCGATCCGGCCAAGACGATGTCGGCCTATGCGCAAGCCGCCGAGCGGGTGTCATGCCCGTTGCACGCGCGCTTCCCCCGCCGGTGGCTTGCCGGCGAAGCGGGCGAAGAGGTATACGGCGCGCTGAGCGCTTTCGTCCGCGCTCGCCTTTGCGATTGCGTGGGAGCCTCCGTGGACGACGGTCTGCCAAGTTCCGCCGCGGGCGACGACCATCGGCCAGGGGCCGTGGCCAGCGACGACGAGTTGCAAGAGGCCGTCGCGGGCGCGGCGACCGTGCGCAGGCTCCTCCAGGAGCTGTGGCTGCCGGTGGCGCCGGCGCCGCCGCGGGTAGAAGTAACGGTGCAGGCACATCCCGACGGGAGAAAGGCCGCGCCGGCAAGCATCACCGAAACGCTGCTCGCGGCCGCGAGCGCGCCGGCCCGGGTCGCCGAGCGGGTCGACCCGCTGGCGGTCGCCGCCCTCCCCTTGCGGGCGCTCACGAAGCCCGTGCGGCTCTGGCATGAAATGCGGCGGGACGGGGCCGGGGTGCTGCTCACGATGCCCCGGCGGGTAGCCACCAAGCCGCTGCGGCTCATGCGGGAGCTGAGCCGCAGCGGGCGGCAGGCTTAGGCGTTTTCCCAACCGTCCTCTTCATCGTCGCCCCGGTAACCTTGCTCCGCGGCCCAGCGGCGAAACTCGGCCAGCTGGCGCATGTCCTCGACCTCCAGGTCGTCTAAGCCCGCCAGCGATTCAAGATGATGGCGGAGCTCATGCAGCATGGTTTCCCACAGCTCCGCCTCCCACACGTCCCGGGGCTCATCGGCGAACAGCGCCCGGAAGGAGCCATAATACAGGACGATCTGGCGGCCGAGGCCGTAGGGGTCCTCGATGTACTCGCCGAGGATGTACACGTCGGGCAGGTCCGGATCCCGCTGTTCGGCTTCCTCCAGGGCGATGATGCCGCCGTTCAGGTCTTTGAGGAACTCCGGCGGGATGCGATCGTAGAGATGGCTCGCCATGCGGCGGAACTGCTTGTAGCTGACCATTGGGTTTCCCCCACAAACAGGGCGTCGCGGCGCGTAAGCCAAGCGCCTGGGGACACCATTTCCGCGGCCGCGGCGCCGATTCCTACGGGCCTTTGGGGGCGCGCCGGGCGGGTGGAGGGACCCGGGCCCGGGGCGGCGAAAGGACACCCGAAAGCGAGGCGTCGTGCTGTGGCGATTGATGCGGGCAAGTGGACGTCCGATTTTGCCATCGGGCGGGAGATCTTCGCAGCCTACCAGGACAGCCGGAAAAAGGAGCTGGCCATCGTCTGCATCGGCGATCCGGCCGCCCCCAGCGGGTTCCTCGTCCGGCCGGTCGGGGAGGAGCTCGCCGACTACCACCCCAACGTCTTCGGCACTCTGGACGCGCCGGTCCACCCCGGAAACATGGCGGACGCTTGGGCGCGCTACGGGGAGCGGTGGGCCAGCAGCTTCGTCATCGCCATCGCGCCCCGGAGCGGGCCGCCGGAGAGCATCGGCTTCATCGTGCCAAGCCGGGCTGCGCTGGCGCTGCCGGACCTGCCGCCCGGGTTGCCCCCCTTGGGCGACATCGTCTTGTACGCGACGGTGTTTCTCGAGGGGATGGAGGACGCGGGCGTGCCGGCCAATCCGCATCTTGAGCGCCGGGCGCACCAGGCCGCGCACATGCTGGTCGACGGCGTCCTGCGTTTCTTCCATAAGATCAACTACGACCACACCCTCTACCAGCGCCCAAAGCGGGGGCAGGCCGCTTCCGGCGCCGCCGCTCCGGTGACACCGTAGGCAAAGCGGAGGGTCGCGGCGATGAACGGACGGGACGGGTTCAAGGCCGAAGTGCGCCGCCAAGTGGCCGCCACGCTCATGCAGGGGGCAGCCCGCAGGCCCCTCGAGCTCGCGGTGGCCGCCATCCACCGAGCCTTGCGGGAGCAAGGCCGGTGGGAGAGCCCCAACGGCCAATGGCGCATGCTGGTGGACGGGCGCACCTTAATCACCCAGCGCAGCGCCGGCTCGGGCTGGGAAACCGTCATGACCGGCTTGGTGCCCGGGCCGGAGCCGGCGCGCCAACACGACGAAAAACCGCTCTAGCAGCCGATTTCCGCACATCTCCCTCCAAGAACGCTCGTCGCTTCCGCAAAATCGGTGCCGGTCCCGGTCACTTTGGACCAGGAAATTCCTCCTACATGTCGATATAGTCTTTACGTAAGTTGCAGAACAGCGAGTAAGCAAAAACCGGAATCATCTTGGATGATTCCCACTACGTATCCACATCCTGTCCATGCGGGCAGTGCTTTGGTGTTGGTGTTCAGGGGGAACCGCGGGTGCAGTTCTCGTCGGTCGGCAAGCGAATGGTGCTGGGCTACGGGCTCGTGCTCCTGATGCTGGGCGTCGTGCTCGCTTCGGGGCTTTACGGGCTTTGGCAAGTGGTGCGCATCTACGACGAGGCGCTGCTCGTCACCGAGGAGAACGCCCGCTTTGCACAAGAATACGCTTGGCGGGTCATGACCGCGTCCTTCGCGGTCGCGGCCTTCATCACCAGCGCGGACCAGACCTATCGCGACCAATTTGAGGCGGCAGACGAAGCGGCCTTGGCGATTCTCGACCAGCTCGAGGCGCAGTCCACTTCCGAAACGACCTCCGAGCTCGTGGGCCGGCTTAGGACGCTGCAGTCCCAGTACGTCCAGGGCGTGCGGCCGTTGTTTATCACCTTTACGGGCCGCGACGCCGAGCGCATCCTGCGGCTCATCGGCGCCCTCGACTTCACGCGGGAGGAGCTGTTCCAGACCGTCGAAGAGCTCATCGCCCACCAAAAGGTGCTCCAGGCCGAGCAACGCCGGGAGGCCGACTGGATCATCTTCCAGGCCCGCTGGTTTATGGTTGCCTTTGCAGCCGTGGCGGTCGTCATCGGCAGCATCGCCGCCATCCGGGTCACCCGCAGCGTCGCCGGGCCGGTGCGGGCGGTGGCCCAGGCGGCGGACCGTCTTGCTTCCGGTGACTTGCGGGTCGAAAGCCTTTCGTTCCAGCGCCGGGATGAGCTCGGTGACATGGCGTCGTCCTTTAACCGCATGGTGCAGCAGCTGCGTGCCGTGATGGTCGAGATCGCCCAGGCCAGCAACGAGCTCATGGAAAGCGGCCGGCAGATGGCGGCCATGACCGACCGGTCAGCCCAGTCCTTGACGCAGATCGTGGACGCCGTCAACCAGGTCGCCGAGGGCGCGGGACAGCAGGCGCAGCACGCCAACCAGACGGCGGCCTCCGCCCACCACCTGCGCACCGCCATCGACCAGATCGCCGCGGGCGCGCAAAACCAGGCCCGGCAGGTGCAGGAAATCAACGTCTTGGTGCAGCGCATGTCCGGGGAGCTCGCGGGCGTGGCCGCAGCGGCCCGGCAAGTGGCTGCCGACGGCGAAGAGGAGCTGCGCACCGCACAAGCCGGCAACGACGCCGTTCGCTCGGCGGTGGCCGGCATGGAGCGGTTGCAGGCGCGCGTGCAGGAAGTTGCCGCGAAAGTGCACGAGCTCGGGCAGCACTCCCAGCGCATCGGCGAGATCGTCGCCCTTGTGGGCGATATCGCCGAACAGACAAACCTGCTTGCCCTCAACGCCGCCATCGAAGCGGCCCGGGCGGGCGAGTACGGGCGCGGGTTCGCGGTCGTTGCCGACGAAGTGCGCAAGCTGGCGGAACGGTCGGCGCAGTCGACCAGGGAAATCGCCGAGCTGGTGCAGACGATCCAGGCCGGCGTGCACGACGCCGTGGCCGCCGTGGAAACCGGCACCCAGGAAGCGGAGGCCGGTTCGCAGCTCGCGCGCCAGGCCGGTGAGACGCTGGAGCGCATCGTGACCAGCGCGGAAAAGACGAGCCACAGCGCGCAGCGCATCGCCCAAGCCGTCGAGCGGGTAAGCCGGGACAGCGAGGAGATCGTGCGCAGCGTCAGCGAGGTGGCCAGCGTCGTCGAGGAAAACACCGCCGCCACCGAGGAGATGTCGGCCGCCAGCAGCCAGATGTCGGAGGCCCTGGCGGAGATCTCGTCGGTCACCACGGAAACCGCCGCGTCGGCCGAAGAAGTGGCTGCGGCCGCAGGCGAGGTCAACGGCAACGTGGAACGGGTGCGGGACGCCGCCGGCAACCTGACGCGCCTTGCCGAAAGGCTCAACCAGCTGGTCGGCCGGTTCCGCCTGCCGCTGTCGGAGTAGGCGCCGGCCGAGCGCCTACGGGGCTGCTTCTTGCGGGCGCGTTCGCGCGTGGGTCCGGGGCCCATCGGGCATGCTGAAAAGCAGCCCGGACGCGAAGTGGGCCACGGACCGGCCCGGGGAGGTGGCGGCCATCCGCATCGACATCCCGCGCAAGGGGCTCGTGGTGCTTGCCGGTCCGGCCGGCAGCGGCAAGTCCACCTGGGCCGCCCGCCATTTTGCGCCCGAAGAAATTGTATCCTCCGACGCGTGCCGGGCCCGGGCCGGCCGGGGCGAAAGCGACTTGGCCGCGTCGGGCCCGGCCTTCGCACTTTTTTACGACCTTATCGAAGCCCGGCTGGAGGCCGGCCTGCTCGTGGTCGCGGACTCCACCGCGCTCTTGCGCACCACGCGGCAACGGTTGCTCCGCCTTGCCCGGCGCCATGAGCTGCCCGCCACGCTGGTCATCTTTGCTGCCACTCTTGAAACGTGCCTGAAGCGCAACGCGTCCAGAGCCCGGCAAGTGCCGCGTGCGGTGATCCAGCGCCACGTCCGGCAGCTCGAGGAGCTGCTCGGCCGGGCCGGCGAGGAGCCTTTTGACCACGTGCACGTAATTCCCGACGACGTTCTCCTAAGCGGCGGTCCGCAGGTGGTCCGGGTGCCCCTGGCGGTGGAGCGGCCCGAGACCGGCCCGTTCGATGTCATCGGCGACGTGCACGGATGTTTTCTCGAGCTTGTGGAGCTGCTCGAGCGGCTTGGATACAGGCGCGAGGACGATCACTTCGCGCATCCCGGCGGCCGGCAGGCGGTGTTTCTCGGGGATTTGACGGACCGCGGGCCCTACAGCGTCAGCACCATCCTGCTCGTGGAGGCGATGGTGGCGGCCGGCACGGCGCTGTACGTGCCGGGCAACCACTGCCGAAAACTGTACCGGTATCTGACCGGCCGCAACGTCGTGCTGCAGCACGGGATCGAGCGTACGGTCCGGGAGCTGGACGCGCTGCCCGCCCGGGAGCGGCAGGCCGTTGCCCGCAAGTTTTGCCGCCTCTATGAAGCGGCGCCGCCCTACATGATCTTGGACGAAGGGCGCCTCGTGGTGGCCCACGCCGGGATCAAGGAGGACATGATCGGCCGCATATCGCCGCGCATCACCAATTTCTGCTTGTTCGGCGACCCGACGGGCGAACGGACGCCGGAGGGGCTGCCCGTGCGGCGGGACTGGGCCCGCACCTACCGGGGCGAGGCGCTGGTCGTGTACGGCCATACGCCGGTGGCCGAGGCGGTGCTGCGCCACAACACCATCAACATCGACCAGGGGTGCGTCTTTGGCGGAAGGCTGACCGCGCTTCGATATCCCGAGGGGGAAATCGTGCAGGTGGACGCCCGGGCGCCTTACGATCCGCGGCCGCTAATCCGGCCCCCGGAATCGTTTGGCCAAGACGGTGAAGCGCCTATATCCCAAGGAGCCGGGCTGGCCAGCGGTCCGAGCCGCTAGGCGGAACCCGCATCGCGCTCGGCCTGTCCGGGCCCGTCGCCCACGCTGCTGCGGACGAACATCGCCAGCACAATCCCGCCCACGGCCAGTGGGAGGTAGTAGGTCAGCAGGCGCCAGGCGGCCACGATGATGCCGATCTCGTAGTCGGGCACGTGGCCTAAAAGGACGCCGGCCATGCCCAGTTCAAGGCCACCGCTGCCGCCGGGGGTCGGCACGATGGACCCTAGAAGGTAAA
Source organism: uncultured Bacillota bacterium (assembly GCA_937916565.1). Taxonomy (GTDB): domain Bacteria; phylum Bacillota; class Limnochordia; order Limnochordales; family ZCTH02-B6; genus ZCTH02-B6. Next base: position 89 of record CALFSR010000228.1, on the reverse strand, counting down.
TGGGCACCTGCAGCGCTACCACCCGCCAGTACGGCGGATCGGCGCCGAGGCCGATGCCGAGGGCGGGGACCGTCGAAAAGAGGGAGAGG
>CALFSR010000227.1 GCA_937916565.1 uncultured Bacillota bacterium | reverse complement strand
GCGGCCAGCTTCCAGCGCCCGATGTTGAGGATGTTGAAGGCGATGATGTGGCCGCGCCCGACTTCGCCCAGGACGTCCTCCACGGGCACCTTGACGCCGTCAAAGTACACCGCGCAGGTGGAGGAGCCCTTGATGCCCATCTTGTTGACCTCAGGCCCCACGGAGAGCCCGGGAGTAGCCCGCGGCACGATGAAGGCCGTCATCCGCCCGTCAACCTTCGCGTAGACGACGAATACGTCGGCGAAGGAGGCGTTGGTGATCCACTGCTTTTGGCCTTGCAGGACGTAGTGCGTCCCGTCGGGGGACAAGGTAGCCGTCGTCTTGCCGCCCATGGCGTCGGAGCCCGCGTCGGGCTCGGTCAAAGCGTACGCCGCAATCCATTCGCCGCTGGCCAGCTTGGGCAGGTAGCGGCGCTTCTGGTCTTCGGTGCCAAAAAACACGATGGGCAGCGACCCGATCCCCGTGTGGGCGCCGAAGGTGACGCCGAACGCGCCCGTGATGCCGATGCTCTCGGTGATAAGCGTCGACGTGGTGAGGGGAAGTGCCAGGCCGTCGAACTCCTCGGGGATATCCGCGCTCAACAGTCCGAGTTCGCCGGCGCGCTTGAGCAGCGCCACCGAGTGTTCGTGCTTTTGGTTCTCAAGCTCTTCGAGCAGCGGGAGCACTTCGTCGCGGGCAAACCCGAGGGCCGTTTCGCCGATGAGCCGCTGCTCGCTGTCTAAGTCTTCCGGCGTGAACACCGATTCCGCCGACGGCGAGCCCAAGAGGAAACCGCCGCCCCGCTGCACGACCTTTTCGTCCCACGTCATCGTCGATCCGTCCTTCCGTGCAAAGTTGACCGGATGAAGGCTCAGGCGGTGGCCGCCTCGCCGCCGGTAGGCAGGAACTCAAAAACGCCCGCGGCACCCATGCCGCCGCCGATGCACATGGTAACCAGGCCGTAGCGGGCGTTTCGCCGCTGCGCCTCGTACATAATGGTCACCGTCTGCCGGGCGCCGGTGCAGCCTAGCGGGTGGCCGAGGGCGATCGCGCCGCCGTTGACGTTCACCTTCTCCGGATTCATCCCCAGCCGCTCCATGACGGTCACTGCCTGGGCGGCGAAGGCCTCGTTGAGCTCGATGAGGTCCATGTCGTCCAAGGTCAGGCCCGCGAGGCGAAGCGCCTTGGGGACCGCCGCGACAGGCCCGATGCCCATGACTTCCGGCTCCACCCCTGCCACGGCAAAGGAGCGGAAAACAGCCCTGGGCGAAAGCCCAAGCTCCTGCGCCTTGTCCGCGGACATGACCACGACGCACGCGGCGCCGTCGCTCGTCTGCGACGCGTTGCCCGCGGTGACCGTGCCGCCTTGCTTAAACGCGGGGCGGAGCTGCGCCAAAGCCTCCATCGACGTGTCCCGCCGGATGCCTTCATCATGGGCGAGGGTTACCGTCTCCTTGAGCGCACGTCTACCGTCCCAGCGCACCCGTTCGACCGGGACCGGAATGATCTCGTCCTGGAAACGGCCGGAGTCCGCGGCGGCCGCGGCCCTCCGGTGGCTCTCCAAGGCAAACGCGTCCTGCCGCTCGCGGCTGACGTTGTACCGGGCGGCCACCTCCTCGGCCGTGAGGCCCATGCCCATGTACACTTGGGGCGCGGTGCGGACCAGCTCCGGGTTGGGGGATAGGCGGAAACCGGTCATCGGCACCCGGCTCATGCTCTCAACGCCCCCCGCCAGGATGACCTCCGCGTGGCCGAGCATGATCCGCTCGGCGGCTAGGGCGATGGCCTGCAGGCCCGACGAGCAAAAGCGGTTGATGGTGAAGCCGGGCACCGACGGGGGCAGTCCCGCCCGGATGGCGGCGATGCGGGCGATGTTGAGCCCTTGCTCGCCTTCGGGCATGGCACAGCCGAGGATGATGTCGTCGATCATGTCCGGGCTGACGCCAGGAGCCCGGTGGATGGCTTCGCGGATCACGAGCGCCGCCAAGTCGTCCGGGCGGACGTCCTTGAGGGTGCCCTTGTGGGATTTGCCGATGGGCGTGCGCACGCCCGCCACGATCACGGCATCGCGCACCGTGCATCACTCCTTACGCGCTAGTTGCGCAGCGGTTTGCCGGTGGCCAGGATGTGCTGCATCCGGGCCTGGCTCTTGGGATGGCCGCAGAGGCTCAAGAACGCCTCCCGCTCCAGGTCCAGCAAATACTCCTCGCTGACGCGGGTGCCCGCCGCCACGTCGCCGCCGCTCAGGACGTAGGCCAGCTTTCGGGCGATGTAGACGTCGTGCTCGGTGGCGTAGCCGGACCAGAGCAGCTGCTGCGCTCCGAGCTCGAGCACCGCCCGGCCGTCGGGCCCGACCACGGGGATGGCGGGGCGGGCCGGCGGGCGGTAGCCCGCCGCGTCCAGGGCGAGCACGGCCTGCTTGGCCTCATGCCACACGTGGTCGCGGTTGGCCACGATGACGTCGGTGGCCCGCAAGTAGCGCAGCTGCTGGGCCTCGGGTCCGCTGGTGGACACCTTGGCCATGCCGATAGTCTCGAAGGCCCGGTTGACCAGCGGCTGCAGGTCGACGGGCGTCGCCATGCCGCCGGACGGCGCAGGATCCAGCGCACCGGGCGTGCCTTCCAACAGGCGGATGAGCATTTCCTTGCAGCCGCCGCCGCCCGGGATGACGCCTGCTCCGACTTCAACGAGGCCCATGTACGTCTCGGCCGCCGCGACGACCCGGTCCGCCGCGAAGGCCAGCTCGGCGCCGCCGCCCAAGGTCATGCCGTAAGGCGCGACGACGACCGGCTTCTCGAAATACTTGAGGGCCATGTTGACGCCCTGGAATTGGCGGATGGCGAGGTCGATCTCGTCCCACTCGCCGTCCTGCGCGCCCATCAGGATGAGCACCAGGTTCGCACCGACGCAGAAGTTGGGCGACACGTGGCTGCTGACGACAAGGCCGCGAAAGTCTTTGCGCACCCGGTCCATGGCCACGTGCAGCATCTGCATCAGGTCCGTCCCGATGGCCTGCTTGGGCGAGTGGAAGTCGACTAGCGCCACCTCGTCGCCGATGTCGTAGAGGGTCGCACCCGGCGCCGCCTGGATGACCCGGTTTTGCGCCTTGAGATCGGCCACGGCGATGGTGCGGGGCCGCGGCGTCACGGGTACGTGGCCCCCTGCAGGCGACGCTTGGCACAGCCGGCCGTCGACGGTCGGGTAAAACGCGGGCCGGTCGCTCTTCGCCAGTGCCCTGACCCAGTCCGGGATCGATTCGCCTTCCTTTTCCATGCGGGCAACCGATTCCCGCAGTCCGATGGCTTCCCACGCCTCAAAGGGGCCCAGCTCCCAGCCGAAGCCCCAGCGCATGGCCCGGTCCACGCTGACGATGTCGTCGGCGATCTCATCGACTTTCCGGGCGGCGTAGAGCAAAGTCTTCTTGAGCACCCGCCAGGCGTAGCGGCCTGCGTCGTCCCCTGCCTGGACCAGCTGTTTGATGCGCTTGCCCACGTCGTCGATGCTTCGCACCGCCGCGAGAGACGGGGCGCTGAGCCGCCGGCGTGGGACGTACTCCAAGGTGTTGACGTCCAGCACCAGGATCTCGCTCTTGCCGTCCTGCTTGATCCGCTTAAAGAAGCCCTGGCCCGTTTTTTCGCCCAGCCACTTGCGCTCCAGCAACTGCTCGAAAACCGGGGGAAGGACGAAAGCGTCCCGCTCCCAGTCGTCCGCCGCCGCGTGCCGGAGGTTGCCGGCGACAAAGGCCACCACGTCGAGGCCGACCAGATCGAGGGTGCGGAAGGTGGCCGACTTCGGCCGGCCCATGACCGGGCCCGTGATGGCGTCCACGTCGTCGGGCCGCAGGCCCATTTCCAGCATGGCCCGCACGCTTTCCATCAGCCCGTACGTGCCGATCCGGTTTCCGATGAAGTTCGGCGTGTCCTTCGCGATGACGACGCCCTTGCCCAGCACCCGCTCGCCGAAGTCGGTGATGTCCCGGACGACGTCGGGATCGGTGTCGGGGGTTGGTATCACCTCGAGCAGGTACAAGTACCGCGGCGGGTTGAAAAAGTGCGTGCCGAGAAACCGGCGGCGAAACTCGCCGGGCATGCCCTCCGCGATCTTGTGGATGGGGATGCCGGACGTGTTGGTGCTCGCGATCGCGTGCGGGGCGAGGAGCGGCGCTACCTTTTCCCACAGCTGCCGCTTGACGTCAAGGTTCTCCACCACCGCCTCGATGACCCAGTCCACTTCGGAGACCCGCTTAAGGTCGTCCTCGAAGTTTCCCGGGGTGATGAGGGACAACTTGTCCTGGGTGTAGACGGGCGACGGCTTGATCTTGGGAAGCCGCTCCAGCGCGGTGCGCGCGAGGCGGCTGCGGTCGCCCTCGCCCGCGTCGGGCGGGACGATGTCCAGCAGCAAACACGGAATGCCTTGGTTGGCCAGGTGGGCCGCGATTTGAGCGCCCATGGTGCCGGCGCCCAGCACCGCGGCTTTGCGAATGTTGCGGGGCATGCGTATCCTCCTTCTCTCGCCGGTGGCAAAACGGCCCGTGACCAGGGCGGCCCGGGGCTAGCCCGCCTTCTCTTTTTGCTGCCTGCGCAGCTCCTCCTCAAGCAGCACCCGGCGCAGCACTTTGCCCACCAGCGACTTGGGCAGTTCGCTCCGGAACTCCACCAGCTTGGGGACTTTGTAGGCGGCCAGGTGACGGCGGCAGTGGGCGATGATGTCGTCGGCGCTCGCCTGGGCGCCGTCTTTAAGGACGATGTACGCCTTCACGGTCTCCCCACGGTAAGGGTCTGGCACGCCGGCGACGGCCGCCTCCTTTACCGCCGGGTGGGCAAACAGGACCTCCTCGACCTCACGGGGGTAAATGTTGAACCCGCCGGCGATGATCAGATCCTTTTTGCGGTCGACGATGTAGAAGTAGCCGTCTTCGTCCATGCGAGCGATGTCGCCGGTC
>CALFSR010000226.1 GCA_937916565.1 uncultured Bacillota bacterium | reverse complement strand
GTCCGCCGCTAGGACGTCCACTTCCGCCCCGAAGGGCTTCCGCGAACCTCCCCGCACGACTTGCATGTATTAGGCACGCCGCCAGCGTTCGTCCTGAGCCAGGATCAAACTCTCCGTTAATCGCTCCACATCCCTGCCGGTCTCCCAACAGGGGTTGCAGACCAACCAACTGCAAGCCGATCCGGCTTACCGCTTCGGCCTTCCTCTTCGAAAGGCCCGCACCCGTTTTACCAGGTCGTCACGCTGTTTAGTTTTCAAGGACCAACCTGACCCTTGGCAACGGTCTTGCGACCGTCGCCCCGCCCGCTCCGTACCGTCCGGATAACCGTCCGGAATTGGCGCAGGCAATTTCTGATGTTACCATGCCCGCTGCCGGTTGGCAAGAGGCATTTTTTGCTGGCCCAGCCATTCTTTGCGGCCGGTGCCGCCAGCAACGATTATCTTAGCATGGACCCCCGATCCGCGCAAGCCCTTTTTAACTGCCCAAAAACCGGTGCCCGAGGGCGGCGGCTGCCATCCCCACCACGACGGTCAGTCCCAGGCTGCCGGTGCGCCAAGCGGTGATAAGGCTCACCACCGCAGGCAGCACGTACGGGTTGGCAAGCGACAGGTCGACGTTGCCGCCCGGCACCAGCACCGCCTGCGCCACCAGTGCGCCCATCAAAGCCGGCGGGAGAAGCGCGAGCCAGTCCCGCACAATGGCCGGCAGCGGCCGGTTGGCCAAGAGCAGCAGCGGGACGACCCGGGGCAGGTAAGTGACCAGTGCCATGCCGAGGACGATCAAGAAGTAGCGCCCGTCGATCGCTCCGTCCACCGCTTGAAGATCACCCCCGCGGCAGCGGCCGCCATGGCCGCCGTCATCACGCTCCAACCGCCCAAAACGGACGCGCCCCAGACGGCGACCGTCGCGGCCAGGAGGGCGGCCACACGGGCAGCCCGGCTCCTCAACTGGCCGGCCAGAAGACCGATGAACATCGCGGGCAGTGCAAAATCAAATCCAAGGGCCTCCGGTGCGGCGAGAATCCCCCCGAGCCACGCGCCGGCGACGGTCGCCGCCAGCCAGCTCAAGTACGCGGTCACGCCCAGCCCAAGGAAGAGCAGGGGATCCCCGCGCCCGGCCCGGGTGAACTCTCCGTGGCTGACGGCAAAGGTTTCATCGGTGATGAAGAAGCCGAGGGCCGCCAGTGTCGCCGGGCGCACACCCCGCAGGAACGGACTCAAGGCTGCGCTCATGAGCAGGTGGCGCAAGTTGACGAGAAAGGTGGTCGCCACGATGGAGACCGCGGGCGCGCCCCCCGCGAGAAGCGCCACGGCCACGAACTGGCTGGCTCCGGCATAGACAAGGGCCGACATCGCGCCGGTTTCTATCGGCGAGAGGCCGGTGTTGCCAGCCAGCACGCCCATGGCGAACCCGATGGGCACGTATCCCATCACAACGGGCCATGCCAGCCGGACGCCGCTCCAGAGGCGGCGTGCAGGCCGAGGGCCCGGGTGTGTCCCGGATTCCGGTGCGAGCGGTGCGCGAGGCGATGCTGCGGTCCCCATCGGCACTTCGGCCTGGCTCCTTTTCGGCGGGCGGCGCGTTAGACCAGATCCCGCGGGCGCATGTGCGGAAACAAAATGACGTCCCGGATGGAGGGCGAGTCGGTCAAAAGCATGACCAAGCGGTCCACGCCGATACCCAAGCCCCCGGCGGGCGGCATCCCGACTTCCAGGGCTCGGAGGAAGTCCTCATCCATCATGTGCGCTTCCTCGTCGCCCGCGGCCCGCTGCTCGAGCTGGCGCAGGAACCGCTCCCGCTGGTCGACGGGGTCGTTGAGTTCGGAAAAGCCGTTGGCCACTTCCCACCCGTTGATGTAGGGCTCGAACCGGTCGGTGAGCCCAGGGTCGTCGTCCTTGCGCTTAGCCAGCGGCGACACCTCGACCGGGTAGTCCACGATGAACACCGGCTGGATCAGGTGCGGCTCCACGAGTTCCTCAAACATCTCCGCCAGCACCTTGCCGCGGGTAGCCTGCTTGTCCACTTCAACGCCCTTCGACCGGGCCGCAGCCCGCGCCTGCTCGTCGGTGGCAATGGCGTCAAAGTCAACGCCGGTGTAGCGGGCGACGGCTTCCGTCATGGAAAGCCGGGGCCACGGCGGCGTCAGGTCGATGCGGGTTCCTTGAAAGGTGATGACCGTCCCGCCCGTCACCTCAGCCGCTACGTAGGCAAACAGCTCCTCCGTCAGCCGCATCATGTCGCGGGCGTCGGCGTACGCCTCATAGACTTCGACGGCCGTGTACTCCGGGTTGTGCTTCGTGGAGATGCCTTCGTTGCGGAAATTCTTGCCAATCTCGAACACCTTGTCAAAGCCGCCCACTAGGAGCCGCTTGAGGTACAGCTCGGGCGCGATGCGCATGTACAGGTCCATGTCCAGCGCGTTGTGATGCGTGATGAACGGGCGCGCGTTGGCCCCGCCGGGGATCGGGTTGAGCATGGGCGTCTCCACCTCAAGAAACCCGCGCTCGGTGAGAAACCGTCGAATCGCAGCCACGGCCTTGCTGCGGGCGACGAACACGTCCCGCACGCCTGGATTGACGATCAGATCCACGTAGCGCTGGCGGTAGCGCAGCTCGACGTCCTTGAGGCCGTGCCATTTCTCCGGCAGCGGCCGCAGCGACTTGGTGAGCAGCTCGATGCCGGTCACCTCCACGCTTTCCTGCCCCGTACGGGTCCGCATGACTTGGCCGGCGACGCCCACGATGTCGCCGATGTCCAAGTCGTCGAGCAACCCATATGCCGCCTCGCCCATGGTGTTGACCCGGCAAAACAACTGGATGCGCCGCCCGCCGTCCTGCAGATCAGCAAAGGTCACCTTGCCCTGGCGCCGGATCGAGCGCAAGCGCCCGGCGATGCGCACCGAACTGCCTTCGAGCTCAGGAAACCGGTCCAGGATCTCGCCGGCGGTGTGGGTCCGCTCGAACCGGCCGCCGTAGGGGGGCGGCCCATTCGCCAGCAGCCGGCGCCGCTTGTCCATGCGGGCCGCGATCTGATCATTGAGGTCGGCGGGTGCGTCCGTGGCTTCGTTGCCTGCGGGGAGCGCCTGCGGCGCCGGCGCCGGGATGGTCGCGTCGGGGTCCATCAACGGATCACTTCCAAGATCTCGTACTTGAGCACGCCGGCCGGGGCTTTGACTTCCACGATGGTGCCGGGGCGCTTGCCCATAATGGCCTGGCCCACCGGTGACTCGTTGGAGATACGGTTCTTGAAGGGGTCGGCTTCCGCGGAGCCGACCACTTGGTACTCCAGCTCGTCGCCATACTGCAAATCCTTGAGGCGCACGCGAGCCCCCAAGGTCACCACGTCGGCCGGGCCGTCGGCTTCGTCAATCAGCTTGGCGTGCCGCAGCATCTTTTCCAGTTGGAGGATTCTACCCTCGACGAAGGCTTGCTCGTTCTTTGCGTCGTCGTATTCGGAGTTCTCGGAGATGTCGCCGAACTCAAGCGCCTGCTTGATCCGGGCGGCGACCTCCCGCCGCTTGACCGTCTTGAGGTGCTCCAATTCCCGCTCCAGCTTTGCGAGGCCCTCCGCCGTCAGGAGCACTTCCTTTTCCCGCATCGAGCGCAGTCTCTCCTTTTGCCCGGGCGTGGTCTGCCCTCTATTCTACGCTCCCGCTTCGCGAAACTTCCGGACAGCGGGTGGGAATCCGTGCCATGAGATTCGGCACAGATTATATCGAAACCCGTCGGCTTTGTGAAGGCGAAAAAAGCCCGCAGCGGCAAGCAGGAGGAGGCCAGCGGCCTCCTCCTGCACCCAAGTTCAGTCGTGCCCGGCGGCTCCTACCGCATGGACGAGATGGACAGCCGCCGGCGCGCCTCCACGAGCTCCTGCCAGCGGGCGTCGCTGACCGGGCGGTCGAAGCTGCGCAGCCCGGCGAGCCGGAAGCCGTGCCGGTGCGCCAACTCCTGCATGCGCAACATCGATTCGGGCGTAAGATCCGACCCAAGGCTCGTGTGGCGGTAGTCATGCTCGAGCGCGAGCATCATCGTCTCCGACATGCATGCGTAGGCAAGCCCCCGCTCGTAACCGAAGTCCCAGCCGAACCAAGGCCGGCCCGGCACCTCGATGACGCCGCCGTCCAGCACCAGGACGTCGGGACGCTCTCGCTCCACCCGGCGGCTGACGTTGGGCGGCCGGGACATGTCGCACACGACCGCACCGGGGCGCAAGAGCTCCGGAGTGACAAAGTCGTCGGCCGTGCTCGTCGCGATGACGACCATCTCTCCTTGGGCGAGTCCCGCGGCCACGTCGATGGTGAGCGAGACGGGACAATCGTGCCGCTCAAGCAGCCTTGCGGTCGCGCCAAGCCATGCGGCGTCGCCCGCATCCGGCCCGGGCAGTTCGGACCGCTGCACCACCCAGTCGGCCAGCGTCCCCGGGGCGAACTCCCTCCCGCGCTCCCGTTCGGTGAGCACCCACCGGAACACTTCCGCAGCCACGGCCGTCAGCCGCTCGTAGGCCTTGGCACCCGAGCGAGGGTTTCCGATCAGTACTAGCCGCTGCACGTCCGGTGCAAGGAGCAGGGCCGTCCCGCGGCCGATGGACCCCGTCGCCCCCACCACGCTGGCCGTCGACCGGGAAAGATCGGCGCCGAGCCGCGTCGACGCTTCGAGCAGCGCCTCAATCGCCGCGACCACCGTGTAGCTGTTGCCGGTCGTCAAGGCAACGCCCAAATCCGTCAGAGCACGCCCGCTGCGGGAGACGATGGCCGTGTAAGCGCCAAGGCCGACGATGCGGGCGCCCCGATCCCGGGCCAGGGCGACCGCGTCCGCCACGACCGCCAAGTTCTCCTTGCGGGGGCCGTCGATGAGCTGGCGGGTAGTCCGGGGGACGACGACGAACTCGCCGTAAGCCCGCTGGCCGGTGGCGGAGACGACGCGGGTCGTGCCGATGACGAACGGCTCCATCAAGCTGTTGAACTGGTCGCTCAGCCGCTGCAGCTCTTCCTCGGTGTACGGCTCGAGGCTGCGGTCGAACTCGGTATAGTTGCGCAGGTCCAGCGGGTGCACGAGAAACGCGAACCGGCCCTCGCCGGCGTCCGCCGGGTCGGGCGCAGGCTTCGGCTCCCGGACGGTGACGCCCGCCGCCCCGGCGCCGTCAAAGACGGTCCCATGTTCCATGCCCGCGCCGTTTTCCGCCGCGACCGCCTCGTTGACCGCCGGTGTGCGATAAGCCGCCGGCATAGGCACGGGCGCCGTCCGGTCGACCAGATGAGCGAGCAGTTCACCGGTGTTGCCGGCGTCCAACACGGCGCACACGCGCTCGATGGCCTCGAGCGCCAACCGGCACTGCTCCTCATCGACGACGAGGGGCGGCTCAATGCGGATGACGCTGTTGCCGTTGAGGGTCGGAGCAACCCGCAGGCCGCAGCGGTTTAGGAGGTACGAAGAGATTACCGGCGTCAAGAGTTCCTGCGACGCCATGATACCGAGCATCGCGCCGGCGCTCGCGCCGAAGGTGTCCTCATCGATGCCAAAGTCGACGCCCAGCATAAATCCGGTGCCCCGTACCTCCCGGATGACCCGCGGGTATCGGCGCTGGATCTCCTCAAGGCCGCTCTTGAGCTGCGCGCCAAGCCGCTGGACGTTCTGGAGGAGGCGGCCGTTGTCCCGGGTGAGCAGGTCAAGGGCAGCCAAGCCTGCCCGGCACGCCAAGGCGTTGCCTGCGAACGTCGAGGAGTGTTTGAGGGCAAACTGCTCGGTGTAGGCGTCTTCGGTGCAAAGTACGGCGCCGATAGGCACAAGACCGCCGCCCAAGGCCTTGGCGAGCGTCATCACGTCCGGACTGACGCCTTCCGCCTGGCACCGGAACAAGGCGCCCGTACGCCCGAGGCCCGACTGCACTTCATCGAGGATGAGCAGCGCACCGTCGGCCTCACAGAGCTCCTTGACCTTGGCCAGATACCCCGGCGGCGGCACCACGATGCCCCCCTCGCCCTGGATCGGCTCGAGGATGACCGCGGCGTACTCGCCCGGCCGGGCCGCGAGCGCCCGGGCTACCGCGTCCGCGTCGCCGTAAGGAACATAGTCGAAGCCGGGCAGCGGCAAACCGAACGCCTCCTGGTACGCCGGCCGGCCCGTGGCCGACAACGCACCGAGCGTTTTGCCGTGGAAGCTGTTGTGGGCGGCGAGCACACGGCGGCGGCCGGTCCTTGCCAGCGCGAGCTTGATGGCGGCCTCGGCCGCTTCGGCGCCGCTGTTGGTAAAGGTCACGTAGCGCAGACCCGCGGGTGCCAGCTCAATGAGGCGCCGGGCCAGCCCGCCGGCGGCCTCCAGGTACGACGGCTGCACGAAGCTGGGTTCGCCCTGGGCGCGCACCTCCAGCAGAGCCTGCCAGACCTCCGGGGGATTGTAGCCGAAAGGCAATGCCCCGTAGGCGGCGATAAAGTCGAGGTAGCGGTTGCCCTCCTCGTCCCACAGCCACGCCCCTTCGCCCCGGACGTAGCGCTTGTTGAGCCGCACCGTCTCCAGCAGTTCGCCGAGGTGCGGATTGACATACTCAGAAAAGGGATGCATAGACGGCCTCCTTAGTTCAGCGCGGGTCGGCGCGTGCACAATCTTGTGCACACACCTACTCTACCAATTCCCGCCGGGCAAAGCAATGGGAAACCCGCCTACCCGCGCGCGTGTGCCTGCTCCGGCGCCGGCTCCGTCAAGTACTCGATGCGGGGTTGCAGCCCAAGGCGGTCAATGAGTTCCAGGTATTCGTCGGCCGACAGCTCCCGGCCCCGGCCCGTAACGGCGATCAGGAGCGCCTCGATGACGTTGGTCGCAAAGGACCGCCCGTTGAGCTCGGGCGTCCCCGTGACGAGCAGCCTTACGCCGCGCTTTTTGAGCTCGGCGACGTCGGCCTTGGTAATGGTCTGGGTGATGATCGTTTTGCCGCGCAGGTCATCGGGCATATAGCGCCGGATAAAATGAAAGTCCCCGGCGATGACGTCCGCCCATTGATACCAGCGGGTGTACTTGGGCTCCACCTTGGTCTGCTTGGAGCCCGTCGGGTAGAGAACGTTTATGGGAAGCTGCACCGCGATGGGCGCGAGCACCCGGGCCACGGCGTGAAACGTCCGTAGAGAACGCATCGGGAACGGCAGGCCTAGCACAAACATGAGATCGCCGATGACAAGGTCGCACCCGGACTCGGCCAACGCCTCCGCCATGCCAAACCGGTCGATGGCGGACACGAGCAGCACTTTCCGCTCGGGCCAGCGGAACCCGAGCTCCCTCGCGAGGAACGGGACAATACGGCGCTCCAAGGAGTTCTTGAGGCCGGAACCGTCCACCATGGGGGTTTTCTGGGCGGCGCCCGCGATGCGGCGGGCGTCCCGCAACACGTAACGTCGTCCTCCCGCCCACACGTACAGGTCTATGCCGCCCATCCCGAACGCGTCCACCTTGCCGTCGAGCTCCCGGATGAGCGCAATCGCCTTGTCGATGTCGCCGTCGGTGCCGATGCGCTCCACGCGCACCCGCTCGCCCATCAGCTCGAGTTCAGCCACGTGGTCCCGTTCCGACGACCCGATGCTGACGCTGACAACCCGCTTCAAGCTGTGACTCCTCCCCGCTGCTAAAACCCCTGCGGCCGCTGGTCATCCCCGGCCCTGCGCCAGGATGTCCCGCACCCGCTCCGGCGCCACGTACCTGTCCTCCGCGATGGGCGAAGGGCCGAGTTCGATACCTACGACCCGGTCCGGCCCCAGCACCGACTCCATCCACCGGATGCGCATGTCCGATCCGAGAAACACCACCTGGTCGCACTCCCGGATCCGGGCGATGATCTCCATCACCTGGTTAAACAGCTCCGCGCCGGAGATGTGCTCCACGTAGCTCCAGCGCTCAGCGTTGTTGAGCAGCAGCACGAAGTCGACGCCTTCCTCCCGGGCGACGGCTTCCAGCTCGGCTTTGTTCTGGACCGGAAACCCGATCAGAGCAATGCGGCGCCCCTTACGGATCTCGCCGAGGCGCTCCAGGTGCGAGACAAAAGCCCGGTCAATGCCCAGCTCGGCGGCGACGTCCTGCTGCGAAAGGCCCTGGGCGCGCCGCTCCAAGATCCGGTCGACGGCTCGCTCGATCTTGCGGCGGCTGACCAGCTTGTCCCCGATCCGGATTAGGTCCATTCCATCGCCCCCGCCCCGCCGCGCCGGGCGCGGCTTGGTCCTTGATCGTGCACAGGCTTGTGCACATGCTCATCTTATCATAGGGTTGGAGGCGCCGCCAACGGGCGTGCCCGCTTACCGGCGGGACAGCTCGACCTGAGGCAAAAAGAAACGGGCAGCGCTACGCTGCCCGTCGAGTATCGTGCTGTGACCCTTACGCGGCCGCATCGTCCACGGCGCTCACGGGTGGCACCCGCAGCGGTTCGTCCGCCTCCGCGCCCAGACTTTCGAGGTGCTCCACGAGCGCCTCCGCGACCCGGTCCGCCGAGTCAAGGCGCTGGACCAGCTGCTTGAGGCGGTTGGCCCGGGGGACGCCCTTGAGGTACCACGCGATGGGCCGGCGCATCTCCCGCACCGCTACGAACTCGCCCTTAAACGCCACCGCCATCCGCAAGTGCCGCACCGCCATCGTCAGCTTGTCGCGCGCCGAGGGCATGGGCAGAAGCTCGCCGGTTGCCAGGTAATGGACGACCCGGCGGAAGATCCACGGGTCGCCGAGGCATGCGCGGCCGATCATGACTGCGTCGCACCCGGTCTCCTCCAGCATCCGGGCGGCGTCCTGCGGCGTGCAGACGTCGCCGTTGCCGATGACCGGCACGTCCACCGCCTGCTTCACTTCCTTGATAATGCCCCAATCCGCCCGGCCCGTGTAAAACTGCTCCCGCGTCCGTCCGTGGACGGCGATAGCCGCCACGCCCGCCTTCTCAAGCTCCCGCGCCACCGCGGGAGCGGTGACGTGCGCCGCGTCCCAACCTTTTCGGATTTTGACCGTGACCGGCAAGTCGACCGCCTGCACCACCGCCCGCACGACCCGGCCGGCCCGCTCGGGATCGAGCATGAGGGCGCAACCTTCGTCGTTGCGGGTGATCTTGGGCACCGGACAACCCATATTGATGTCGAGCAGGTCAGGTCCCCGTTCCGCCACGTGGCGGGCCGCTTCCATCATGACAGCTTCTTCGCCACCGAAGATCTGCAACCCCACCGGGCGCTCGGCCGGGTCGGTTTCCAGCAGCTTGAGTGTCTTTTGGTTGCCGTAGCAGATCCCCTTGGCCGACACGAGTTCGCTGTAGACCAAGGCGGCCCCAAGCTCCCGGGCGATGAGGCGGTACGGGAGATCCGTCACGCCGGCCATCGGGGCCATCACCACGGGGTGCTCCAGGCGGATCCCGCCAATGGCGGCCACGGCCGCGCCTCCTTCCTCAGGCGGGGCGATCGAACCCGCCCTACACCTGCTCGCCGTACTTGCGACGGAACCGCTCCACGCGGCCGCCCGTCGTGATCCGCTGCTGGCGCTGGCCGGTATAGAACGGATGGCACTTGGAGCAGATCTCAACCCGCAGGTTCTCCACCGTCGAGCCGGTTTCGAAGGTCTCGCCGCACGCGCACGTCACGGTCGTGCGGTAGTACGTGGGGTGAATGCCAGTCTTCATTGCCCGTTCACCTCTTCTCTGCGCTGCGGCCGCCCGCCGTCTTGGCGCGGCGTGGCCGGCATTCAAACATTATAGCACATGCTTGGCGCGGCTGCAGAAATTCTTCGCGGGACGTGCCCGGTCGGCCGCCGCTCGGCGCGGAAGCGACGACCCTGTCGCCGCTAATGGAGGAAAGCGGGAAACAGCGCCGAATTTGCCGGAAAAACGTGATTTTCACCGGGGTGACCCATGACAGCCTCCGAACAATTGCAACGGATATGGGAAGCCATCGACCGCGACTACATCATCGACCTGACGCGCCGCCTGGTACAGACGCGCAGCGTCTACGAGCCGGGCGTGCCGGGCGCCAATGAGGAGCAGGCGGCGCTCCTCGTCGCGCGCGAGCTCGAGGCACTCGGCCTCGCCGTGCGCGTGGAAGACGTCGTGCCGGGCCGGCCCAACGTGATCGCGGACTGGACGGGCGACCCATCCGGGCCGTGCCTGCTGTTTGAAGGCCATACCGACGTGGTGACCGAAGGAGATCCGGCGCGCTGGACATACCCGCCCTTCGCGGCATCCGTGGTGGATGGGCGCATCTACGGGCGCGGCGCGGCCGACATGAAGGGCGGTATCGCAGCGGCCATCGGTGCCGTGCGGGCATTGATGCAATCGGGGGTGCCGTTTCCGGGCCGCATCCGCCTCGGCATTCTCGTCGACGAAGAGGATCTGATGCTCGGCGTCAAGCATTTCATCCGCTCCGGCTGGACAGGGGACGTCGACGCCGCCATCATCTGCGAACCCGAGGAAAACGAGATCTGTCTGACCCAAAAAGGCGCCATGCGGGTGCGGGTGACGTTCTTCGGCGCCATGGCCCATGGCGCCATGCCCCAGGCGGGCGTCAACCCGATCCCGTGGGCGGCGCAGTTTGTTCAAGGCGTGGGTGAACTGGAACGGGCCCTCGTGGCCCGGCACGGGGAGCATGTGTATCTTGGCCGGCCGTCTGTGACGCCGACCATTATCCAGGCTCCCGCGGGCGGCACGCCGCAGCTGAACGTCATCCCGGCCACCGCGCAGGTGTGCCTGGACATCCGCACGATTCCCGGCGTGGACCACGGGGCCGTGGAGGCTAGCCTGCGGGACATTCTCGACCGCATTCGCGAGCAAGATCCCCGGATGAAGGCGGAGCTCGACGTCTTTGAGCAGCGGCCGTGGACGGAGACGCCGGCGGACGCGCCTGTTGCCCGGGCAGTGGCGGCGGCGGTGCGGGCGGCGACAGGCAGGGAGCCGGTCTACGGCGGCGTGCCGGGCGCCACGGACGGCACGTTCCTCCACGCATGGGGCGGGATCCCCATCGTCACCCTGGGCCCCGGAGCGCGACTAATCCCGCACCAGGTCGACGAGTACGTCGAGGTCGAAGAACTGATCGAGGCGGCGCGAATCTACGCGGCCGCGGCGCTGTTTTTCGTCCATCAAGGTCGCTAGGGCGAGGGACGGCGGCCAATCCGCCGCTCTCCCCAGGCAATATACGCGCAATTTGAGGAGGGGTTTCGGATGCGTGCCACACTGCGTTTCACGGGCCGCAAGTCCGCTCATGCAGGCATGCGGGCCACCGTCTTGCTGCTGCTGGCTGCCGCCGTCCTAGTCGTGGGAGCCGCCGTCGCAGCTGCGCAAACGCCCACCCGGGGCGGTCATCTGACCATAGCGCAGTCCGCGGAGCCGCCGATCCTCGACCCGTCGGCCACGACGGCGACGGCCGCCACGTCCATCGTCCACCACAACGTGCTGGAGGGCCTGGTCAAGGTTGACGGCTCCGGCAACCTGGTGCCGGGCCTTGCCGAGTCGTGGACGGTGTCGCCCGACGCGACGGAGTACGTTTTCCGCCTGCGGCAGGGCGTGCGTTTCCATAACGGCCAGCCGTTTACCTCGGCGGATGTGAAGGCGAAGTTCGAGGTGGCCCGCGACCCCGACTCCGGCCACACCAACTACCTCTACTACGCCAACATCGGGTCGATTGAAACGCCCGACGACTACACGGTCATGTTCCGCATGTCCGCGCCCGACGCCGAGTTCCTTTACAACCTGGCGCGGCCCGACTCCGTCATTCCGCCCGCGGGTTACGGCGAGGCCCAGCGCACGAACCCGATCGGCACCGGGCCTTTCCGCTTCGTCGAATGGGTGCGGGGCAGCCACGTGCGCCTCGAGCGCTTCGACGGCTACTACCGCCCCGGCCTGCCTTACCTGGACAGCGTAACGTTCCGCTTCATCTCCGACCCGAACGCCCAGGTGGCCGCATTGCTGGCCGGCGACATCGATGCCATCGGCGGCGCGACCACCGCCGAGCAGGCGTTCCGCGTGCAGCAGGCGACCGGTTTCAAGGTGATCGAGGGACCGTCCACGAGCACCGTAGTGCTGGCCATGAACAACTCCCGGACGCCCCTGAGCGACGTGCGGGTGCGCCGGGCCATCAACCATGCGATCAACAAGGAAGAGGTCATTCTGGGTGCCGAGTTTGGCTTTGGCCAGGTGATCGGCTCCCATATGACGCCGGCCGAGCCGTACTACGCCGACCTGACGGGAATGTATCCCTATGACGTATCCCGGGCGCGCCGGCTCCTGGCGGAGGCCGGCTATCCCAACGGTTTCCGGTTGACGTTGAGCCTGCCGAGCGCCTACACCTATGCCGTCCGCGCCGGCGAGATTATGGCGCAGCACTTGTCGCAAATCGGGATTCAGGTGGACATCGAGCTGGTGGAGTGGGCGACGTGGCTGTCCCGCATCTTTGGCCAGGCCGACTACGACCTGACCGTCATCGGCCACGCCGAGCCTATGGACATCAGCATTTACGCGAACCCCAACTACTACTTCCGCTACAACAGCCCCGAGGCCCAGGCGCTCCTGGCGGAGGCCCGTAGCACGGGCAGCGAGGAAGGCCGCCGGGAGGTGTACCGGCGGTTGCAGGAGCATATCGCCCAGGACGCGGTCAACGTGTGGGTGTACGCCCGGCCGTACTTCATCCTCACCCGGCAAAACGTCTACGGCTGGTGGGAGAAGCTGCCGATGGTCATCACCGACGTCACGGAAGTGTACTTCGGGAACTGACGAATCCTGCTTCCCAGGGCAGTGCGGGCGGCCGCGCCGAAAGTCAGGGCGCGGCCGTCCCCTGCCGGCCGCCCCGAGCGGCCTTGAAGGAGTTACCGGACCAGCATGCAGGCGTACCTTTTCCGACGTGCCATCACCTTTGCCGTCACCGTATGGCTCGCAGCCTCGCTCACGTTCGTGACGCTGCTGGTCATTCCCGGCAACCCGGCCCAGATCATCCTCGGGATTGATGCCAGCCCATCGGCCGTGGCCGCCGTGGAGCGAGCCCTTGGGCTTGACCTGCCCCCGCCCGTGCGCTATGCCCGCTGGCTTGGAGATTTGCTGCGGTTTGATCTGGGCACCTCGCTCGTGTACGGCGTGCCCGTCTGGAATCTGATCGCCGAACGGCTGCGGGTGACGCTGCCTCTGACAGCCATGGCCCTGGCCCTCGCGGTCTGCGTCGGGGTGCCCCTCGGGCTATTTGCTGCACGGCGGCGCGGCAGCTTGTGGGACCTGGCAACAACGGCCTTTGCCCAAGCCGGCATCGCCACGCCGTCGTTTTGGCTTGGAATCTTTCTTATCCTCGTGTTCGCCGTCCAGTTGCGATGGTTGCCGGCAGGCGGATTCACCCCTTGGTCCCAGGGCGCCGGGCGTGCGTTCCAGTCCCTCCTGTTGCCGGCCGTCGCCTTAGGCATCGCCCGGGCCGCGTCCCTCACCCGCGTCGTGAGGTCCGCGGCGCTGGAAGTGCTCTCGGCCGACTACGTCCGCACCGCTAGGGCCAAAGGCGTCTCGGAGGCCGCCGTCATCCGCCGCCACGTGCTGCGCAACGCCCTCATCTCCGTCGCCACCGTCGTCAGCTTGGAAGTGGCGCAGCTTTTGGCAGGCGCCATCATCGTGGAAACCGTCTTTACCTTGCCGGGCCTGGGGACCCTCGTCCTGAACGCGGTCAACAACCGGGACTTCCCCCTGGTCCAGGGAATCGTCGTCTGCATGGCGTCGGTGATCTTGCTCCTCAGCCTGGTCACGGACGTCCTTTACGCGTACCTTGACCCAAGGATCCGGTACTCATGACAGAAGCACGGACACGGGGCGGGCTGGCGGCGGCCGGCCGCCGCTTGCGGGGACAGTGGAACCTGACGGTCGGCCTCGTCATCTTGCTGGCCCTGGTGGCCACGGCGGCCGTAAGCTTCTTCTACCTGCCCCACGACCCAAATCGCATAAGCGTCCTCAACCGGTTTAAGCCGCCCGGCGAAGAGTTTCTCCTCGGGACGGACCAGTTTGGCCGCGATCTGTTGAGCCGCATTATGGTCGGCAGCCGGGTCACGATCGTCGTGGGAGTCATCGCGGTGGGCATCGGCTTGTCCGCAGGCGTGCTGCTCGGAGGGCTGGCGGCCCAGTACGGCCGCTGGGTGGACGAGACTTTGATGCGGCTCATGGACGCGGTTGCCGCGTACCCGCCGCTTTTGCTCGCGATACTGCTCGCTTCCATCATGGGGCCCGGCGTGGTCAGCGGCATGCTGGCCATCGGCATCGCCACAGTCCCGGTCTTCGCGCGCCTGGTGCGGGCCAACCTCCTGGCGCTGCTCGATGCGGAGTTTGTCCAGGCCGCCCGCGCCCTGGGCGCGAGCAACGCCCGGATCTTTTGGCGGCACCTCTTGCCCAACACCGTGGCCATCTTGTTGGTCCAGGCGACGGTCGCCTTTGCCAACGCGATCTTGGCCGAAGCAGCCCTGAGCTACCTGGGCCTGGGCACCCAGCCGCCCGACCCAAGCTGGGGCCGCATGCTCCGGGAGGCCCAGGACTTCCTCGTCTTCTCCCCCTACCCGGCCCTCATGCCAGGCCTGGCCATCGCGGTCACCGTCCTAGGCCTCAACCTCCTCGGCGACGGCCTTCGGGACGTGCTGGATCCCAAAACCCGCCGCCGCTAGGCGGGTGCTTGCTGGCGTAGGGACGTTCAGCCGCCGGTGTTCATACGACGGACCGAGGGCGTTCAGCGGGCGGCGAAGCCAAGGAGGGCGAAGCCGACCGCTCTCGAGCGAGGGGAGGACAGGGATGTCCAAAGCGAGCGTCCCGAGGTCCGGCGTACGCCACCAACCCAGGAATGCATCGCCTATCGCTTGAGGTAGTTCTCGGGATTAACCGCCGTCCCCCGATACCGGATCTCGAAATGCAGGTGAGGCCCTGTCGAATTGCCGGTGTTGCCGCTGTAGGCGATGAGCTCGCCGCGCTTCACCCGCTGCCCGACCTTCACCGCAACGCGGGAGTTGTGGGCGTAGCGGGTTTCGACCCCGTTGCCGTGGTCAATGATGACGATGATGCCGTAGCTGCCCATGGAACCTGCGTACGTGACCGTGCCGGCAGCGGCGGCGCGCACCGGCGTGCCGGTGGGTACCGCGATGTCGAGGCCCTGGTGCTGGCGTCCCCACCGGGGACCGAAGCGGGAGGAAATGCGGCCGGAGACCGGCCAATCGAAGTTGCGCAGCAGCTGCCCGTTAGAAACGAGGGTCTCCCGCCGCAAGGCCGCCGCCTGGGCCTGGGCGCCGGGGATGATGAGCTGCTGGCCGACCTGCAGGCGCGACGGATCCTTGAGCCCGTTGGTGGCCACGATCTCGTCCATGGCCACGCCGTAGGCTCGCGCGATATCCCAGAGGCTTTCACCCCGCTGCACCGTGTGCAGAGCGCCGCGGATCGTCAATATCTTGAGTTCCTGGCCGACCTGAAGCCGGTTGATGTCCACCAGATCGTTTACGGCAACGATGGTGTCGACGTCGATGCCGTACATGCGAGCGATGTCCCACAAGGTTTCTCCGCGCGCCACCACGTGGGTCAAGAGCCTGGGTTCGTCGACGGCCTCTCCGGGCTTGTCCACGGACGCGCTCGCCTCCGCCGGATCACCACCGCCTGCGGCTGAGGCGCCCGCGGACGCGACGGATGGATCCGGCCTGCCGGGGAGACGCTCAGCAGCCACCCCTTGGCTCGCTGCCGCCGTCCCGAGGGATGCCTCCGCGGCCAACGGCTCGGCCCCGCCGGCGACGACCTCCAGTTCCCCACCGCCCAGGACGCCCCCGTAGCGAACTTGCGGAAACCAGTCCTCTTCCCCCGGACCGCCGAGGCCCAAGGGCTGGGCGTTTTCTCCTCCGAGCATGGAGGCCATAGCCAAAAGACCGAGCAGGAACAAGACGGTCGCGTGGCGCAGAGGCTTAACCAACCAGCACCCTCCAATGCTTCATCGAGCGTGCGTTCGGGATGGCGTTCGCTCGCAGCTGTCCGTACTCCGTTTGCCAGGAACTGCTAACTTGCTCGTCCTTCCACACCCAAGCGCAGGATCCCTGCCTAGGCGCGGGCGCTTTCCGCAAATGGCGAGTGCAACACGAGCTCGATGAACTCCGCGTTGCTCTGGGTGTTAGTCAGACGCTCGATAAGCAGGTCGGTCGTCTCGGCGGTGCCGAGGGAGCCCAAAAGCTTGCGCAGGACGAACATGGTATCGAGCTCCCGCTCGGACAAAAGCAGTTCCTCCTTGCGGGTACCCGACTTGTAGATGTCGATGGCGGGGAAAATGCGGCGCTCGGCCAGGCGCCGGTCCAAGTGCAGCTCGCAGTTGCCGGTCCCCTTGAACTCCTCATAAATGACGTCGTCGGCCCGGCTGCCCGTCTCCACCAGGGCGGTGGCGATGATGGTCAGGCTGCCGCCTTCCTCAATGTTGCGGGCGGCACCGAAGAAGCGCTTCGGCCCCCGCAGGGACGCCGGGTCGACGCCGCCCGTAAGCGTCCGGCCCGAAGGCGGCACGACGAGGTTGTACGCCCGGGCAAGGCGCGTGATGCTGTCGAGCAGGATAACCACGTCGCGGCCGTGTTCCACGAGGCGCTTGGCCCGCTCGAGCACAAGCTCCGCCACCCGCACATGGTTGTCCGGCGGCAGGTCAAACGTGGATGCGACGACTTCGCCGTCGACCGAACGCTCCATATCGGTCACTTCCTCCGGGCGTTCGTCGATGAGCAGGACGATGAGATCAATCTCGGGGTGGTTGGCCGAGATGCTGTTGGCGATTTTCTTGAGGACCGTGGTCTTGCCTGCCTTGGGCGGGGCAACGATCATCGCCCGCTGGCCCTTGCCCAGGGGAGCGATGATGTCGATGAGGCGTGTGGCAACGTCTTTCTGCCCTTGAACTTCCAGCCGAATGCGCTCATCCGGGTATACCGGCGTCAAGTCGTCAAAGGACGGCCGCCGCATCGCCTGCTCCGGATCGAGCAGGTTGACGGCGACGACCCGCAGCAAGGCGTAGTAGCGCTCGTTGTCCTTTGGCGGCCGCACCTGCCCGAGGACGACGTCGCCCGTGCGCAGGTGAAAGCGCCTTATTTGCGAAGGCGAGACGTAGACGTCCTCCGGGCTTGGCGTGTAGCCGTCCACCCGCAAAAACCCGTAGCCGTCGGGGAGGATCTCCAGGATGCCCTGGGTGAACAGGAGACCGTCCTTTTCGGTTTCCTTGCGCAAGATCTCCATGATCAAGCTGTTCTTGCGCATCTTGCTGTACCCGGCGATCTCCAGCTGGCGCGCAATTTCCTGCAGCTCGCCGGTGGTCTTCGCCTGCAGCTCGGCGATGTTCATGCCGAATTCCTCCTCAAAACGACCCGTGGCGGGCATGGAGACTCCTGATGGATGGGACTACACTCCGCACGGCGGCATACACGCTGGGGATATCTCCAGATCAACTGGTATGACAGAACGATTCACCTGATAAGCATGAGCATGCAAGTGCAGGGATGCAGCGGGCGCGGCTCCGCCGGGACGTTCACTTCGCTGCGGCCGCTGCAAATCCTGCTGCGCCGCAGCGATTTTCCAGTCTCATCCACCAAAAAGCGCGGTGACAGCGCCCGCATCATCAGTATGGGGATCAAAAGGGGTTAATTATTCCGCGCCCTACTGCTGCAAGTTGCGCTGGAAATCCTCCGGGCTGACGCTGTCGAGGAACCGGCGGAACTGCTCCATCTCATCGTCCGTCTTCTTGTTGCTGATGACGGCCCGGGCTGCGACTTCCTCGCTGACGTAGATGGGCGCCTCGGCCCGCAGGGCAAGCGCAATGGCATCGCTGGGGCGGGCGTCGATATCGATGACGCCCTTCTCCGTCCGCAACTGGACCCGGGCGTAGTACACTTCTTCCTTAAGATCGTTGATGATGACGCGCTCCACCTTGGCGCCGAGCTGATCGAGCACGTTCTTGAGGAGATCGTGCGTCATGGGCCGCTGCGGCTTGTTGCGCTCGATCTCCGCGCTGATGGCCTGCGCCTCTGCCGGCCCGATCAGGATGGGGATGAACCCCGACTCCTCCATGTCCGTAATGACGACCACAGGGATGAGCGTGTTCTGGTCCAAGCCGACGACCTTGACCTTCATCCTGACCACGGCTGCCTCACCCCTCGGAGCGCTTTTGTCTTATTATATCAGACCCGTGCCCCCTATTCTACAGGGTTGCCTACCGGCAGCCGCCGCCGGCTCACCGCGGCGGCCACGAAACCCGAAAACAGCGGATGCGGCCGGTTGGGACGGGACCGCCACTCCGGGTGGAACTGGCTGGCAACGAAGAACGGGTGATCCGGCCGCTCGATGACCTCGACCCGCCGCCCGTCGGCAGAGCGCGCGGCGATGACGATTCCGGCCTGCTCAAGGCGCTCCCAGTACGCGGGGTTCACCTCGTAACGGTGCCGGTGCCGCTCGTAAAACACCGGGCTGCCGTATAGCTTGGCCGTCAGGCTTCCCGGCTGCGCATGGCACTCGGCCCGGCCAAGGCGCATGGTGCCGCCCAGGGCGTCGACGCCGTGCTGGTCCGGCATGAGGTCCACCACCGGATGGGGCGTCTCCGGGTCAAACTCGCGGCTGTGTGCGCCCTCAAGGCCCGCGAGATGACGCGCGGTCTCCACGACGGCCAGCTGCATGCCGAGGCACAAGCCGAGGTACGGTACGCCTTGCTCACGAGCCCAGCGAATGGCCGCGATCTTGCCCTCGATGCCCCGGGAGCCGAAGCCGCCCGGTACGAGGACGCCGTCGACGTCCGCCAGGAACTGCTCAGGCCCTTGAGCCTCCACGTCTTCCGCCGACACCCACTTAATCTCGACGGCCGCTCCGTGGCTCGCACCGGCATGGGTCAAAGCCTCGCAGACACTCAAGTATGCGTCGGGCAGCGACACGTATTTGCCCACGATGGCAACGCGCAGCCGCTCCCGCGGGTTGCGGATGCGGTCCACGATGGCCCTCCACTCGCGCAGATCCCGCTCGCCCGCGGGCAGACGCAGGCGCTGGAGCACCAGGGTGTCCAGGCCCTCCTGCTCCAAGAGCAGGGGCACCGCGTAGATCGTTTCCGTATCGACGTTGGGGATGACCGCTTCGGGCGGCACGTCGCAAAAAAGCGCGATCTTTTCCCGGATCTCCGGAGAAAGCGGCCGCTCGGCCCGGCACACGATAATGTCGGGTTGAATGCCGATGCTGCGCAGTTCCTTGACGCTGTGCTGCGTCGGCTTGGTCTTGAGCTCGCCCGCGGCCCGCACGTACGGGACGAGCGTCACGTGCACGTACAGGCAGTTGTCGCGGCCAATCTCGCTGCGCAGCTGGCGGATGGCCTCCAGGAACGGCAAGCTCTCGATGTCGCCCACGGTGCCGCCGACCTCGACGATTATTACATCCAGGTCCGGCCGCGACTCGGCCGCCCGGCGGATGCACGATTTGATCTCGTTGGTGACGTGAGGGATGACCTGAACCGTGCCGCCCAGGAAGTCGCCACGGCGCTCCTTAGTCAGCACGGACCAGTAGATGCGGCCCGCGGTAAGGTTGTTCTCCCGGCCGAGGTCCTCGTCAATGAACCGTTCGTAATGTCCAAGGTCCAGATCGGTTTCGGTGCCGTCCTCGGTGACGAACACCTCCCCGTGCTGCAAGGGGCTCATGGTCCCCGGGTCTACGTTGATGTACGGATCCATCTTGATGATCGTCACGGACAAGCCCCGGCTCTTGAGCAGCCTGCCCAATGACGCCGCGGTGATCCCCTTGCCCAGTCCGGAAACGACCCCACCGGTCACGAAGATGTATCGGGTCATCGCCATAGTCCCTCCTTGACGTCGCCCCGGCCCGGTCCGGGGGTTGGGCCCGCATGCCGCGCGCGCCCGCCGGGCATGCCCAAAGGCCGCGGCAATGCCCGGGAGCGCAAAGCGAAGCGCCCGGAGCCCTTACATTTCCTCCGGTGCGCGAATCCCCATGATGGCCAGCACGTTGGCCAGCACTTGGCGCGTGGCGGCGCACAAAGCCAGCCGGGCGGCAGTTACGGCCTCGTCGTCGCCCAGCACACGGCAGTGAGTGTAAAAGGAGTGGAACCCGCTCGCAACCTCGAGGGCGTAACGGGTCATGCGGTGCGGTTCCCGCCGCTCGGCCGCCAGCTCGACCTCGTCGGGCAGCTCGGCCAGCTTGCGCACGAGCTCCCGCTCGGGCTCCTCGGTAAGCTTCTCCACGGGCGCCCCACGGAGGGCCTCGCCCACCGGGAGACCGGCGGCCTGCGCCTGGCGGAAAATGCTGCAGATGCGCGCGTGGGCGTATTGGACGTAATACACGGGGTTGTCGCTCGTCTGCATGTTGGCCAGGTCCAGATCAAAGTCCAGCTCCGAGTCGGTGCTGCGCATGAGGAAAAACCAGCGCGCCGCATCCACGCTGACTTCCTTGAGGAAGTCGGCCATGGCCACAAATTCGCCGCGGCGCTTGGACATGCGCACCTCCTGCCCACCGCGCACCAGGTGGACCATCTGCAGGTAGATGATCTCCAGCGCCGCCGGGTCATACCCGAGAGCCGCCAGCGCCGCCTTGAGGCGCACATGATAGCCGTAGTGGTCGCGGCCTAGCAGGTTGATCAAATGGTCGTAGCCCCGCTCGAACTTGTTGACGTGGTAAGCCACGTCCGGGACGATGTAGGTGAAGCCGCCGTCCCGCTTGACGAGCACCCGGTCCTTGTCGTCGCCAAACGAGGTGCTGCGGATCCAAACGGCCCCGTCGGCCTCGTAAGCGTGGCCGGCATGGCGCAGCCGCTCGACCACGTTTTCAGGGCCCCCGGCCGCGCGCACCTCGCTCTCATGAAACCAGCGGTCAAACTCGACGCGGTACTCCCGCAGCACGGCCTGTTGCTCCGCCACGATGCGCTCAACGGCAAACCGCGCCAGCCGCTCCAGCCACGCTTCGTAGGCGGGGTCGCGGCGCCATTTCTGCGAGGGTGCGGCCGGCTCGTCGTCTTCCCCGCCGCTGTCCTGCCCGGCGGCAGGCTGCGCCGCGGGCGCGACCTGGCCGGCGCCTTCACCGGCCCAAGGCGCGGGGGCCTGCGGGCGGTCGTCCGCGCCGTGCTCGGCCAAGTACTGCCGTGCGATATCGATCAGGTATTCGCCGGGATAGGCGCCCTCGGGCAGCTCGGCGTTTTCGCCGAGCTGCTGCCGCACCCGCACGTCCATAGCGGCTCCCAGCATGCGCACCTGATTGCCGGCGTCGTTCACGTAAAACTCCCGGTCGACGATAAAGCCGGCCCACTCCAGCACCCGTGCGAGCACGTCGCCGACGGCCGCGTGCCGGGCGCTCACCACGTTGAGCGGCCCGGTCGGGTTGGCGCTGACAAACTCTACCAGCACCCGCCGGCCCCGGCCCGACTCGACCTTGCCGTAGTCCGGCCCCGAATTCAGGATCGCCCGCACCGCTTCAGCGAGCCACGTTTCTTTAAGGAAGAAATTGATGAAGCCGGGGCCCGCCACCTCCGCCCGCTCCACCAAGGTGCCGGTGGAATCGAGGTGACGCACCACGGCTTCGGCGATCTGGCGCGGCGCGGTGCGGGCTTCCCGGGCCAGCACCATGGCGGCGTTGGTAGCCCAATCGCCGTGCTGCCTGTCCTTGGGACGCTCCACGTAGATCTCGGCGGGTGCCACGTCCCGGGCGAGGGACAAATCCCCCGCAAACCTCGCCCGCTGCAACGCCTCCGACACCAGTTGCTGGATTTGCGCCCGCGCCTTTGCCGCCACGTTCATCGCCGTCCACTCCCAAAGCCGAGGATCGCTTCCCGCACCACCTTGGCCGCCAACACCGCGGTGATGTCACTCGTGTCCTGGGGCGGGCACACTTCCACCAAGTCCATGCCGACCACCTGCAGCTCCCGCAGCCGGTGGACGGCCGCCAGGAGTTCCGCCGGGCTGATGCCGCCGGGTTCCGGCGTGCCCGTGCCCGGGGCGAACCCCGGATCAACCACATCGATGTCAATCGTCACGAAGACAGGCCGACCGGCCAGCTGCGGCGCTACTTCGTCCAACGCCTCCAGTACCCGCAGCGGGTAAAAGCGGGTTCGCGCCCGCCCAAAGGCAAACTCCTCCCGCGTACCCGAGCGGATGCCCAGCTGAACAAGGTTCTCAAACCCGACCAACTCGCCGACGCAGCGCATGACCGTCGCGTGGGAGCGCCGAACTCCCAGGTAATGATCGCGCAAGTCGGCATGGGCGTCAAACTGGATGACCACCAGGTCCGGGAAACGGCGGTGCACAGCCCGCACCGTGGCCAACGTCAGCAGGTGCTCCCCGCCCATGATGATGGGCAACTGGCCCCGTTCCACCACGGCGGACGTGGCCCGTTCGATGGCAGCCAGGGCGGTATCGGGAGCGCCGAAGGGCAGGTCAACATCCCCCGCATCGCAAAACGGCACCTGGCTGAAGTCCAGGCCCAGGTAAGGACTGTAGTCCTCAAGCCCGTCGCTGACGTCGCGGATGCGGGCGGGGGCGAAACGCGTGCCCGGGCGGAAACTCACGGTGGCATCCAAGGGCGCCCCGAGAAGCACGACCGGTGCCCCGGGGTCGTCCACAGCCCCGAGAAACCGCTGCCTGGGGACGGCACCGGGCACCGCAGGCCCGGCGGACTCGACGACCGGCATGCTACACGGCGCCCCCTACGGCGGCCGCGGACTGCACCAGCTCCTCTACGAACCGGGGCAGCTGGAAGGCGGCGTGGTGAACGTGCGGCGTGTAGTAGCGGGTGGGAAGCTGCCGGATGTTCGCCGGATCCACGGCCAGCGGGTCATACACCTTTGAACCCAGCGTGAAGCTCCACAGACCGCTAGGATACGTCGGGATGCTGGCGAGATAGAGCCGGGTGATCGGGAACGTCGCCCGGATACCGGCTTGCGTCCGCCGGATCAACTCCTGGTTTAAGAAGGGGGACTCCGTCTGCGCCACCATGATCCCGTCGGCCTTGAGGGCGCGCCCGACGGACGCGTAAAACTCCGGCGAAAACAGCCCCGTGGCCGCCCCGCCCGCGCCCACCGGCTCGGTAGAGTCGATGAGGACAACGTCATACTCGTTCTCCGCGCTGCGGATGTGCCCAAAGCCGTCGCCGATGCGGATTTCGACCCTGGGGTCGTCCAGTGCCCCGCTGATGCTGGGCAGAAACTCCCGGCTCGCCTCCACCACACGGCGGTCGATCTCCATAAGCACAGCCTTCTCAACGCCCGGGTGCTTGAGCACTTCCCGGATGGTGCCGCCGTCGCCGCCGCCGATGACCGCCACGCGCTTGGGATTTGGGTG
>CALFSR010000225.1 GCA_937916565.1 uncultured Bacillota bacterium | reverse complement strand
TATCCTTTCGAACTGTCCGGCGGCGAACGCCAGCGGGTCGCCATCGCCCGGGCCATCGTCCTGGAGCCGCAGGTCATGGTCGCCGACGAGCCGGTTTCCATGCTGGACGTCTCGATCCGGGCGGGAATCCTCAACCTGCTCAAGAGCCTCCGGGACGAGATGGGGCTCAGCATCGTCTACATCTCGCATGACCTGTCGACGATCCGGTACGTCTGCGATCGGACCGCCGTCATGTACCTGGGCAAGCTGGTGGAGGTCGGACCGACCGAGCAGGTCCTCTCCCGGCCGCAGCACCCCTACACGCAGCTGCTGCTCGACTCGGTGCCCGTGCCGGACCCGGACGCGAACCAAACATCAACCAACACGGCCGGCGAGGTGCCCGACCAGATCGACGTACCCACCGGGTGCCGCTTCGCTCCCCGCTGCCCGCTGCGCCAGCCCCGGTGTACGCAGCTCGAGCCGCCCGAAGTTGCCTTTGCGCCCGGGCATACGGTCGCATGCCACCTGGTGCAGGCGCAAGCGCCGGCAGAGCCCAACGACGAGCCCCGGCAGGTTGCGGCCGGGAGCTAAGGCGGCCCGATCTGCCGAAGGCGATGCCGGTGGGCAGCGCCGTGCCACGATGTCGTGCGCCGACGGTCTCCGGCGGGTTGCGGCAGGTCGCCTATGGGGCGACTCGCTGCAGGACGCGCTGGTGATAGCGCACGTAAGGGATGCTGCCGTCGGCGGCCCTCAGAAACACGAAACGCTCCCGGCGCGTGCGGATGCGGATCTCAAAGCAGTCAGGTCCGATCCAGCGCGCCGGGCCCCGGATTCCCTCGCACGCCGCGATGATGCCGCCGTCCTCTCGGGGCCAAATGCGGAGCTCGACCCCCTGCTCGGATCGATATACGCCGGTGTACTCGTTCCAATCGACGCCGGAGGCAGGCCCCGCCGGTGCGGTTTCGCGGGGCTCGAGGGGTTCCGTTGCCGGCTCCATCCCCAGGATGGTGCGCACGCCGGCCTCCCAGACGTCAGCCGCCGCGATTCTACTTAAGTTGGCCAGCACGACACCGGCGATCCCTTTCTCGGGCACGCAGCCGGCGTACGCGCCGACTCCCCGGGAGTTGCCGCTGTGGCCCTCGGCGGTCAAGCCGCCGGCCAGCGAGCGGATTTGCCAACCGTACCCGTAATGGGTGCCGGGCAGGTACTCTACCCACCGGGTGCGCATCAAGGCCACGCTGCCGGGATCGAGGAGGCGCTGGCCGCTCAAGCCGCCAGGGCGACCCGGGCCGCCCGGGCGCCCCGGGTCGCCCTCAGCCGGCAGGCGGGACAAGTACTGAAGCAGGTCCAGCACGTTGGAACGAAGGGCACCGGAGGCGGCGTAGGGTCCCCACTCGTTCCAGCCCGGGGCGGGCACGACCCGGCCGGCGTCATCCTCCCGGGCGTAAAGCCGCGTCACATCGGGAAACCGCTCCAGGGCCGCGGTGTCGGCGGTCGAGTTTCGCATGCCCAGGGGCTCCAGAATGCGCTGCTCCACGTAGGACGAAAAAGGGACGCCGCTCGCCCGCTCGATGATAACCCCGAGCAAGGCGTAGCCCTCGTTGGAATAGCTGAAGATCGTTCCCGGCTCACCGAGGAGCCGGTACGGCGAGTTGGCGAGGCGATCGAGGAGCTCCCCGGCCGTTTTGGGCGTCTGCTTGCGAAACGCGAGGGGCGGCAAGCCGCTTGTGTGCGTCAACAGGTGGTGCACCGTGATGCGATCCGTCGCCTGGGAATCGGGAACGCGGAAATCCGGCAAGTGCTTGCGCACCGGATCGGCCACCGACAACTTCCCCGCCTCCTGCAGCTGCAGGATCGCGACGGCAGTGAGGGACTTGGTAATTGAAGCTGCGCCGTAGATGGTGGCGACCCGGGCAGGCACCCCCCGCTCCCGGTCCTGCCACCCAAAGCCCCGGGCGTAGATGCTGCGGCCGCCGCAGGCAAAGGCGACGCTCATCCCGGGCACTTGCTCGACATCCATGACCCGGCCCACGAAATCCTCAAACCGCGCCCAAGTCTCCCGCACGCCCGGCTCTACAGGATCGCCCATCGCTCACCGCCCCTAGACACCGTGATGTGGGGTTGAGGCTCCTGACTCACCGGACAGGCTCAGCAGACGCCACCAATCGCCGTAGGCAGACGAGCGCTCGGCGCAAGCTCTCCGATGAGCCTTCCGCGACCTCGGGTCTCCACACGTACAGGGCGAATTCCGTCATGCGTGACGTATAGGCTGGACCAACCTCCCGTCCACTCCCAGGTCGTGGCACAAGGTCTTGGCGAATCACACTCGAGCGGGAGCGGGCAGCTAGCTCAATAAGCACCCGTTTAGGATAGGGTACCGATTCGGGGTCGCGCGGCACGAGTGCGGAAGACACTCGGAGGAAGCGGGCAATCCCTTCCCGGTCGGCAAGCAGCCACGCCTCGACAGCCCGTACGGCGACGCGAAAACACATCCACCGAGCGGGTTGGGGCAGCCACTTGCGCCGAAACTCGGGGGGACACTCGGGATCATTGTCAAGATCCACAAGTACTACCCAGGGGGAACGTTCAGCAGCATAATTATACCCATTCAAACTTCTCAGCAGTGCCGCTTTCCCATTCTTCCCGTGCACCCTGTGAACACCGCTCCCCACATGGGAGACCAGGCGACGCAACACCGCCTCATCGACGGGACCCTCCACAGCACCCGTGACGAATACTCTCGGATTCATCTCCGATCACCAAAGAAGCTCAACTGCTCTACCTGATACGGAGCCGTTTCAGCAATCACGATTTCATCTAGACCGACTCCCCCCGCCAGCAAAGCATGAACATCGGCTAGACTGCTCGCGGGGAACACGGCTGTACCTTCTCTACCAGGTTTTAGGAGGAGCACCTCGTCCAGCCCGATACCTTTGTCCCGCAGTAAGTCAACGGAATGCGTACTCATCAGCAGCTGGCGCCCTGTTTTTCGTTGAACTCTGCCGAGCATCTGCGGGATATGCCGAACTACTTCAGGATGAAGGGACAGCTCCGGCTCTTCCAACAACAGAGGCCCGTGCCCGTCCAGTACCACCCACAGCAGGCCAAAAAGCCGTAGTGTCCCGTCGGAGAGTTGATCCTCATACTGCCAGGCGCCTTTCGGGCGCCAGTGCACGTACCTCCCACGTAGGTGTGGCGTCCCCCGCTCATCGCGAAACAACTCAAGCTCCTTTAACTGCGGCACCGCTACAACAAGAGCGTCCTGAATTTGTGTCAAGCGAGTCTTGCACTTCCGCTCGGGCGTCCTGGCAATCTGCTCCAGCAGGTCTCCTCCATACGGGTCGTTCTCTTTGCCAACTGAACGCTCTGGCTCGCGCACCAGTTGGGGCACAACATGCAAGTAGCGAACGGACGCGAAGAAATCGGCCACTTGCCGAAAATCCTTGTTGACGTTAACCTGCTCTAGGTAGGTTTGCGTCAGCCGTTCCGGGTCAGCCTCGTCGTCAGAATTTGGTCGGTCCAAGAGGGTCTCTCCGTTACGCACAATTCTTTCGCGCTGTACCGACGGCCTCTTCGCGACTTGAGAGAATTGTAGCTCGTACACCCACTCCGCGGGGTTACTACGGCTGCCTATGGATACACGAACTGTGACGTGGGAGTGCTTCCTCGCCGCCAGGCAGCGCACAGCGGACACGCCACCACGACGACGTACGGCCTCCTGGAATCCGCCCCCAACGGTCACCAGGTCGCGCAGGAAGCGAAACACATCCAATAAATTCGACTTGCCCGAGGCGTTGGGCCCTACAAGGAAGACCCGTTGCTGCAGAGCGGTGTCGACCTTCAGGAAGTTCTTCCAGTTCTCCAGGTAAATGTGAGTAAACTGGAGGGCCTGAGCACGACCGGAGCTCGATCTTGACATCCCCCAACGCCTCCTCCCAAGAGGCACCGAATGCACAGGCGCGCCGTTGCCGCTTTCCACTTGGCCTCACACTTCGCTACCTCACGATGACACACAAGACAACGGGAAGGTTCTTCACGTTTCAATGCCGGTTACCCTGCGCGGCGTGTTCCCTTAACGGGTCCGACTTGCTACGAGCAAGGCTGCGCGGCGACGCGCGGACGGCACGCGCTTCAGGCGAAGTGGGGAAGGAAGCGTCCGGTCATTGGG
Source organism: uncultured Bacillota bacterium (assembly GCA_937916565.1). Classification (GTDB taxonomy): domain Bacteria; phylum Bacillota; class Limnochordia; order Limnochordales; family ZCTH02-B6; genus ZCTH02-B6. Next base: position 6,942 of record CALFSR010000225.1, on the reverse strand, counting down.
TGCTCTTCCACGCCAGGTCGCACTCTTCGCAACCCGTGCCTTCGGGGCACAAGAAGCGGCAGGGGTCCGCCGCGAGCTCTTCCACCACCGTCGCCACCACGTCACGGGAACGCGCAAGGCGCGCGGAAGCGTGTCCGACACGGCCCACTCGCTGCAACCCACGCTCATCCAGCCACCGGCCGACCAGGACGAAGTTGCGGCAGCAGTGGTCGATCTCGCCGTAATCGATTCGCGTGGGAACACCGTCCTGCAGGATGATGCAATATTTACATCCGGGGCACCAGCGCGACGTTGTCCGCGACCGGCCTCGTGCCGTCCAGCCGGATAACGGGACACCGCAGGCGCCGGACCCACGCCACGGTCCGGCTGTCCTCAGAGTGCTTTTCCCGCTTCCGTTTCCACCGCAGACGATGACGCGCACAGGCCGCTCCTCCGTTGTCGACTGAACCGGCTCCACCGTCGTTTCCCCGTGCGGGCATGGGCGCCATGCGGCACAAAGCGCCTCTTCCCGCGAGGGCGCCGCTCGTTGCCGCCGAGCGTCATGCGACCCGGAACTGGCTTACCCGGGCCTCCGTTTCCGCGGCGCTGCGGCTCAGCTCTTCGGCGCGGACGGCAAGCTGCTGCGTCACAAGCTCCTGGGTCGCGGCGGCGCCGTCGCGGGCGGCCTCATACGAGGACGCTACGGCGGCCGTCGCCTGGTCGAGCACCTGTTGCTGATGGCTAAGAACTTGGCTCAGCTCACGCAAAGTGTCGTCCGCCGACCGGATGCCCTGCTCGGCGCCGTCCATCGCGTCTTCCACTTCCCCGGCGGCCGAGGCCACTTGCCGGATCGAACCGAGCGCGTCGTCGATCAGCGCGCGGATTTTTTCCGCGGCCTGTCCGGACCCGACGGCCAGCCGCCGGACTTCGTCCGCCACCACGGCAAACCCGCGCCCCGAGTCTCCCGCCCTCGCCGCCTCGATGGCTGCGTTGAGGGCCAGGAGATTCGTCTGCTCGGCGACCTCTTCGATGAGACCCGTGATGCCGGCGATCTCGCGACTGCGTTGCTCGACGGCTCGGATGATGTCCGCCATGCTGCGCATCTTGGCCCGGCTGCCCTGGACCAAGTCGACGGCCTCCTGCGAACTTCGGCGGGCGTCCTCCGCCGCTTCCGCAGCGACCCGGACTTCCGCGCCAACATCTTGGACGGTTCGTTGCATGCGCCGGACCGCCTCCGCCTCGGTTTCCACGACTTCGGCGATCTGCTTGGCGCCGGCGGCCACTTCCTCGGCGGCCGTTGCCACGATCTTGCTGTTCTCTTGCAAAGCGCGCAACGCCGCCCGGAGGTTGGCCAGGGCCGCGTCAAAGTGCACCTGCAGCCGGCGCAGGTCGCCCTCCACCGGTGCGTCGATGGATGGGGTCAGATCGCCCTCGGACAGCGCCCGGGCCAATCGCATCAGTTCCTCCAGGAGCTGCGACAGCCGGTGGGCCGCCGCGACGGCCCGCTCCTGCGCCGCCCGGAGCTTGCCCGCGCACGCCACCTGCCGCCTGGCAGGGTTGTGCAGGCGGCCCTCGGCCAAGTCCTGCATCCGCGAACTCAAGTCGTCGATGGTGGCCTCGATGCGCTCGGCAGCCTCATTGACCGCCTGCTGAATGCGGGCCAAGGGCGGCGGCAGCGTCACGAGCACGCGCCGTCCCAAATCGCCCTCGGCCATGCCGGCAAATACCTGGGCCATCTCCGAGATGATGAGCTCCACATTGTCCAAAGCCAGGTCCAGCTCCCGGAGGGCGCTAGATAGGTCGGAGTCGCCGTAAACACCCAGCCGCGCGGATAGATCGCCGTGTTCGAGCGCCTGTGCGAGCCGGCGCAGCTTGCGGATGGACGCGCTCCACCCGCGGGCAGCAGCTACGGAAGCGGCAGCCCCGGCCGCGGCCGCCGCGCCCCAAAGTCCCCACACAGCAGCGGGCGGCGCTCCCCGGTGCATGGCGCCCAGCGCCGCCGCCGACGAGAGCAAGATCCAACCGGCAACGAGCGCCATCTGAGCCCCCACGCCCAGGCGGCCGAGAAACGTGCGCTCGATCCACGGCGTCCGCCGGCGCAGCTCCGCCAAGGTGTCGAGTTTGACCTCGCCCCGGCGCACCTGTTCGTACAGCCTCTCCGCGGCTGCAATCTCCTCGCGGGTCGGTTTCACCCGCACCGAACGGTACCCGACCGGCCTGCCGTCCCGCAGGATGGGCGACACAAAGGCTTTGACCCAGTAGTGGTCGCCGTTCTTGCAGCGGTTTTTGACGATGCCCGTCCACCGGGCACCGGCCTGGATCGTCCGCCAAAAGTCGGCGAACACTTCCCGGGGCACGTCGGGGTGGCGAACGATGTTGTGCCGCTGGCCGATAAGTTCCTCGTGGGTGTACCCGGCGACGGCGCAAAACGAGGCGTTGGCGGAGGTGATGAAGCCTTTAAGATCCGTTTCGGAAATCAGCTTTTCATCCTCGGGGTAATCCCGCTCGATTTGGGTCACGGGACGCTCGCGGGCTATTGCCCGGCGCGACCGGCCCGGGTCTTCCGTCCCGCCCTCCGCGCGGGACATGCCCGACGACACAACCGATGCCGACATGGATTTCGATTCCTCCGGAAGGCGGTGCTAGGGAAGGCAAAGCAACCCGCCCAGAGTCCCCCGGCCTCCGGACGGGAAGAGAAGTCTAGGTCGTCTTACCGAACTTTCTCCAACACTCGTATTGTAGCATCCCTACATTTCCAACGACAGGATTTCTCTATTTCTGCCTTGCCATCCCTGACCGTCGCTCCTCTGGGCTTACGCCTACTACGCTCCATGTAGGGGAGACCACGGCTCAACGTCCCGCTGGCCGTAGCGCCGGCGCAGGCGGGTTTCCAAGGCGAGAAACCCGGCGTTGACAATGAACGCGACGGCGACCAAAAGGAGAGCCACCGCCAGGATACGCGGCACGTTGTGCAAACCGATGGCTTGCATGAGCAGGTAACCCGCCCCTTGGCGGGAGGCGAACATTTCGCTCAAGATGACGCCAAGAAAGGTCAGGCTGAAACCGGTGCGCAAGCCCGTGAACATGGAGGGCAGCACGGACGGCACCACCACGTGGCGAAACGTCTGCCAGCGGGAGCAACCCGTAACCGCGGCGACCTTGAGGTACGCGGGCCGGATCGCTTTCACGGCGTTCATGGTAAAGATGGCCACCGGGAAGATGCCGTGGAAGGCGCCAAAGGCAATTTTGGACGGCAGCCCAAGGCCGAGAAACAGCAGGAACACCGGGTAGAGCGTCACCTTGGGGATGGAGTACACCGACAGCACCAGGGGTTCGAAAACCTCGCGCGAAAAGCTGTGCAAGCCCAGCACGACCCCCAGCCAGACGCCCAAGACGACGGTGAAAAAGTAAGCGCCGCCCAAGGCGAGGGCCGTTTCGTGCAAGCCCCGCACAAGCCACCCCCGCTGAAAACCGTCCACCAGCGCCTGCCACGTCTGCAGGGGCGACGACAGCGCCATCTCCCCCGTCACCCGGTACAGCAGCTCCCAGAGCATCACGAGCACGAGGGGCAGCCCGGCCTGCATGGCCCGCAGGCCGAGTTTTCCCCGGCCGGCGCTCCGGCGGGTCCGCACGCTTTCAGGCAGCGCTCCGGCCATGGCCCTACACCTCCCGCCTATGCAGCCGGCTTTCCCACCACAAAAGCAGCCCGTTGAGGACGATGACCAGCGCCACGATGAGCGTGATGGCGGCGTACATGCCCCTTAGGTCAAAGAAGTTGTACGAGAATGACACGAGCCACCCCAGGCCGTGCGTAGAAAGGATGAACTCGCTGGCCACGACGCCGATGACCGAGTAACTGGCGCTGAGCTTGAGCCCCGTGAACACGTACGGCACCGCGCCCGGCAGGTAGATGTGGCGCATCATCCGCCATGGCGATAACCCCAGGCTCCGCCCTACCTTGATGTACGCCTCCCGCACCCGGGAGAAACCGAGCGCCGTGTTGACCGCCATGGCCACCGCGGAAAAGGCCCAGGCGATAACGATTATGGGCAAGCGGTTCATGCCGAAAAGGACGATAAGAAGCGGGTAAAACGCGAAGAACGGTACGGCGTAGTACGTCGCCAGGTACGGCTCGAGCACGGCCCACAGCCCCCGCCAGCGCCACAGCGCAACTCCGAGAGCGAAACCGGTCACGGCGGCCAACACGAGGCTGACCAGCACGTTGGAGACAGTGGCGACGAAATGGGGCGTCAAGCGGCCCGACGCCAAAAGCTCCCACGTGCCCGAAAGAATGCTGGAGAGCGGTATCAGCGTGATGGAGTCGACCCAGCCGAACCGGGGGGCGACCTCGAGGAGCGCCAGCAGCGTCGCCACCACCGCGAGCCGGACGAATCGCACTTTCGCTTGGTGGCTCATGGCGTCACCGGCGTTCCAGCGCCTTGAGGGACTCTTCCCGCAGGAGGTCCCAGATGTCGCGCGACAGGCGGCCAAACTGCTCGGAACCCAGCAGGCGGCTGGAGCGGTCCCTCGGCAGCCCGGTTTCCACCACTTCCTTGATGCGCCCGGGGCGGGCGGTCATGACGACGACCCGGTCGGAGCAAAGCGCCGCCTCTTCCAGCGAGTGGGTCACCAGCAGCACCGTCGTGCCCGTCTCCCGCCAAATGCGCAGCACCTCGTCCACCATGACCAGCCGCGTCTGCGCGTCCAGCGCGCCCAGGGGCTCGTCCAGGAGCAGCACCTCGGGCTCCATCACCAGCGTCCGGGCGATGGCCACCCGCTGGCGCATGCCGCCGGACAGCTGGTACGGATAACGCGCCGCGAAGGCTGCAAGGCCCATGAACTCTAGCATCCGCATTGCCCGCTCCCGCCGCTCGGCCGCGGGCACGCCCCGCATTTCGAGCCCAAAGGCTACGTTGTCCAGCACGGTGCGCCACGGAAAGGTGCTGTCCTCCTGAAACACGACCCCGATCGAAGGGTGCGGTTCCCGCAGGCGCTGGCCGCCGAGGTACACCGCCCCGGATGTGGGCTTGCGCAAGCCGGCGATGATTTCCAGCACCGTACTCTTGCCGCAGCCGCTCGGGCCCACCAGGGACACGAACTCGCCCCTGGCGACGGTCAATGAGAAACCGTCGACGGCCAGCACGTGGTCGCCGCCCGCTTCCGAGCCATACCACATGGTGATCTCCTGGGCGACCAGCAGGGGGCCAGGCTCGGCCCGGCTCCCCTGAGGCGGCGCTGCCCCTTGGGTCATGGCAGTTCGATCCGTTCCTCTTCCGGCAGCAACCTCTGGTCGACCATCTCCGACCAGGCCACGGGGCCGCTAATGAGCCCCATGTGCTGCATAGCTTCCTCGACGGCCTTGAGCCCTTCGGCGTCGAGGCCCCCGGTGGACCACCAGCGGTCGCCGATCACGTTCTGGATGGCGCGCCGGGCCACGTCCATCGGCAAGTCGTACACCTTAGCAAAGATCTCCGCCGCATGCTCCGGGTTCGCATACAAGTACTCCACACCCTTGCGCCTTGCGTCGATGAACGCCTTGGCGATCTCGGGCTGCCCCTCCAAAAGCTGCGGCGAGACGATGAGCACCGTCTGCATGTAGCGAGGCACGTAGTCCTTGGCCCAGAAAACGGGTTTCCATTGATCCTGCTGGCTGGTCCAGACCGGGTCCATGATGGGCGCTGCGTCCACGCCGCGCTGGGCCAAGGCCGTCAAGCCCGCCCCCAAGCCGCCGAGCGCGGTGGCGCTTACGTCCGACCACCGCATGCCGGCCCGCGCCATCGAAAGGGCCAGCACCCCCTGGGTCACCGAGCCGGGGCTTGTGTACGCGATGGTCTTGCCGCGGAAGTCGTGAATGGTGCTCATGGGATCGCCCGGGCGGGCCACCCACAGGATTTCCGCCACCGAACGGGCGCCGCCGCCCACGATCACCAGCGGCGCGCCGGCGTTGTACGCGGTCACCGCCGCCACGGTGGAAACCTCGCCGAAGGGCAGCCGGCCCGCGAGGACGTTGCGCACCGTGGTGCCGCCGCCGTCGGACGTCACGATACCCTGGAGGTCAATGCCGTGCTCCGCAAAAAAGCCCAGCTCCATAGCAATGGCGTAGGGCACGCCGTACAGCAGCACGCCCCAGTGGGTGACCGTGATCTCCGCTCGATACTGGGCGCCGGCAATTGACCCCGCGGCCAACAGCAACGCAAGGGCCAACATTATCGAGACTCTCAGCCGTCCCTGCAGCATGGCAACTCCCATGGGAACTTGTGAACCCCCTCAATCAGGCCCCGTCGGCGAACCCCTGTAACGTTCCCCGCCCCGTCGCAGGCGGGAGACCACTGGCGCGCGGGCGCTTTGGGCAAATTCCTTTTTGCTTGGCACGCCGTTCTCCTCTTCGTGGATTGACATTCCCAGCACGTCCCGACGAGCCTGAATCGACCTTCCCACCGGTGACACGCGCGGGAAACGAACGGATACGCGACAAATACGATCGCGCGCGTATCTTGACAGCGAACGTTCGTTTCCTTGCGTTAAACGCCGGGCCATGCACGGGCCCCCGTTGCCGGGTTGATCAGGCCTTGGCGGTTTCCCGGGTGTCCAGCTCCTAGAGCGCCGTTACGGGCTCGATCGGGGTGCCGTCGGGCATCTGGCGGCCCTTATAGAGGACCCCCGTACCAAAGAACGTGCGCCTGTACCACTCCCAAAGCTCCGCATCGGTGCCGAATCTCGGCACGCTGTCCGGCAGGTCCAGGTACTGGCACCGCACCTCTCGCTCAAAGCGCTCCAGAGTCACCACGTCAAAGGTAAGAATGTCGCCGTCGTAGGGGTCGCCTTTTAGCACGGCTTCCCGCCGCCACACGAAACCGGTGTCGGTCTCCCGGACAAGGCGGCCCACCGTCGCGTGGCCTCGGCTTGTATCTTCGACAGGCCTTTCTCGAAGAGCTCTCGAACCTTCATCACGTCCTCACCTCG
>CALFSR010000224.1 GCA_937916565.1 uncultured Bacillota bacterium | reverse complement strand
TACTGCTACGCCATCCTGATTCTCGAATTTACACCATCATACCGGACACTACTCTCGGAGCGTCCCTACCGAGAAACTCCTGATGCCCTAGGATACACAAGCGCTGCTGACCAACCTGGGAATCCGGCAGGTCTCCCAGGAGGTGCAGGAGGCGGCCCTGGCATACGGCGCGACCCGCTGGCAGCTCTTGAAGGAGGTCCGCCTCCCCCTGGCCATGCCGTCCATCCTGGCCGGCATCAACCAGACCACCATGATGGCCCTTTCCGTGGTGGTCATCGCTTCCATGATCGGGGCCAGGGGCGTGGGCGAGGAGGTGCTCCTGGCCATCAACCGGATCGACGTGGGGCGGGGCTTCGAGGCAGGTCTCGCCATCGTCGCCCTGTCCATCGTCATCGACCGGCTCACCCAGGCCTTCGCCCGGCGCTGGGAGACGTCCGAAGTCCACTGAGGGCCCCTATCTGGTGGCCCCGGGGGCTCGCCTCCGGGGCCGCCGGCGTCATGGGCAACCGCCGCCTTCCTTGCGGTATCGAACCCGCCCTCCCGAGGCATACCACCTCGGGAGGATGCCGGATGCCCTGCAAGCCCCCGCCGAAACGTGCCCTTGCACCCCTTCTGGTCCTTGCCCTGGTCCTCTGCCTCTCCGGGACGGGCTGGGCCCACCGGCCGCTCTTTCCCGGGCCCCGGGCCGCCGCCCCCGAATCGGCCGCCTCCATCGCCGATCCGGCCAAGTCGCACGTCATCTACGCCGAGCTCACCGCGGAGACCCCGCACACCTGGTTTGCCTTGAAGAACGACCAGCCCCGGGAGGTCGCCATTCAGATCGGCATACCCGAGGAACCGCGCAAGCAGGTCGCGGAACCCGTCGTGGTCCTCTTCGGCCCCGGGCTTCCCGAGCCACCTGGCGAGCTCCCCGTGGCCCCGCCCCAGGGTGCGGGAGCGGGGGCCTTGACCGTGACCCCCAGCGGCCGCCCGGAGCGGTTCAACGAGCCCGTCACGGGCACCAGGTCCCGCATCGTCGTAGACACCCGCGCCCGGCTGCCCTCGGCCGGCACGTACTACGGCGTGCTCTACGACGCCCGGGGCGAAGGCGGCAAGGCTTGGGTGAGCATCGGGCAACGGGAGGGCTTCAGCTGGCGGGATCTCACCCGCCTCCCCGGCTGGATCCGGGATGTCCGGGGCTTCCACGAGGTTTCGGGCTGGCCGGCCTGGGCGTGGATCAGCGCGGCAACCTTGCTGGCGGTGGTATCGCTGGTGGCGGGGTGGCTCCTCCGGCGGCGCGCCTAGATCCCGGCTCGTCCATGCGGCCCGGTTTCGTCCACCCGGCGGTGCGAACAGCGGGCCGGAGGTGCGCGCCGCACCTCCGGCCCGGAGACCGCTTAACCCATCATGAGAGCTCGCAGGGCATCCGCTCAGGCCTGGGCCGCCTCGGATTCGGGCCTCGTCTCAACCCTCGCCTTGACCCGCTCGAGGAGGTCCGGAATCGCGTCCACCAGCTTGTCCAGGGCGCCGCCGGCTCCGGTCTGGACGAACTGCACATCGTCACCCTTGATGACCAGCACGCCCGCTACCTTCATCCGGGCGCCGCCGCCGGCACCGGTCCCGCTGCCGCCGTCGTCCACAGCCGCTTTGGCCTCCCCGCCCCCGGCGCCGAAGCCGAAGCTCACATTGAGAATGGGGATGAGGGTGAGGGACCCGACCTCCATGGGCTCACCAATGACGGTCTTGGTGGTCATGCTTTGAATGACCTTGTCGATGATGGCCTCGACGTTCATCGCTCAACCTCCTGTCCCTGTCCAAACCTCTCCATCCTGCACCATCTGTCCTCAGACCCGTCGCCTCACGCCGTGCCTGCGAATCGGGCCTTCAACCGGGACCACCAGATGCGCCGCACACTCCGGCGGAAGAGCGTTCCCACCAGCACCACCGCCGGCTTGATGGGGATCAGGGTCATCCGAACCTGGGCCCAGCCTTCAAGCCTGGCCTCCCCGAAGTCTGGTGTCAGGCGGAGATCCTCAGGACAGGGCACCATGGCTCGCAAGCCCTCGCACAAGCCCGTCAGGTACGAATCCTCGAGCCCGTAGGCGAGATCACCTTTGGCCTCAAGCCCCAGCGACCGCCAGAGCCTGGCCGTGCAAAGCCGCAGTTCAGGGAGGAGGGAGAGGGCTTCCCGGGCCGAGATCCACCGGGGCCGCCTTTCTTTGGCCCTTTCCTGCCTCGCCTGGCGCTTCGTGCGCCTGCGGCCGCCTCTGTCCAGCGGCCTGGTGAAGCCGAGCACCCGCCACTCGGCCCCTATCTCGCTCCCAGGCTCCTTCGCGCTGCTGAAACGGACCAGCCCGAAGCCCCAGTCCACCTGGACCCGCCAGCTTGTGGGCTCCAGGTTCGCCCCTCCCGACTCGCTCACGGCCAGATCCTTCACCATCCCCGAGGCTCGGAGGGGGATCAAGAGCCCCAAAAGCAGCAGGGCCGCAAGGCCAGCCAGGGGCCAGCCGATCCCGACCAGGATGGCCAGAGCTACCCCAACGGCCGTCACCCCTTCTTCAGGAACCGCCGGGCCAGCGGCAGCCTGGACGCCAGGACCTGCTTGCCGGCCCGGGAAAGGAGGCCTCCCACCAGGTCCAGGGGCATGGCGTACCGCGCCCAGCCCACGCTGTACCCCGCCCAGGCGGGGATCAACCCCCGCGCCCGCCTGGACCGGCTGGACTCCCGCCGCTGCTCATTCCAGGCCCGGAGCAGGGTCTCGTGCAGCTGATCCAGTTCCTTCGGAACCGCAGGCTCGGGCAGGTGCTCCAGGTCCCACATGAGCTCCTTGTACGCGGCCACGTGCTGGCGACACCGGGGGCAGCGGGCCAGGTGGGCGCGGAGGATCTCCTCGTCGGCGGCGTCCAGAACGCCTTCCACATACATCTGCAGGAGCGCATCGTCCACGCAGCTCATTGCCAGACCTCCTCCGCCTGCGAGGGAGCGACGGCATGCCGCCCGGAGGGCGCCCTGGCCCCTTCCATCGCCGCCCTCAAAGCCCGACGAGCCCGGAACAGGTAGGTCTTTACCGTGCCCAGGGGGAGCCTCATCGCCTGCGCGATCTCCTCGTAGCTCATCTCCTCCTGATGGCGGAGGACGATGACCATGCGGTACTCCGGCGGCAGCTCACCAAGGGCCAGCTCCAGCCGCTCCCGGTCCCAGGCCACCATGGCCCGGTGCTCCGGATCGCCCTCGAGCGTCGTGGCCTCCAGGTGCTCCCATTCCCCGTCCAGCGGCACCGTTGCGGGACGGCTGCCGGCCGCCCGGATGCGGTTGAGGCAGGTGTTGGTCGTCACCTGGCGGAGCCAGGGCCAGATGGCCCGCCCCCGCTCGAAGTGGCGGATCGCCTGCAGAACCCGCATGAACACCTCTTGGGCGGCATCGAGGGCGTCCTCCCGGTCCCGAAGGAAGGTGTAGGCACGCCGGTAGACGCGCACCTGATACCGGTCGAGAAGGAGGGCGAACCCCTCCGACCGCCCCTGCTGGCACAGGCGTATGATCTCGTCGTCCGTGTGCACGGCCTGCTCCCCCGATCGCGGCGCTCTGGTGCCGGAGGCCTGGAACTCTGGACGCGGATCCCCAAACTCTGGGATCCCCAGCCCCCGGTGCTCGGCACCGGCCATGCATTCCGCCAAGCCTCCACTCCGCTCACGGGGACGGCCGGCGCGTGGATCCGCTTGGCCTTTCACCTGGTACTACACGCCAAGACAGGAAAAGTTTCAGGGAGAAGAGGAAATGTGGGACCCCGCTCCGGGAGCCACCGGCTCGTCCCAGCCGCCCCAACCGGCAGGGAAACGGGGCCGCGCCCGGGGGCCCGGGACGCCGGCCGGCGGCCCCCGAGCCGGTCACAGAGCGACCTTGATGACGATCTTCTCCACCCGCTCCCGGCGGTTCTCATGGCCCGCCGTGAAGCCGAGGCCGTGCCCGTCGGAGGGGAGCAGGCAGGCGACCTTCCCCGCCGGGAGGGCGATCTCCACCACGCGGTCGTTGACGTGGTAGAAGGCCACGTCCCGGGCCGCATCGTAGGGCTCGAGGACCTCCAGGTCGTCCAGGTGCGCCCAGGCGAGCCCCTCCGTTCCCCGGTGGATGTACTGGATGTCGCAGTACTTCCGGTGGGACTCAAGCTTGGCGCATTCCGGCGTGGTCTCGTAGCACATCAAATTGGCGAAGATGGCGTCGCCCTCGATCTCGACCCGCCTGGACGAGCCGGGCTCCAGCGACGAGAGCATCTGGAGCGTGTCGTCCTTCCCCGCGACCGCCCGCTGGAGCCACTGGAGAGCCCGCATGAACCGGGGCGACTGCGGCAACTGTTCTGCAACCTGATGGATCGAGCAGTAGATCAAGACAGGACCTCTTTCCTCAAAGATTTGCGACGGCCTCCCGAGCGCTCCCGTTCGGGGTACCGGCAAAAGTGCGACCCTCATAACTTCGCAAGCCGCGTCAGCCAGCCCTTTTCGCCCGGCGCCGCAACAACATCCCCAGGGCCCGCAGCCGGCGGCCGTTGGCCCACTCGAGAAGGAACTCGGCCAGGGCCAGCGGCAGGCTCTTGGGATCGAAGAGGACCAGAGCCCGCAAGGGGGTGGTGGCGGCCGACTCCACCGCCATCTTGAAGGCCGGGTCCTCCGGGTCTGCCTGGACGCCCAGGTGCTTGACGGCCTCCCGCTTCAGCACCCGGTAGACGAGGCGGAGGAGCAGGCTGGTCTCCTGCATCTCCCGGACCGAGCTGGTCATGTCGTAGGTTCCCCGGGTCTGGGGGACGTCCTCGGGGTAGTCCGGGTGGATGGTGATGAAGTCCTTCTTGGACGGTACGCCTTTCAAGGTGTAATACCAGCCGCTGCAGGGCGTGCGGGCGGGCTCGACGCCCTGCAGGTGGATGGTCGCGCTCAGGCGGATGTCCTGCGAGCTCGCGCCCACCTCCAGGTCATAGCGTCCCGCCTCCACCACCCACTCCCGGCGCACCGGGTCGTAGATGGCAAAGCTCCTCCTGTCCAGGCGGAAGGAGACCTGCCCGGTCTCGCCCCGCTTGAGGTGGATCTTGGAAAAACCTTTCAGCTCCCGCACCGGGCGGTACGCCCCGCCGGTCTTGGGGGCCACGTAGAGCTGGACCACCTCGGCGCCGTCGTACTCGCCCGCATTGGTGATGGAGGCGGTCACCTCGACGTCGTACTCGCCGGTCCTCCGCACCTGGAGGTCTGAGTACTCGAAGCGGGTGTAGGAGAGGCCGAAGCCGAAAGGATAGCGCACCGGGACGCCGGCGGTCGCGAAGTAGCGGTACCCGCAGTAGAAGCTCTCCAGGTACGCCGCCTGCTTGGGCGGCTTCAGGTAGTAGCTGCTGCTCACCACGTCTTCGTAGCGGAAGGGGTAGGTCTCGGCCAGCTTGCCGCTGGGGTTCTCCTTGCCAAAGAGGAGATCGGCTGCGGCGAGACCCCCGGCCTGGCCGGCGAGATGCATGTGGAGAATGGCCTGGACCCGATCGGCCCAGGGCATCTCGATGGCCGATCCGCCCGCGAGCACCACGACGATCCGCGGGTTGGCCCGGGCAAGCGCCTCCACCAGGGCCACCTGGTTTTCGGGAAGGCGCATGTGGGGCCGGTCGAAGCCCTCGCCCTCGTAGGCAGGCGGCAGGCCGATGCAGAGGATCACGGTGTGGACCTTCTGGGCCAGGGCGACGGCCTCGTCGACGAGCGCCTGATCCGGCAGATCCCGCAGGGTGTAGCCGGCGGCGAAGGGAACGCCGGGAACATACCGGCGGAGGCCGTCCAGGAGGCTGTCCAGGCGGGTCGGGACCACCTGGGAGGAGCCGGCGCCCTGATACCGGTGGGTTCTCGCGAGCTCCCCGATGACGGCCAGTGACTCGCCGGCTTTCAAGGGAAGGACGGGGCCGTCGTTCTTCAGAAGGACGGCCCCGGCTGCGGCGATCCGGCGGGCCAGCTCGTGGTGCCGGTCGAAGAGGTCCGGGGGCAGGGAGGCCTTGGTGCCCCGGGTGGTCCGCTCGATGAGGGTCAGGAGCCGGTCGACGCTGGCGTCGATGAAGGCTTCATCCAGGCGGCCGCTCCGGACCGCCTCCAGCACTTCCCGGTCCCAGCGGCCCTGGCTCCCGGGCATCTCGAGGTCCGTGCCCGCCTGGAAGGCGGCAACCCGGTCGTTCATGGCCCCCCAGTCGGTGACCACCACGCCGTCGAAGCCCCACTCCTCCCGGAGAATCTCCGTGAGCAGGCGGCGGTTGTCGCTACAGTAGGTCCCTTCCACCTTGTTGTAGGCGCACATGACGGTGGCGGGCCGGGCCTCTTTGACGGCGATCTCGAAGGCAGGCAGGTAATACTCCCGCAAGGCCCGCTCGTCCACGAGCACGTCCGTGCTCATCCGGTAGAGTTCCTGGTTGTTCAGCGCGAAGTGCTTGAGGGAGGCCCCAACCCCCTGGCTTTGGAGCCCCTGGATCCAGGCAGCGGCCATCTTGCCGGCAAGATACGGGTCCTCGCTGAAGTACTCGAAGTTCCGCCCGCACAAGGGGTTCCGCTTCATGTTGACAGGAGGACGTTCACATCCTGCAGCACCGCCTCCGCCCCCAGGGCCTCCCCCATCTGGCGGACCAGGTCCAGGTCCCAGGTGGAGGCCACGGCGCTGGCCGTGGGAAAGCAGGTGGCCGGGAGGCTGGCGTTGGCCCCCAGGTGATTCACTCTCTCGGTAACCTGCTTCCGCAGCCCATGGGGACCGTCGGACAGGAAGATGGAGCGGATGCCGTGGCGGGGCATGGCCTCCGTCGTCCAGTAGCTGGCCCCGGAGCAGAGCCTGATCTTCTCCTCCAGGGTCATGCGCGCGATCAGGTCCTGGTGGCGCAGCATGCTGGCCCCTCCTTCCGGCGGCTCCGGCTCCTTCAGCCGGGAGCCGGCCGGTCCCTGCCCCGAGACCCAGGACGACTCCCTGCCATTCTCCTTCGGCTCGACCAGCCTGTGACCCTGGGCGCCAGCACGGAGGAGATCGGGAAGGTCAAAGCCAATGAGGGATCGGAACCGCGCGCCTGCAAACCAGACCTCATCCATCGAAGGGGGATCACTCATGCCCGCGCCCCGGATCCTTCTCGTCGTACTTCTCGGCCTCTTGTCGCTCTCCGTGACCTGTTGGGCGGCGGCCCCGCAGGTGGTCGCCACCGTTCCTGAACTGGGGGCGGGCGCGGTCGATCCCCAGTCGAGCGAGATACGGGTCACCTTCGACCAGCCCATGGACCCTTCCAGTTACAGCTGGGTCACCCTGGGCAGCCGGTTCCCGGAGGTTGCGGGCGACCCCTATTGGGCCGATGAGTTCACCGCCGTGCTCCCTGTGACCCTGGAGCCCGGCCGGGACTACTGGCTCCTGATCAACTCCCCGCTGTATGGGGGGTTTCAGAGTCAAGCGGGCGAGGCAGCCGTTCCCTACCTCCTGGTCTTCCGGACGGCCGAGCCGGGCGGGGGCGCCAGCCAGCCGAGTCCTGTGCAGCAGGCCCGAAGTGAGCAGGCGTTTCAGCAGGTCCTTGAGATCATGACCACCTTCTACTCCTACAAGGACCGTCTCAACATCGACTGGGCGGGGACGCTGGCCACCCGGCGCGACTGGCTCCTCCAGTCCCCGAACGACTTCATCTTTGCGGCACGGCTGGTCGCCCTCTTGCGGCCCGCGCAGGATCCCCATCTCACTGTGACCGTGGAAGGCCAGCGGCTGCCCACCTTCCCGGCGGCTCCACCGGCCAATTACAACTTCCAGGCGGTGGTCCAGGCGCTGACCAACCAGCGGCTCTGGTCCAACGTCGTCTTGAGCGGCGAGCGGGGCGACGTCGGCTACATCCTGATCTCCAGCTGGACGGCGGAGGCCGCCCAAGCCGTCGCGGCCGTAAACGAGCTGCGCTATAAGCCCGCGCTCATCATCGATGTACGGCCCAACTCGGGCGGGGACGAGCGGGTCGCCCAGCAGGTGGCGGGGTGCTTCACCGACCACCCGGTGGACTACGCCCAGGCGCTCACCCTCGACCCGGAAACGCGCCAGTTCACCCAGCGCTCCATCCGGACCCTCGAACCCAACGCCGAGTGCCCAGCGCACGCCGGCCGGGTGGTGGTCCTCATGGGTCCCCAGGTGATGAGCAGCACCGAGAGCTTCCTGTGGATGATGCGCGAAACGGGGGCGACCCTGATGGGTGCCCCTTCCTACGGGAGTTCGGGCAACCCCAAGCCCTACGAGCTGGCCAACGGGGTGACCCTGCTTGTGCCCCAGTGGCAGGACTTCGACATGGAAGGGCGCTTGCTCGAGGGAGCAGGGGTCACCCCCGATGTGCTGCTGGAATTCCCGCCGGAGACCTTCGCTGTGGGCGACCCCCTCTTTGAAGCAGCCCTTCAGGCCATCCAGGGCAACCCTTCCACGTTCTAGTGCGGCCGTGCCCCCAGCCCTCATGCCTCTCCCCACCGGTAAGGCCGTAGTTCAGCCGGCTCACGGCCGCCTTGGCCGTGACCATTCTTCTCCTTTTCCTCCGGGTGCCGGTGCACCGGGGCGCGCAGGAGCAGAACCAGGTGAGCTACTTCACCAACCTGCGGGAGGGGCTGGTCTACGTCAAGGACCGCGGCTTCCGCGGTCAGCCCGTCACTCCATGAGTTGCCTCAGATACTGGTACAGTTCGTCGGTAAGGCCATAGTTGAGCCTTCCGCGTTCCCTGGACGCGTGGAAGGACCAGACCGCCTTCCGCAACTCGGGGTGGTCGCCGACGAAGCGATCGGCAACGGCCTTCCAGTACGCGACGCATTCCATCGCATCGGGGTGCGTCTTCGGCAGCCGCTGCTCGTAGCAGTTCCTGAGCTTGCCGATGAAGGTCAACCAGCCGCTGGCCAGGTCGGACCCGGCATTGGCGACGTAGCGCTCCTTCAGCTGCTCGAACTGTTCCCGGCTCAGGTACCGGTCGGCTGATGCGTGGATCGCGGTCAAAACCTCCCGGAAATCCTCGAGGGATGGCTGGCCGTGCTCCTCCAGAGCTTGCTTCACCTTGAGCAGCTTGGCCATGAGCACCTGCCGCCGGGCCATCTCCTCTTGAAGGCGCGCCCGGTGCATCTCAAGGAGCGCCAAAACGTCTACGTCCTTCGCCGTGGTCAGCTCCAGGATCTCGCTGAGCGAGAGCCCCAACTCCTTCATGGCAAGGATGCTGTAGAGCTGCGCCACGCTCTGGATGTCGTAGAGCCGATGACCCGACTCAGTGATCCGGGCCGGGCGCAGCAGGCCCAGCTGGTCGTAGTGACGGAGTGTCCGGACCGTCACACCTGCCAGGCTGGCCAGTTCCCCGATCTTCAAATAGCGGCCCAGCATCCTCGCCCCCTCTCCTCCGGCGGCTTCACGAGACGGCCATCTTTCGCCTCACGACCTCTTCCAGATCCTCCCGCTGGAACACATACACCTTCCCGCACACACCACATTCGGCCTTCTCCGTCCGGTTTTCCTGGATGGCCCGCGTCAGATCCTCCGTGTCCACGGCCATCAGCAGCCCCAGGAACATCTCCCTTGAGCAGTGGCAGGAGGCGTGAACGGCCTGCTGCTCCACAATCTCTGCCCAGGGCGCAAAGGTGTCGCTGATCTGCTCCCACGCCACCGTGCGCAACCGCGGCCCATCCCGGCGAAGGCGGCTGAGTACCTGGTCCACCTGCTCCCTGTGAGCCAGCGGGAGGGGCTGGACCATGCACCCTCGGAACGGCGCTGCATCCGTCCACGTCATGAAGACCGTCTCCGTCTGCTCGCTCTTGCTGTAGAAGTACGAGAAGAAGTCGTCCACCGCATGCTGGGTCAATTCAACGGTTCCGGTGAACATCCCGCCCGTCCAGCTCCCTCTCGTTATGGAGAGCGTCGCACCCTCGCCGACCAGGTCAGCTACGTCCCCGTCAAACGAGCAGAGCTTCGGCGAGAAGAGGCAGTGCACCGCACCGCGGCCGTCGATCTCGCAATGGGCGCTGTATCCTTCAGGCTTGAATCGCACCGCCACGGTCGCCCGCTGCTCAGGCGTCAAGAGACCACGGAGCAGGGCGCAGTTGGCAAAGATCTTCACATAGAGCTGCCTGGCGGGCTCGGCCCGCATCGCGCGCAAGGCGCTGAAGCGCAGCACCTTGGTCACATCCACAACGAAGAGCCTGATCTCCCTGTCCACCGTCAGGAGCTTGAGCAGGTTTTTCTCCATCCCCAGCACCTCCGTGGCGTCATGGTGCAACATGACGTAACGTGAGGTTCAAGCCCCTCGGGTTGGGAGATGATCCACTTGCTTCCATTGACAGGGCCGGCCGGGCAAACTAGGCCCATGCTGGCACGCTTTCTGGTGTACGGGGCCCTGGGGTGGATCGTCGAGATCTTGTGGACAGGGATGGGAAGCATCCTCCGGCGCGACCCGCGCCTTACGGCCACCACCTACCTCTGGGTGTTTCCCATCTACGGCGGTGGCGGGCTCCTTTTCGAGCGGCTCTACCCGGTGATCGCCGAGCAGCCGTGGATGCTTCGCGGGCTCATCTGGATGCTCGCCATCTTCAGCATCGAGTACGCCACGGGCTGGCTCATCCGCGAGGCCGTGGGCCAGTCCCCTTGGAACTACACCGGCGCGCCCCTGGCCGTGGGCGAGTTGATCCGCCTGGACTACGCCCCGGCGTGGTTCGTGCTCGGATTGATCTTCGAGCGGGTCCACCTGGCGGTGGCGGCTGCTTTCCCTTACGGCGCCCGCCCTTCGTGCGATGTCCCGTGACAGCCGTCACCGGTTCCCGGGAAACCCCGGAGAACCGGCGGCGGCCAGGGAGAGAGCGGTACCATCACGCACTCGCCTCGGGCGTCCACGCCGCAGTGACACATCAACAGTCACGCATCAGATGAAGCCGAACACGGGCGGGAAGACCACGACCACAAAGGCGCCCCACCAGGCGTAGACCGGCAGGTAGTCCGTGTGCCACCGTTCCAGGTCCGCGAAGGGGCCGCGTCCCCGCAGGAAACGGATGTAGAGCACCGCGGACCACGCCAGGTTGACGAGGAGCACCACGTTCTCGCCGAGCGCGGCCACCCGGTTGGGGCTCCACCCGCACTCGGAGATGCGGCCGGCGATGGCCGTCAGGGCCACGGCGTCCACCAGCAGGGCGCTCACCACCAGGAAGACCTGGAGCCAGTCGAAAAGGCCTGGGGGCGAGGCGGGATCGCGGGCCGAGACCGAGTAGAGCAAGAGGCCCAAGACCACGGCCAGGAGCAGGTCGAAGGCGATGAGCACGCCCCGCTCGATGTCGATCCCGCGCCCCGTCCAGATCAGCGTGACAAGGAAGGTCACCAGCACCGCAGCAAACAGCGGCGTGAAAAGGCGCGCCAGGACCGGCGCCATGTTCTCGATGACGCTCTGCTTGGCCTCCACCAGCCACGCCCCGACGATGACGGCCCCCATAGCCCGGCATGGGAGCAGCCACGTTGTGAGGAAATCCTCGATGTCGAGCCCAATGGAACGGAAGGTGAGCGCCGTCAGCGCGCTCAAGACCCCGCCGCCCAGGGCGATGAGCGCGTAGTAGATGACGAGTTCCCCTGAGAAGCGGACAAAGTCCATGCGCCCGGCCCCGTCGTTCCAGCGGGAGGCGGCGTAAGCGCGGCCCACCATCAGCCAGAGTGCGATGGGCAGGTGGATGGCCACCAGGAGTTCGGTGTGACCTCCCGGCGTGTACGGGTATGCGTTGGCCAGGAGCACCGCGGCCACCAAAGCCGCGACCTCCCAGGGGAGAAGGGCCTTCGCCACGCCGCGCTACCACAGGAAGTAGGCGATCAAGAACGGGAAGGCGAACTACTGGGGCGAGTCGATTTACGGGATGCCGGTCCCCCGGTACCTGGTCCATCCCATCTTCAAGAGCAACGACGCCGGGAACCTCGCGCTGGAGCAGGGTCAGGTCGACTGGTCGCAGCAGTTCGTCCCCCGGGTCTGGACCATCCCCAACGTGGGCACCTGGCTCGATGAGGAGCCGTATTACATCCCCGGCTCCATCCCGCTCATGATCATCAACGTCCACCGGCCGGGTCTGGACGACGTGCGGGTCCGCCGGGCCCTGGCGTACTCCATCGACTACGCCCTGATCGCCCGCACCGCCATGTCCAGCTACTCCGAGCCGGCCAAGTCCAGCCTCATCCTGCCGACGGGCGTTGAGTCCCGCTACTTCAACCAGGAGAACGTGGAGCGGTACGGGTGGAAGTACGACCCGGCCAAGGCCGTCGAGATCCTGGAGAAGGAGCTGGGCGCCCGGAAGGGCCCCGACGGCATCTATGTCCTGCCTAACGGCACCCGGCTGAGCTTCACCGTCCAGACCCCGTACGGTTGGACCGACTGGATGGCCGCGCTGGAAGTGGTCTCGCAGAGCGCCCGCCGCGTGGGTATCGAGGTGCGCACCGAGTTCCCCCAGGCGCCCGTGGTGACCACCAACGTCCAGACGGGCAACTTCGACCTGGTCCTCTGGTATGTCTCCCAGGTAAGCCCGGCGAGCCCGTGGACCCGGCTCCGGGACGTCCTGGACGACCGGGGCGTGCCTCCTCTGGGCGAGCAGGCCTTCCAGAACTACGGGCGCTTCTCGCACCCGGACGTGGCCACGCTTCTTGACCGGGCTGCCTCGGCCTCCAGTGAGGAGGAGCTGACGCAGATCTACGGCGAGCTCGACCGCATCTTCATGGAGAACGTGCCCGCCATCCCGCTCATGTACCGTCCGCTCCTCTTCTACGAATTCAACACGACCCACTGGACCGGCTTCCCGACCGCCGACAACCCGAGCGCGCCGCCGGTCTTCTACATCTCGGTGCTGCGGACGGTGAAGCCTCGGTGAAGGCCAGCTCAGTCCCTGCAACTGAAGGAGGCCCCCTGCGGGGGGCCTCCCGGCGCCTCACGCGCTACATCCTGGGCAAAGTCGTCTGGTACGTCCTGGCTCTGGTGCTGGCGTTGGTCCTAAACTTCCTCCTGCCGCGCCTGATTCCGGTCAATCCGGTGGACGCGCTCATCGCCCAGTACATTCGCGGCGGCTCGGCGGGCCAGGCGACGGCCCGGGTGTACCAAGCGTTCCTGGAGGAGTTCGGCCTCGACCGGTCCATGGGGCAGCAGTTCGTCGCGTACATCCAGAACGTGCTCCGGGGCAACCTGGGGGTCTCCTTCGCCTTTTACCCGGCGAAGGTGGCGGACCTCATCGCCCAGGCGCTCCCATGGACGGTGGCCCTCCAGCTCCCGGCCATCCTGCTGGGCTGGATCCTGGGGAATGTGCTCGGGGCGCTCGCAGCCTACAAGGGCGGGCGGTTCGACCGCGCCTTCTTTGTGGGCGCGCTGGCCGTCTCCAGCATCCCCTACTACGCGATGGCCATCATCTTGCTGTACCTCCTGGCGGTGGTCCTGCCCATCTTCCCGGCGGCCGGAGGCTACAGCTACGGCATGATGCCCCAGTTCTCGGTCCCGTTCCTGCTTGATCTGGCCCACCACTACGCGCTGCCCTTCCTCTCCCTGGTGCTCATCTCCATCGGCGGCCAGGCGGTGGGCATGCGTTCCATGGCCATCTACGAGCTCGGCACCGACTACGTCAACTATGCGAACGCCATGGGGGTGCGCGAGAACTTCATCCTGCGCTACGTTTTCCGGAACGCCATGCTGCCCCAGGTGACGGGGCTGGCGCTTTCGCTCGGGACACTCGTGGGAGGGGCGCTCATCACCGAGCTGGTCTTCTCCTACCCAGGCATCGGCACCCTGCTCTTTCAAGCCATCACCCTGAACGACTACCCGCTGATCCAGGGTGTGACCCTCTTCATCGCCATCGGGGTCCTGCTTGCCAACTTCCTGGTGGACGTGGCTTACGGGTTCATTGACCCGCGGATCCGGGCCGTTCAGATGGGGGAGCGATGAACATGGCTGTCTCCAGCCTTTCAGCCCTTTCCACAGGCCGGAGGATGCTCCGTTCCGGCCGGTTTCTGGCAGCCTCCTCATGGTGGCGGGGGTCGTCCTCTTTGCCGTCGTGGGGCCAATGATCGTCGGTCGGGAGCCGGGAGAGATCGTCAGCATGCCCTTCGACCCGCCCTCGCGGTATGCGCTCCTGGGCACCGACAACTTCGGCCGGGACGAGCTCACCCAGCTCATGTACGGCGCCCGTACCTCCCAGCTGATCGGCGTCATCGCGGGGGTCATCGCCCTGCTCATCGGCACGGTCGTGGGCACCGTGACCGGTTACCACGGCGGCAACACCGATGAAATCCTTATGGGTATCACCAACGTCTTTATCACCATCCCATCGTTTGTGGTGCTGATCCTGCTCTCCATCGCCCTCCGCTCCCGGTCCGTCCTGGTCATGGGGCTGGTCATCGGTATTACCTCGTGGCCCTGGACCGCCCGGGCGGTGCGGGCGCAGGCCTCCAGCCTGCGGGCCCGGGAGCACGTGGATGTGGCGAGGCTCTCGGGGGCGAGCGGGCTTTCCATCATCGCCCGCGACATCATCCCCTACATGCTCTCGTATCTCGCCATGGCCTTCACCCTGCAGCTTTCGTCTGCG
>CALFSR010000223.1 GCA_937916565.1 uncultured Bacillota bacterium | reverse complement strand
GCCTTTTCGGGGTCGTATCCGTAGCCCACCAGGTCCTCCCGGTAGCCGTCGAGCCCAGGCGGGATCGGGCCCTTGGCGGGAATGCGGGTGTCCTTGACGACGGTTTCCGCGAGCAGCTCCCGGTCCACCGCCCAGCTGACGGCCTGCCGCACCCGCACGTCGTCAAAGGGCGGCCGGGTGGCGTTCAGGCCGATGAAGTAAAGCCAGAAGTTGTTCTGGGTCTGGATGTAGTCCCGGTAGCGCGGGTCCATGCGGAACCGCGGCAGGTCGGTGGCGGACAGGCCCACCGCATGCAGCGTGCCGGCTTCAAACTCCGCGATGATGGTGGCCTGGTCGGAGATGACCCGGTACACGATGCCGTCCAGGTACGGTCGCCCGTAATGGTAGGTTTCATTGGCGGCCAGCGTGATGCGATCGCCCGGGTTAAAGCTCACGAACTTGAACGGGCCTGTGCCCACGGGCCGGAACGCGTAGTCGGTCCGCGGGTCGGCGTACTTCTCGATCTCGGTGCGGTCGACGATGTGCGCCGCCGGCATGCCCAGCATGGTCAGGAACGGGGCGAAAGGCTCCTCCAGCGTGATCTGGATGGTGTAGTCATCGATGATCCGGATCCCGGAAACCTCGCTGGCCTCGCCGGCCATGAACTGCTTGGCGCCCTCGATCCGATCCAGCACCCACGTGCGGGGCGACGCCGTGGCGGGGTGCAGAACCCGCTCGAAGGAGTACTTCACGTCGGCCGCGGTAAAGTGCTTGCCGTTGTGGAAGTACGCGTTGTTCACCAGGTGGAAGGTGTACGTGCGATTGTCCGCGCTCGTCTCCCAGCTCGCGGCCAAGTTGGGAACGGGGCGGCCCTCCGAATCGAAACCGATGAGGCCGTCGTAGAGCAACGCGATCAGCGTACCGTCGACCGCGGCGACCGAGTACGCCGGGTCCAAAGTCGGCGGGTCGTTGGCGATGACCCCCATCCACGTTCCGCCGTAGCGGGGCGTTTCCGCCAGCGCGCCGGCCGCAAGGACGAGCACAAGTCCTACCAGCACGGGCAACGTGCGGCCCAACCGTTGCATCCCATCCCCAACTCCTTTCACGGCCATATTTAAAGAAAGCCGACACACGCTGGTTGACTAAGTCGAGTGTGTCAACACCAACCTTCTGGCATCTCAGGAGAATTCCTTCCATGTGCGACACAAAACCCTGCCCTCTCGGGCCGTCGCACGAATCCCTGGCACCTTTGGTGGCTCAGGCGCCGGGGTCGGTACGAGGGAACCCGGGATGCGAATCCCCTTCGCACCGGCCGCCGTAACTCCGCGCTTGGGCGGCTGGAGGGCCTGATCACGGATGGACGGAGGCTTTCTGCAACGGTCTTACCCCGCCCTTGCGGCCGAGACCGTAGCCGACGCGGAAGACGTCGGGGATGTTCACGCGACCATCGCCCATGCGCAGGAAGATCCCAAGCTGCTCGAGCCGAAGCCGAAGCTCGTCCGGCTCCGCGTCCGGTAGGTCGGGGGGCGGTACGAACTCGCCTCGCGGTTCGAGTTTCTCCGTCACTCTACGGAATACGTCGGCCTCTACCCACCGCGAGCGTATTTCCTCGAAACGGCACGGTACGGTCAGTCCTCGCAGCGGTTGCATCAGACGGTCGACCCAAGCGTAGTCCTTCTCCAACTCACGAACGCGGATATCAGAGGCTCGCTGAACGCCCCGCTTGATGCTTTCGTAGTGCAGGGCGTACGAGTGGCCCGGATACCGGCTGTTGGTGTCTTCGGCCGCTTCCCGCAATGCGGCAAGAAATGAGCGAGGGCTCACGCGCCCATGGGCGTCCGCAAGGTGGCCGGGAATCCATGTATACGGGAAGCCCCGCCGGTGGTCACGGCCCATCCACGGGCCAGCGATTGCGTGCACCAAATGTCGTTGCCGTTCCTGGTTATGCACGGAGTCCGGCGACATACGCCAAACCTGCTCCGCGCTTAGTTCGGTGGTGAGCCATTCAACGCCGAACTGTGCTTGGGCGATCTCCCGAAACTCGTCAACCCACGGATCGCTCGAGTTAGCGACATACTGCCAGAACAGGCCGTAAAGATCAGCAACAGGCCATGTCAACTCGACCGGGGAGCCCGTGACTTTGGAAGCATCGGGGAAGTCCACGACGTGCTTGTCCTCTAGCTGGTCGATGCGCATGAAGCATTTGACTCTTAAACGACGGTACACCCGAAAGTCCAGCGTGGTTTCGAGCAGCCCCCGGGTCAAGAGACGGATGTCCCGCCAGGTGCTCGCACTGCGGTCGAGCGCGTCAAAGAGAATGAGAAACCATTTGTTGGTGCGCTCGAGTTCCGTGTCGGCGGCCTCAAGCAACCGATCGACAGCTTCCGGATTGTCCCTTACCCAGTGCACCCGTTCCTCCCAGTTTGACAGATGTGCCACGGGATTCTGAGCTGGTGGCAGGTTGTGCGCGACGACCGTTCGCCAAATGAGGCGCGACGTGACGCCCTCTAGGCGAAGTAGTTTCTCCAACACGTCGCGGCTTGGATACCGTTCAATGTTGGGTCGCTCGCCGAAACCGACTGCAATCAAGCTTTCCTCAAGCACCTCGGCCCTGGGGTCCAGTTGAGCCACCAAGGCACGGATCTGAGGCTCCTGCAATGCGGCCCACCAGAAGCTTTTGCCGGCCCCGCGCATACCGGCGACCACCGAGGCCGCTGGGTGCAGCGCTTTGACGTGCGACGCCGGCAAGTAGACGTAGCGGAAGCTCGGGGGCTTGCCGTCGAGCGATAGCTCAGATGGTAGTGCGCTGAGCATCAACTCACGCACAGGCTCCGGTGGGAACGGGGAGGGAGCTCGGAGCCGGGACATTGTCATTCCTCCCTAAGAAGCGACCACAGTACCTCGAACCCCATAAGAAATTGCTGGTACGCGGGCAGGACCGCCGAGTGCTCAAGATCTCGGAGCGACGCAAGCGACGCCAAGCCCGGGTTCCAGTAGATCGGCAACGGTGCATGGGGGGCTTGCTCATCGGCCAGATCGAAGGAGAACGCATCGGCCTCGGGTTCGCCCGGGGGGATGTCGTCATACATCGTGTCGCGAAATAGGTCCCAGGCCCTCTCGCGGAAACCCGCTAAGTACTCCGTAGACCGATCAGGCGGTACCAATGCTGCTACAACCGAGAGTCGGTGCCGGATATACTGGATCGCCTGGTATGCTTGCCAATAGTCAAACAAGAGGCGGTAACCCGTCCAGTTGGCTCCCGAGTCCGTACAGAAGAGGAGAACGTGCGCCTGGATGTGGGCGACTACGGCGGCAGCGATGTCGTGCAATCCGCTGCGGCTGTCAACGATGACTACGTCGGGTACCTCCTGCTCTTCCAGTGCTGTAAGGAGTCGCGACAGACGAGAAGGCCATGTCTCTGGAGCCTCGTCGTCGTTGGGCGGCCGATCTAGGAAGACCCGGCCCAGCTTCGGAAGGTATTCCCCAGGCAAGCGACCGTGTGCGGGCACCACCACGATGCTCCCGCGCAGATCTTGACTCCAGCGGGCGCGGGCCGTCATTCGTGAGAGCACCCGGTCACCTTGGTCAACCAGGTCCTCCACGAACCAATCGACGATTCCGAAGTCTGGCCGCTCATTTTCCTCTAGTAGAGCGGACGAGAGCCCCGGTGATTCCAAGTCGAGGTCGACCAGTAGGACGTTATAGCCGCGCCTGGCCAGGTGCTGGGCCAGGACAGCGGCTGTGGTGGAGCGTCCCATTCCGCCTTTGAGAGAGAATAGGGTAAAGCGAACCGGCTTGCCGGACCGTTGCACCGTGGGAAACACCGTCCAGTCGCTCGCCGTGAGCAGGCGGTCGACCAGGTTGAGCGCGATGCGTCCGACGCGGATTGTGCGAGCCTCACTCTTGAGCTTTGCCAGTTCGGACATTTCCATCGGTAAGAGCGATTCGTCCGGTTTGTACGCGTGCGCGCCGAGGTGACCATGCAGAGCCTCGGCGAACTTCTGCAAAAACACACCTTCCTGGGGGACCTGAGGTTCACTGGGGGCCAGAACACGACAACGCCCGGTAAAATCGCGGATCACCCATACTTCGCTTGGGTATTCCGATGGTCGCAACGAGAGCGCGGTGGAATCCTCCAGGATGCTGGTTATCCTCGGCACAATGTGATCAAATGTAATCAGTGAGGTCATCGCAGTATCCCACTCAGACGGGCTTCCATGACGAGTGACCGCACCTGCGCAGCCCCCTTTTTGTGCTGTCGGATTGTGTCCGGTGTAAAGTGGCTCCTATTTGCATAACGGTGATCGATCAGCCAGTCTTGAAACGGGTTGCCACCGGACAGCCGGCTCGCCATCCTCACTGCCTTCTTGCCGCTTGCAAAGCCGCGGAACACGTTCCACAACCGGTCGATGTGTACTTGGAAGTCCGGGTTCTCAGGTTTTCCTTCGGGGGTCGTCCGCATGCCTAGGCGTTGCATGATCGCTTTGAGGCCGCATTCTGCACTCAGTCCATACAACTGATCCGCATTCGCAAGCCGGCCGTTATCACGAAGCAACTCCGCATCCTCCCAATGCCGGAAATGCGCGTCAAGGAAATCAGCCGACAATTGCCTGGTGAGGTGTGGATGCGGCTGCGGCATGAGACCCTGTTGCCCTCCTGCGGAACGCGGGCTGCGGCTGGGCGGAGATTGGGATAGTGGATAGGATGGTGTTCGGCGTATGCGCGCCAACACCTTTTCCTGCGTGGTCGGATTGAAAATGGGGGTGTGGTCACGACGAGCAGGCATCGGGGGCACAGCCTGGGCCGAAAGAAGTAGGATCGCGCCCCCGCCGGAGGGAATTACGGTCTCACATGCCAGCGTTTGGAGAGAGGGTTCCTATACGCGCGGGCCGGTTCCTCAAGCGCAGGGCGGTTTCCCGAGCGTGGGGTCGCGCCGCTGGCAGTCGGTTTCCCGAGTGTAGGCGGGGAACCGGCCTTGATAGGGGGATGTCGGATGAACAGCACGCTATACGAGATGGCGCTGACGGCTTCCAACATTCTGCGGGTCTATCTCGTGCGCATTATGGACGCCGCTCCGGTGGTGCTGGGCGCCCTGGCGCTGTTGCTCGTCTTTTGGGTTGGGGGCAAGTACGCGGCGCGCCTTGCGGGGAGAGCCATAACCCGCACGGGCGCGGAGGTGCACGTAGTGCGGATTTTGGAGCGCACCATCTGGTACGTCTTTATCGGCCTCGGCCTTGTGACGTCCCTCGGTACCGTCGGCGCCGACTTGACGGCGCTCGTGGCCACCCTGGGCGTCGCCGGTTTCGCCGTCAGCTTCGCGTTTCAGGACATATTCGGGAACTTCCTGGCGGGCATCATGCTGATGCTGCAGCATCCGTTCAAGATTGGCGACCTGGTGGCCGTGGCCGGAGCCGAGGGCGTCGTGGAAGACATCCGCATCCGCGATACCGTGCTGCGCATGGACGACGGCCGCCTAATCGTGGTGCCCAACAAGAACATCCTCAACGGCACGATCATCAATTTTACAGCCACGCCGGTGCACCGGATCGAGGTCGAGGTGACTTCGAGCAACGGGGAAACCCTCGATGAGCTGCGGGAGAAGTGCCTGCGCCTGGTGGCGACCGCCGGGGGCGTGGCGGCTGATCCTAAGCCCGCGGTGCTGGCCAGCAAGCAGGCCGGCAACGTGGTGACGGTCACGGTGTGCTGCTGGGTGGATATTCGCGGCCGCAGCCGCGCCGAGGTGCGCTCCAACGTCGTCGAGGCGCTCCTCCGGGGACTGCCGGGCGCCACGATCACGCCGCGGTGAGGCGGCCGACGAGAAATTCGGTACGCAGCGCGTACGGGGGTGAATCGCTTTGACGGACAAGTCAGCGCAAGACATCGTGCGGACGGACTATGACCACGTATGGCACCCGATGACGCAGCACAAGGGGCTGGACAAGCGGCCGCTCATGGTGGTGGAGCGGGCCTACGGCTCCACCATCGTCGACGCGGAAGGGCGCGAGTACCTAGACGCCATGGCAGGCCTGTGGTGCGTCAACGTCGGCTATGGCCGGCGGGAGATCGCGGACGCCGTGTACCAGCAGCTTTTGGAACTGCCCTACTACCCGCATCTCCAGATCAACCGGCCCGCGGCCGAGCTGGCCGACAAGCTCGCCGACCTGACGGGCGGGCGCCTGCGCCACACATATTTCGTCAACAGCGGCACCGAGGCCAACGAAGCCGCCATGAAGCTCGCACGCCAGTACCACCGCCAGACGCACCCCGGTGAGCCGCGCTACAAGTTTATCGGCCGCTACTTCGCCTACCACGGCACAAGCCTCGGCACCCTGGGCGTGGGCGGGCTCGCCGAGCGGAAGCGGCGCTTTGGTCCGTACGGCGACGGGTTTGTGCACGTGCCTCCGCCCTACCGTTATCGCTGCCCGTTTGGCCTTGGAGGCGAAGCGTCCGACATCGCGGCCGCGAAGGCTGTTGAGTATGCCATCGTGGCCGAGGGCCCGGAAACCGTCGCCGCGGTCGTCATGGAACCCATCCAGAGCGGCGTCGGCGTCCTCGTCCCGTCACCCGAGTACTGGCGCATCGTGCAGGACGTTTGCCGCCGTTACGGCGTCCTGCTCATCCTCGACGAGGTCATCAACGGCTTCGGGCGCACGGGCAAGTGGTTTGCGTACCAGAACTACGGCCTCGAACCCGACATGATCACGGTGGCCAAGGGACTCACCAGCGGCTACCAGCCGCTTGGCGCCGTGCTGGCCACGGACGAGGTCTTCTCCGCGTTCCTGGGTGAACCCGAGGAGGCCCGGGAAGCCGTTCAGGTCAACACATGGGGCGGCCACGCGGCGGCGTGCGCGGCGGGGCTTAAGACCATCGAGATTATGGAGCGGGAGGACCTGCCCGGCGCAGCCGCCCGGGTCGGAGCGCACCTTTTGGCGGGCCTGGAAACCTTGCGGGAGCTGCCGTGGGTAGGCGACGTGCGCGGCAAGGGGCTGCTCGCGGCCGTCGAGCTCGTGGCCGACAAAGAAACCAAGCAGCCCTTGGACGGGGCCCGCATGGCGGCGGTTATCCGCGGCTGCAAGGAGCGGGGCGTCATCGTCGGGCGTTCGGGAGGCACCGCGGCGGGCCTGGGCAACTCCATCACGCTTTCGCCGCCGCTGGTGCTTACGACCGCCGAGGCTGACCGGATCGTGGAAACGCTGCGGGACGTCCTGACGGGACTGCGGTAGTCTCGTCGGGCCGCGGCCGCAACGGTCCGGGCCGCCACCGCCGCTGTCGGAGCGAGAAGGCCGCCGGTTTCCGGCGGCCTTCTACGGTCTACGCGTATACGTCGCGGCTCCAGCGGGTGCGGCTCCAACGAGTCGTCGCCGTTTAGCGGGTGCGGCTCCGGCGGGCCGTCGCCGTTTAGACGAAGTCCCACCCGAGCTGCTGGAGGTGCTCCTTCATATTGTGGCGCAGCGGGTGCGGCTTGGACATGCGGCGGGCGGAGTGCTCGCACCAGCCGTAAAGCCGCGTTACCCCCGGCTGTCCCTCGACCGGAACCTCACGATTTTTGTAGATGCCGCTGCTCGCCATGATCTCGTCGTATGCGGCGAGGCCTTCCTCGAGGCCGTCCTCGCTGTACTCCTCGTAGTGCACCGTCACCTGGGCCGGCAGGCGGGGCTTGAGCTTGGCGGGGCGGGCCGGGTAGCCGATGGTGAGCCCGACCAGCGCAAAGGTGCGGGGCGGCAGCTTAAGTAGCTGCGCCACCTGCACCGGCCGGTTTCGGATCGCGCCGATGTAGCATGTGCCAAAGCCAAGGCTCTCGGCGGCCACGGCGGCGTTTTGCGCGGCCAGCGCCGCGTCCACGACGGCCTGCATAAACATCTCCGTATTCCGGTCCGCAAAGGGATAGCCTTGCCGTTCGCACACCCGCTCGAGACGGTGCAAGTCCGGGCAAAAGACGAGAACCAGCGGCGCTTGGCGCACCTGATCCTGCTCGGAAAGCTGCGCGAGCTGCTCCCGGCGCTCCCCGTCGGTCACCACGATGATGCTGTACATGTGCAGGTTGGACGAGGTGGCCGAACTGCGGGCGGCGGTGAGGATGGCCTCCACAGCTTCGGGCGGCACCGGATCGGGCTTGTAGTGCCGGACCGAGGCATGGGACGTCATCGTCAGGATCGCCTCCGTCAGCACGGAGTCAGGCAGCCGGCGGTTTTCGAGTTGAAACCGGTTGGTCTTGGTTGCTTCTTGCGTCGCGTGGGACATGGCACCTACAACCTCCATCATGTTCTGCGGCGGCAACTGCTGGCTACGGCAACGGCCGGGCGCCCCGCGCGAAAGGCCTCTCCGCTGGGCGTGGGCCGTGCTCGCCACGCGCCCGCCCTCCTGAAACGAGGCTTCAGCCCCAGGATAGCAAACCTAACCGGCTATGTCACATCGCCGGGCAGGCGGGCGCAGCGGCCGGGAGCGAACAGGACCGCACACTTCGGAAGAGAATAATTGCCCCGTGCGGCTACGGCGGCGGTCGACCGCCGGAGCGCCGTGGCCGTCGTCGAGGGTTCGCGGCTGTCGTCGTCGGAGCGAACGGATGGGGATGCCAATCGCCGGAGCGGGCCGAAGCCGGATCTAAAAAGAGGGGGACGCCGCGTGGGCTACAGTGAACTCCTGGGCTGGGTCGTGGAGAAGAAGAGCGACGGGGAAGCCGTCATCGTGTTGGATGCGGATGAACGACATTTGAACCGGGCGGGCATCGTCCACGGCGGCGTGCTGCTCAGCCTGGCGGACACGGCCATGGGCCAGGCGGTACAGTCGCTCATCGATATGGAGACCTACAGGACGCTCATGGCGCAGCTCAACGCCAACATGATCAAGGCCGCCAAGCCAGGGCGGATCGTGGCCCGGGGCTCCGTCGCGTCCCTCGGCCGGAGGCTCGCGTTTTGCGAGTGCGAGATTCGCCAGGGCGACACCCTGGTGGCCAAGGCCA
>CALFSR010000222.1 GCA_937916565.1 uncultured Bacillota bacterium | reverse complement strand
CGGCCTGCCTTCGCCGCGCCTCGCGTCATAGTCCCCCAAGACAAGCCATAGATTTTGAACCAAGGACGGCTGGCGGGACAAGGAGGGGACGCGATGCGCGGCGAGGGCAATCAAGAGCGGGATCTGGCCTTGCTTGTCCGTATCCGGGCCGGGGACACGGAAGCCAAGGAGGCCTTGGTTGCGAAGTACATTCCCATGGTTAAGCACATCGTGCGTCGCTACTCTTCGCGCTTCCTTGAGTTCGACGACCTGGTACAGGAGGGCCTCATCGGACTCCTCGGGGCGATCGCGGAGTACCGGCCGCACGACTTCCCGGTCAAGTTCAGCTCGTTCGCGTATCTTTGCATTGCCCGCAAAGTCCACAACGCCGTCAAGCAGACAACCAGCAATAAGCACAAGGCTCTCAACGGGGCCGTGTCGCTCTACAGCTGCCCTTCCGGCGAAGATTCGCGCACTATCCTTGAACGCTGCGACGACGCGTCGCAACTTGACCCCCTTGAGTGCGTGGCGGAAAAGCTTGTGTCCCAGCACTTGGCGCGCCTTTTGCGCAGCCACCTGTCGCTCTTGGAATATACGGTGTTCAGCCTTCTCCTGCAGGGCTACTCGGTCCAGGAGATCGAACGGGCCATCGGCGTAAGCGCCAAGGCGGTGGACAACGCCCGCACGCGGGTCCGCCTTAAGCTGCGGCGCCTCGTGGAGCGGTACGGGTCGCTGCTGGACCCGAGGGTGCCTGCGGCCAGCAGGCGTCGCAAAGACCTTTGCATGCGGCTCAACGTCCGCCTTAGCGGTTAAAATCATCCGCGCCCTATGGTACAATGCATGGGTGGTTACCAAGGAGGTGCCACCCGGTTGCGCCTTTCGGCCCTGCAGCTTCTGGGCTTCAAGTCGTTCCCCGACAAGACCGAACTGCGCTTTGAGCCAGGCATTACCGCCATCGTCGGGCCCAACGGCAGCGGCAAGAGCAACATCGTGGACGCGATCCGCTGGGTATTGGGCGAGCAGAGCAGCCGGGCCCTGCGCTCGCCCAGGACCCCCGACCTTATCTTTAACGGCACCGCCACCCGCAAGCCTCTCGGCATGGCCCAGGTGACCCTGCTTTTGGACAATACGGACGAATCGCTGCCTTTGCCCTTCAGCGAAGTCGCGGTCACGCGACGTGTCTACCGGTCGGGTGAGAGCGAGTTCCTCATCAACGGTGAGCCCGTTCGCCTCAAGGACATTCACGACCTGTTCCTCGGGACAGGGCTCGGCAAGGGCGGCATGGCGGTCGTAGGGCAGGGGGAAGTCGACAGCGTTCTCAGCGCCCATCCCCAGGACCGGCGCGCGCTTTTGGAGGAGACGGCGGGCACGAGCCGCTACCAGGCGCAGAAGCGGGAGGCCGTCCAAAAGCTCGGGCAAGCTCAGGCGGACTTAGAGCGCGTGCGGGATCTGGTGGCCGAGCTGTCGGCTCGCGCGCAGGACTTAAGCGTCCAGGCCGAGGCCGCCGCGCGCTGGCGGGAGCTGTCAGCCGCCCTCCGGCAGCACCAGACCGCGCGGGTTGCCCGGGAGTGGATCGCCGCATCCCAGCGCTGGGAGCGCGGCGCGGAGCAGCTGGCCGCCGCTCGGGCGTCGCTTGACGCCGCGGAGCGGGAACTGGCAGCGGCCGAGGCGGCTGCGGAGGAGCGGCGCGCCGAGTTGGCTAGGGCCGAAACCGATCTCGAGGACGCCCGGCAAGCCCTGGCGCTGGCTGAATCCCGACGGGCTGAGCTCGTTCACGGGCTGGAGCTCGCCGAGGTACAAGCGGCCGGTATCGCCCGCCAGCTCGCGGGGATAGAGGCTGACCGGAAACGGCGGACCCAGGAGCAGCAGGAAGCCGCTCGGAGGGTCGAGGAACTCGCGTCGCAAATCGCGGCCCAGGAGGCCGCCGTTCTTGCCTGGCGGGAGCAGGCTGCCGCCCAGGAGCGAGAGCTCGCCGCGTATGAGGCACAGCACCAGGAGGTGGCGGTCCAGCTGGAGCAGGCCCGGGCCGAGGTCATCGAGGTGCTGCAGCGGCTTGCCCATTTCCGCAACGAACTGCGCCGTCTCGACGGCGAGATCAAGGGGGAGCACGCCCGGCGGGAGCGGCTGGGCGCAGCGCTGGCGGCGCTGGCGACCGAGCGGGACGCCGCCAAGGCCGCGCTGGCGGAGGCTGAGGCGGCTTCCGCCGCCCACGCGGCAAGGCTTCACGAGCACAAGTCCCGGGCCGAGGCTGCGCAGGCGGCGCTTGCGGGCTTGCGCCAAGCCCTCACGGAGGCGCGCCGCTCCGTTGACCAGATCCGGGCCCAGTTGTCCGAGGTGCGGGCGACGCGCCAAGCTCTGGAGCGGCTGGAGGAGAGCCATGCCGGCTACCAGCCTGCCGTCAAGGCCGTGCTGGGCGCGGCGCCCCCGCTCCCGGGGCTCGTGGGAACGGTTGCCCAGCTCCTGGTGGTGCCTGCCCGCGTGGAAACCGCCATCCATGTGGCCCTCGGGGCGTCCCTGCAATACCTCGTGATGGCGGACGAGCAGGCCGTGCAGCGGGCCATTGACTTCCTCAAAGCACGGCGGGCGGGCCGGGCTACGTTCCTCGCCCTTGAGACGCTGCGGGGCCGGCCTTGGCCTGCGGAGCACGCGGATGTTTTGCGGACCCCGGGCGTCGTCGGCCGGGCTGCGGAGCTCGTGGACCATGATCCCGCGGTGCGCATCGTGGCCGACCACCTGCTTGGGCGCACCCTTGTAGTCGAGGCGCTGCCAAGGGCGCTGGAGCTGGCGCGAAGGCTTTCAGCTGGCGTGCGCCTCGTGACGCTCGCCGGCGAACTGGTTGTGCCCGGCGGTCCTGTCACGGGCGGTTCGGCGTCGACGGACGGCGGCGGGGGGCTGCTGGCCCGTCGCCGTGAGCTGCGGGACCTCGCCGAGCGGGCGCGAAAGCTCCAGGGGCAGCTCGCTGAGGCAGAGCAGGCGGCTTTGGCCGTCGCGGCCCAGGTGGAAGCGATTGAAGAGCAGCTTGCCGCCGCTCGGGCCGCCGCGCAGGAGGAGGAGGTCGCCCTCGCCCGGCAGCGGCAGCTGCAGCAGTCGCTCGCCAAAGACCTGGAGCGACTTGAGAAGTCGATTGCCCTCAACTTGGAGGAGCGGGCCGAAGCCGAGGCGGCTGCCGCGCAGGCGGCGCAGCGGCTAGCGGGGCTGCAGGAGGAAGTGGCTGCCCTTGAGGCCCGCGAGGATGAGCTGCGCCAGGCTTTGGCCGACCTGACCGAGCAGAGCCGCCGCGAGGAAGAAGGACGGCGCCGGCGGCAAGACGCCCTGAGCGAGCAGCGGGCACGTCTCGCGGCCCAAGAGGAAGCGCTTCGGGGCCTACAGAGGGAGCGGGAGCAGCTCACGGCCCAGCATGCCGCCGTCGGGGAAGAGGAGGCGCGGCTTGCCCGGGAAGAGGCGGCCCTCACGGCCGAGCGCGAGCGCCTCGTGGCTGAGGCCCGGCGATTGGCAACGCTTTTGCCGGAGGCCGAGGCCGCGGCGGCTGCGGCACGCGAGCGGGTAGCCGGGGCCATGGCCGCCTTGGACGGCACCAAGGCGCAATCCGCCTCCGCGGAAAGCGCCCGGCAGGCAGCGGCTAAGGCGGCCGAGAGCGCGCGGGAGCACGTCTGGGCCATGGAAGCGGAACACGGGCGTCACCAAGCGGCGCTGGAGAGCCTCGCAGAGCGCATGGCGGAACTTGGGGTGGCCCCGGAGCAAGCGGCCGAGCTGGCAGCCGGCGGGGACGGCTCGCCCCGGGAGATACAGCGGCTGCAGGCGGAGCTCGAGGCCCTGGGCGCCGTCAACCTCGCCGCCTCGGAGGAACTGGCCGAGCTGGAACAGCGATTGGCGTTTCTCAGGGAGCAGCAAGCGGACCTCGAGCGGGCCGCCGGGTCTCTGGAGGAAGCCATCGCGCGCCTTGACCGCATCAGCGAGGAGCGGTTCACCGCGACGCTCGAGCAGGTGGCGTCGGCGTTCGACGCCATGTTCCAGCAGCTGTTCGGCGGAGGCCGTGCTCAGCTTTCCTTGGTGCCACCGGACGGCGGCGTTGACGTGCACGTCCAGCTTCCCGGCCGCCGCATCCAGCACCTGCTGGCGCTGTCGGGCGGCGAACGGGCGCTGACCGCCATCGCGCTGCTCTTTGCCATGCTGCGGGTGAATCCGAGCCCCTTCTACGTGCTGGACGAGATTGACGCCGCCCTGGACGAGGCCAACTTAAGCCGCTTCCGGCGGCTCTTGGAGGACGCCGCCAGGACAGCGCAGTTCATTGTCATCACCCACCGGGCGACGACCATGGAGGCGGCAACCGTTCTGTACGGCGTCACCGCGGCGCAGCCGGGCGTTTCGACGCTTGTTTCCCTAGACTTGAAGCAGGCGCAGGCACAGGTGACGAGCGCTTGAGCGAGGGAACTGCGCGCGCAGGACAACGCCGGCGGCGGGCGGCGGCGAAAGTCTGTGTGGAGGGATTTTGATGGCGTTTGGAGGCGGGTTTCTGCAGAGGCTGCGGGAGGGGCTGGCCCGCACGCGCGCCGGGTTCGCCGAGCGGGTGGACGCCATTCTCGGCGGTCACGGCCGCATCGACGAGGAAGTGTACGAAGGGCTTGAGGAAGCCCTCATCCAGGCCGACACCGGTGTGGCCACCACCATGCGGATCATGGACGCGCTCAGGGAACGGGTGCGTACCGAGCATCCCCGGGACGCCGCCGGCGTCAAGGCGCTCCTGCAGCAGGAGATCTTGTCGGTGCTCAAGCCGGTGGCGAAACCGCTGGCGGTGAAACCGGCGGGCCTGACGGCGATGCTGATCGTGGGCGTCAACGGCGCGGGCAAGACGACGACCGTCGGGAAGCTTGCGTACCGATTTCGCCAGGCGGGCAAGCGGGTCGTCGTAGGGGCAGCGGACACGTTCCGGGCGGCGGCCATCGAGCAGTTGCAGGCATGGGGTGAGCGCTCGGGCGCCACGGTCATCGCGCACCAGGCCGGCGCGGACCCCGCCGCGGTGGCCTTTGACGCAGCCCAAGCGGCCATCGCACGGGACGCCGACGTGCTGCTGGTGGACACCGCGGGCCGCCTTCAGACCCGCACCAACCTGATGGAAGAGCTCAAGAAGGTGCACCGGGTGCTGAAGGAGCGGCTCGAGGGCGACCTGTCCGAGGGGTTGCTCGTCCTCGATGCGACCACGGGGCAAAACGGCATTTCCCAGGCACGCCTTTTCGGCCAGGCGGTGCCCTTGACGGGTATCGTTCTCACCAAGCTGGACGGTACCGCCAAGGGCGGCATCGTGATCGCCATCGCGGGCGAGCTGGGGCTGCCGGTGAAGCTCGTCGGAGTCGGCGAAGGCGTTGACGACCTGCAGGACTTTGACCCGGACGCCTTTGTGCGGGCCCTGTTCTCTTGACAACGGGCCATGGGGAAAGTATACTGACCCCTGTAAAGCGCGTTTGCTTAACAGGAGTGAGCCCGCGTCCCGTGTCGGCCGACAAGCAGGTCCGCATGCATCTCCTCTACGACTTCTACGGCCAGTTGCTTACGGAGAAGCAGCGGTCTTTCTTTGAGCTGTACCACCACGACGACCTCTCCCTGGGGGAGATCGCCGAGCAGCACGGTGTCAGCCGGCAGGCGGTGTACGACATCCTCAAGCGGGCCGAGCGCACGCTGGAGGAGCTCGAGTCCAAGCTGGCCCTCGTCGCGCGGTATTTGAGGGAGCGGCAGCTGGTGGTCGAGCTCGACCAGGAACTATCGGCCGTGCTTGAGGAATTGGCGCGCGCGTTCGAACACGGCGGCGACTCCTCAGGTGAAGGGCAGGCCGGTGGTGCGGCGCTGGGCAGCCGTATTCGCGAGAGGCTCGAGGCTGTTCAGGAGCGGCTTCGCACGCTGGCGGCGGACGAGGCGTGAAGGCAGCTAGGCGCGGGACAAGGTGCCGCAGAGCACGGGCACAGGCCGGACAGAGGCGGTGGACTGTTGTTTAGCAATCTGGCGGAAAAGTTGCAGTCCGCCTTAGGCAAGCTCAAGGGGCGCGGGAAGCTCTCGGAAAAAGACGTCGAACAGGCGCTGCGGGAAGTGCGCTTGGCGCTCCTGGAAGCCGACGTCAATTTCCGGGTCGTCAAGGATTTTCTTGCGCGCGTGAGGGAACGGGCTGTGGGCCAAGAGGTGATGCAAAGCCTCACCCCTGGGCAGCAGGTCATCAAGATCGTCCACGAAGAGCTCACAGGGCTCATGGGCGGGAGCCACGCGCGCTTGGGCTTGACGGGTCGGCCGCCGCACGTCTTGATGCTTGTAGGTTTGCAGGGCGCCGGTAAGACGACGTCCGCCGCCAAGCTGGCCAACGCCCTCAAGAGGCAGGGGCACCGGCCGTTGCTGGTGGCTGCGGACGTGTACCGGCCCGCGGCCATCCGCCAACTGCAGGTGCTCGGCGAGCAGCTGGGCATCCCCGTGTTTACGCTGGGAGAGCGCCACGATCCGGTGGATATCGCCCAGGCCGGGCTGTCGCACGCCAAGACCCACGGCAATGATGTGGTGATCATTGATACCGCCGGCCGGCTGCACATCGACGATGAGCTTATGCAGGAAGTCGAGCGCATCGCCGCAGCGGTGGAGCCCAAGGAAACACTCCTGGTGCTCGACGCCATGACCGGTCAGGAAGCGGTCAACGTGGCCGAGCGGTTCAACCAGCAACTGGAGCTGACCGGCTTTATCCTGACAAAGCTGGACGGCGACGCCCGGGGCGGAGCGGCGCTGTCAGTGCGGGCGGTAGTGGGCAAGCCCATCAAGTATGTGGGTATGGGCGAAAAGGTGGACGCGCTAGAGCCGTTTCACCCTGAGCGCATGGCGTCTCGGATTCTGGGCATGGGCGACGTCTTGACGCTCATTGAGAAAGCCCAGGCCGCCATGGATGCGGAAGCCGCCGAAAAGCTGGCGGCCAAGCTGCGCTCCGCCGAGTTTACGCTGGAGGATTTCCTCGAACAGCTGCGCCAGGTGCGCAACATGGGTCCACTCGATCAGGTGCTCGGCATGATTCCGGGTTTCAGCGGCGCCAAGCAGCTGCAAGGGCTGCAGGTGGACGAAAAACAGCTAAAGCGCATTGAGGCGATCATCCAGTCGATGACGCCCGAGGAGCGGTCCCAGCCGGCGATCATCAACGGCAGCCGCCGGCGGCGCATCGCCCGAGGGAGCGGCACGTCGGTGCAGGATGTCAACCGGCTGCTCAAGCAGTTCGAGCAGACCCGGGTGCTTTTCAAGCAGCTCGGCGGGGGCAAAGGCCCGCGCCGGCGCAAGGGCATGCTGGCACGGCTTTTTGGCCATTGACAACAGCGACATGTTCGCAATCTGTGCATGGAGAAACGGAGGTGAGGGCATGGCTGTCCGCATTCGCCTAAAGCGCATGGGAGCCAAGAAGCGCCCCTTTTATCGTCTGGTAGTGGCCGATTCGCGTGCTGCCCGGGACGGGCGGTTCATCGACCAGCTCGGCCACTACAACCCCATCGCCGAACCGGCCCAAATCGTCGTCGACGAGGAGCGGGCCCTGGAGTGGCTGCGCAAGGGAGCCCAGCCGTCGGATA
Source organism: uncultured Bacillota bacterium (assembly GCA_937916565.1). Lineage (GTDB taxonomy): Bacteria > Bacillota > Limnochordia > Limnochordales > ZCTH02-B6 > ZCTH02-B6. The sequence goes on along the minus strand of CALFSR010000222.1, from coordinate 1,379 downwards.
CGGCCCGGGCGCTACTGCAGAAGGCGGGCGTGTGGGAGAAGTTCAAGACGCCGTCGGCCGGCGGCGAGGCGTAGGCGCCGGCAGAGCGGGGAGGGTAACCCGTGAAGGAACTCCTCGAGTACGTCGCCCAGCAGCTCGTCAGCATGCCCGACGCGGTGCGGGTGCATGAGGTGACCGGCGAGCGGTCGCTCGTCTTGGAACTGTCGGTTGACGACGCCGACCTCGGCAAGGTGATCGGCCGCAAAGGCCGGGTGGCCAAGGCCATCCGCACCTTAATCAAGGCGGCGGCCGCTCGCGACGGTCGCTTGGTGCACGTCGAGATCGCGGATTAGGCGCGGCGGGCGCGGCGCACGGTGGGAGGCAGTCCCGTGGTGGAGTTCGTGACCATCGGGGAAATCCTCGGCGCCCACGGCGTGCGCGGGACGCTCAAGGTGATGCCGCTCACGGCCCACCTGGAGCGGTTCGTCGGGCTCGAGCGCGTCTATGTCGCCCAGGGCGACGGGGCGCGCACGGAACGGGCGGTGGAGCACGCCCGGGTGCACCGGAAGGTCGTTTTGGTGAAACTCGCCGGCATCGACGACCGGGAGACCGCCCAAGGGCTGCGCCGGGCACGCCTGCAGGTGAAGGCGGCCGATGTGCACCCGTTGCCGCCGGGAGAGTACTACGTGTTTCACATCATCGGGTTGTCCGTGTACGACGAAACCGGCCGTCACCTGGGTGTCGTGCGGGACGTGCTGGAGACCGGAGCCAACGATGTTTACGTGGTCAGCCGGCCGGGCGAGAAGGACGAGCTTCTCCTGCCGGCCGTGCGGGACGTGATCCAGAGCATCGACGTGGCTCAAGGACGTATTGACGTAAAGCTTTTGCCCGGGTTGGAGTGACGCGGGTGCGGGTGCACGTGTTGACGCTGTTCCCCGAGATGTTCGCTGGCCCCCTGGACCACAGCATCGTGGGCCGGGCACGGCAGCGGGGCATCCTGGAAGTGCAGCTTGTGAACATCCGCGACTTCACCACCGACAAGCACCGTATCGTGGACGATACGCCTTACGGCGGCGGCCCGGGCATGGTAATGAAGCCGGAGCCTTTGTTTGCCGCCATCGAGTCGGTGCGGGAGAGCAGCGCCACGCACGTGATCCTGATGGATCCTCAAGGGCATCCATTTACGCAGAAGCGCGCATGGGAACTCGCGCAAAAGCCGCACTTGGTGCTGGTCTGCGGTCACTACGAAGGCGTGGACGAGCGCGTGCGCACGCTGGTGGACGAGGAGCTGTCCATCGGCGACTACGTGCTCACCGGCGGGGAACTGCCCGCCATGGTGGTGCTGGACGCGGTATGCCGGCTGTTGCCCGGCGCCCCGGGGGGGGCGGCATCGGCCCAGG
>CALFSR010000221.1 GCA_937916565.1 uncultured Bacillota bacterium | reverse complement strand
GGACCATCAGGGCGCCGGGGCTTTGACCGGCCGACGTGATGAACGCGGGCGCCTCGAACTGAGCCGCCAGCGCCGGAACGGCGGCTGCGCCCGCAAAGAGCAAGATTCCCAGCACGAGAACGGCGATGTGAAACTGCTTCATGACAAGACCTCCTTATTGCATACCCTGTGCCTTGCTGCAAACTCCGTGCCTTGCTGCATAGCCTGCACCCGGGTTAGAGCCAGCCGGGCATTGGCTCGATCTCGAATACAAAGCCGGCCGAGGCGCTGCTGCGCCCCGGCCGGCGCCATCCGGTACGGGTGGCGTTTAGTACACGACGGCGGGCTGCAAGATCTCCAGCGGGGCGGAGGCACCGCCGTCACGCCGGTAGGAGCCGCGGCCCCACATAGTCCCGTCGTCCTCGACCCAGACGACGTTGAACGAACCAAACACCCGCTGCAGCGGCAGGCGGGTCGTCACCCGGTGGCCCATGGCCTTGAGGGCCTCGATGGTTTCCTCGGGATAACCGCCCTCGAGGTCCAAGCTGAGGTCGTTGTCCGGGTACGTCTTGGGCACCAGCATGGCTTCTTCGAGGTCCATCTCGAAGTCCAGCATGGCGACGATCATCTGCACAGTGCTGGTCGGGATGCGCGCGCCGCCCGGCGAACCGACCACGAACTTGACCTTCCCGTCCTTCTTGATGATGGTCGGCGACAGGTTGGTCTTGGTCGACTTGAGGGGCGCTGCGTAGTCCGGCCGGAACGGGTCGCTCGCGTCAAACACCGGGAACTGGGCGAAGTGGTTGCTCATGATAAAGCCGTACCCGGGAATGACGACGCGGCTGCCCCAGATGGAGCTGATGGTTTGCGTGACCGCCACCGCGTTGCCGTCCTTGTCCAGCACGCCGAAGTGGGTCGTGGACCAGGACTCGTCAAAGGAGTAGGTCGGCACGTCGTAGGCGATGGCCATGTAGGCGTACGGGTCGCCGGGCTCAAAGGACTGGGCCCGCTTGAGGTCGATGAGGCGAGCGCGCTCCTTGGCGTACTCCTTGGAGAGCAGCCCTTCCACCGGCAGGCGGTAGAAGTTCGGATCCCACGAGTACGCTTCGAAGTCGGCCAGGGTCAGCTTGAGGGCCTCGGCGACGATGTGCACGGCCTCCGGCGACATGACGGAGCCGTAGGACTTGAGGTCAAAGTTTTCGAGGATGTTGAGGGTTTCCTGGACCCGCACGCCGGAGACGATGGGCGGGGCGCCCAGCACCTCATAGCCCCGGTACGTGCCGCGGACGACCGGGCGCTCATAGGCCTCGTAGGCGGCCAGGGATTCCCGGTCGAGCCAGCCGTTGGTGGCCCGTTCGATGGCCTCGGCGATTTCGCCCTTGTAAAAGACGTCGGAGCCGTGCTCGGCGATGAGCCGCAGCGTCTTGGCCAGGTCGGGCTGCCGGATGATGGTGCCCGTCTCGGGGATGAGGCCGTTGTCCAGCCAGATGGCCGCCAAGTCGGGGTACTGGAGCATCGTGTTGTAGCCGTCGGCGATGCTGGTCGCCAGCACGCCGTCGACGACGACGCCTTCTTCGGTCAGGCGGATGGCCGGCTCCAGGACTTCCGCCAGCGTCATGGTCCCGTACTTTTGCAGCGCCAGCTCGGTGCCCTTGACGAGACCGGGGAGCATAGTCGAGTAAATCCCATGAGACCGGAAACCGACCTCGGCCGGCGTGTGCACCGTGACGTGCAGCGGAGCACGGGAACGGAAGTCGATGGCGACGTCCGTGCCGTCCACCAAGCTGATGACCATGTAGCCTTCGCCGCCGAGGTTGGACGCGTACGGCTCCACGACCGCGAGCGCGTACGACACGGCCACCGCGGCGTCGACGGCGTTGCCGCCCCGGGCTAGAATCTCCGCGCCCGCCTGGGCGGCCAGGGCATGTCCCGCGGAAACTACGCCCAGGCGCGACCGAACCGACGGCCCTGTCTCCACTGGTGCGGCGAGGGCAGACACGGCCATCAGGACGGCGATGGCCACTGCGACGAGGGACAAGCCAAACGACCTGCGCAGCGTCAATACGGTCACCTTCCCTTGTGCGAATATTTCGTCCCCTTGCGAGGACGAAGGATGCTATATGAGGGCTTTATGCAAGCGGAAAGAGCTTCCTATTTGTTCTCTTTTCTACCATCGCCGCGCGTGGAAAAGATGGGGCCGCAGGGAAAGGGGTTATGCCCGGGGGGAGGTCGCGCCGCAACGGAAAGCGCCGGGAGGCGGCCCCACGGGGGGCCGCCTCCCGGGAGAGAGCGGTGGTTGATGCGACGGGCGGGCGATGGACGGTCGAACCCGTAAACCGGTGCCGTTTGTTACGGCTGCGCGGTCGGGGCGTTGAGCCACGGCCCGAGACCGTCCCGCACGAGGTCCGCGTAGGCCGGCACGCCCACATACCGCATGGGCGGCATGC